>JACCWN010000051.1 GCA_013697625.1 Legionella sp.
TATTTTTTTATAAAAAAATATTTTGACACCACGGAGTGAGTATGAGAGATTAGGCGTGTAGTTTGATTTATTCAGATCGTAAAGAAATTTTCCCCGCGCTACTTACACACTTTAAATGACACCGCCCTGTGAGAAGCTAAGGGGGAAGCTCCTTTGGCTTACTCGATCAATTAGCGTCGTTTATTGACAAGCATCTATTTTAAGTTGGATTGAAGTTGGCCTTGGGTGCCTCATCTAAATTTCCAAAAAGATTGGTGAGGGTATCTTTATCGCAGCCTGTCTGTAATAAAATGTCTACTACATTATCTCTAGTTATCTCTTCTTTAACTTCCTTAACCTCACTTTTTGGTAAACTATTTTGTTGTGTTCTATTACGTTCTAAAAATTCATCAACATTAAATGTTTTATCTTGGCCTAATGCAAAATTAATCGTTGTTAAAGTGTGATTGTTTCTAACCGCATTTTTAAAAATTTCGGCATTAGGGTACAGCCCACCTGGCCTCAATCTTCGCAGAGATAATTCTTTTACAGACTTATTATTTTCAATAAATTTGCTAATCTCATTCTCATCGAGCAAAAGACCCAACTGAAGCTTTTCGATTCTTGGAAGGTCTTCGAGAGCCTTTAAGACTGTTAAGGAAGTGCGTCTATCAATTTCGGTTTCATAAAAACTTAATTCTATAATTGATTTGTTTTTTTTCAAATAATCAAATAATTTTCTAAGATTAATCATATCTAGATAAGAGAAGGTAGGTTATTCAAATGAAAAGAAATTTGACTCTCCAACAATTTTGTAATGAGAGGGTTTTGTTCACTACTGCCTTTGGAAGTCAAATTAATCATATGCATAACGGCTGAAGCTATTGTCCTCTTCTGTTCTTTAATTCTAAGTTGTTCTAATGATGCTTGACTCCAATTGGAAAACCTAGAAAATAGATTGATATATTTTTCGCTAGAGTCGAGTATTTCATCCTGTAATAATTCATTTTCTGTCCGTAAATTTCTAAGTTCTTCTAAAATAGAGGCCGTCTCTTGGTAATCTGGAAATGTTTTGCTGCTGCAAAGTGTCGCCAATTCTTCTAGTTTATCAGTGTTTTTTTGTTTTAACTGACCAGATTTAGGACTGACTCTAAACGTAAACATAAGATAACCTTTTTATAATTTTACATGTATAAATTATTAGTAAATTATAGGTACCTGTCAATTATTATCATTAATTGACGTAAAATTAACGTAATAATCCTCTGACCTAAACTATAACAGTCCTACTCACGACATCATGCCAAATGGGGAGAAAATCCCTTAGCCCTTCAAGTAACTCATTTTCACTTTGCGGGACCGGGTTTTTTCGACCTAGAACTATCCATGTGGCTTTCCGTAAAACGTAATCCGAAGCTCCACCCATCAAAGGATTAACAACATTGTTCATCTGCGCATAGATCTCAGCAGTTAATATGGCTAACTCTGCATCAATGACGAACAGCTCCGCAAAATCTAAAGAATAATGTCCTATTCCCGTATCTGAAAAATCGAAGACGCCATTGATTTGCCTAGTCGTTTCGTCCCAGGCCATATTGTCACCATTGACATCTTGGTGGCAAAAAACCTGACCCCGGCTTAGATCCAGGCACGCGTAGGATACAGCGTCATTGATCATAGTGGCGATTTCCCTCGGTAGGGTGCAAAGTAATTCTAATTCTATCTCCAAAAGAGGACGAATAATGGGTGCATATCCCCATTGACGAGCTTGATCAATGCTAACGGCTTGATGAAGTTCGGTAAAAAAGGAGGCGATAGATTTAGCAATATGCTTGCGAACCTTAAGATCTAGGCTTGTGTATATTTGCTTGTTTAAGTGGATTCCACGTATTTTTTGATAACCTACAAACGCTGTCTCTTTACCAAGATAATGAAAATCCGGAATGGATAATGATAGATGGTTTTTTAAATAACCTAAAAGATCTCTTTCCCGCTCTTGATTAGCTATAGAGCCCTTTGTTCGTGGGAAACGAAAAATCCATTCCCCATTAACCTCAGCCACTAGGTGGTCCCAACCGGTCTCAATAATTGAGATAGAATCTATAAAAAGATTCGGGATTTCATGATTTAAGACTTTAGAAACTGTTGCCACATCAAAGGTAAAGAGTAATTTTTTTGCCATACAATCGCCATATTAACAAA
>JACCWN010000052.1 GCA_013697625.1 Legionella sp.
TAATGTGAGCCATGAAATTTATAAAATCATTTAATGTGAGCCGAAATTTTCGGATAGAGTCAATTAATGTGAGCCCATTTTTTGCGATAAGTGCGAGCCCGCGTGTTTATGAAAGCGAGCCCTTACAGGTAGTAGCAATTGTACAAGAATGCCTTCTTATGCCTTCTTATGCCATTCTTATATCCCCAGCGTATTTTCAGAATAATTAACTGAGAAATGTAACAGTTGGCCCAGTTTCTATAAGATTTTCATCCTGTGTTTGTGGACATACATAAGGCATAACTAAGCTGCCAGCAACATCAACTAAATTAATTATAGGATTGGAAATCATTGCTGTAAGATTAGAGGAAATTTTAATTAATGCATCTCCAGACCTTCCTATATTATCAAAGCAATTATTCAAATCTAGTTGTACCAAACAGGCAATTGCTTTAGCCAGATAACCTAAATATTTTACGGTTTGTTCTAATGCGAAAAACAATGAAACTATAGGAGATATTACTACTGTTAAAACTCTTTGGCTAAAATCTGGTAAGGATTCATTGCGTCTGAAGAAGGTATTTTTATTATTATAAACACCTTGAATAATGCTATGACCTCCAATAGCTGCCCCAGTGGTACCAACAATACAAAGGCAAAGAAGAGCACTAAATCCGGAAATTACAGGACCAGCCACAGCAGCGGTTATACCTAGGGACAATAGCATGCCAATAGAGCCAGCACCAAATTTTTCATTAAAAGAGCTATAAGTACCGAATTCTTCATCTTCATTCAAAGGACTTAAATAGCCAAATTTTTCACGTAAAGAACAATAGTCATATTGGGTATTATTTACGTTAATAGAACTAATGTGACCAGCAAAACCTGATCCTTTTTCTAAATATCCCCGTATTGGCATGGTGTAACTCCTGCGCATTAAAAGTGTTACATAATAACATTTATTACATTATTGAGTCAATAATAGCCACTTTGGGTAAAAGTGTGAATAATATGACTCTTAGGTGCTTTATTTTGCTCTAGGAAATTTCATCGTGTAACAAGCATTCTGCCTCAGCTTAGGGATGACATCTAAAATAGAGTAACAAACTACATGTCGATAATACAGTCAGAATATTTTATTTCTATATTGCTCTATTCGTCCACATATAAATAGCTTAGAGTATCTTTCCACGCGGATGCTTGTCACACCCCATAAACCATTCGAGCATAGCGACATTCGGGAAAAATATCGGTTAAGAAAATTTGTGAAACCATGAAAGTGAGCCGGTCTGTGTTTTATCGATGCATTAATCAAACGGGCTAAACACCAGTCTGCTCACGGTTATATGTTACAACACTTTGCCAAGAATGGAATTGGGGTTTTATTCATACATAAAATTAAAATGCGATGCTTAATTGTAGTGTTTTATGTTAATATTAACAAAATCAGTGGTGCTAGATTATGCACTAGAGATAAGCATCGAGCCCGCTGATGAATTTAATTACAGAGAGAGTGACCTCCTTATTGCAGGTATCGTACAATCGAAAAACCTTAGCCTTTTTTCTAATGGTAGTGCGTTGAGCCGTAAACCTTAAATCTAGAAAAACACGCTAATTTGTTGACCATATCTGCATCTGTCGTAATATATTTTCATGGCAATTGAGATGAATTTTGAAGAAAACATTAACAAATTAATAACGCTTGGTGCTGATGATTTTAAGCATTTAAATGGTTCATTGATCACTCATTTAAATGGTACGTATAAACTACTTAAATTTTGGCAAGCCGAAATTGAGTTGTGTACGGCGGGGTTATATCATGCTATTTATGGTACATCAGGTTTAAATAATGTATTGATTTCCATCAATTGTCGTAAAGATATACAGGAAATCATAGGAAATAAAGCAGAAAGAATTGTTTATACTTACTGCGCTTGCAATAGAGATTTTTTTTGGCCACAGATTGGAATTAAAACAAATCCTATATTTGAAGATAGATTTACTGGTGATAAATACTATCTGTCACTCAACGAACTAAAAGAATTTTGTGAACTAACAGTTGCTAATGAGCTAGAAATTGCAAAAAATAACCATGCATTTATCAAAAAATACAAACAGTCTTTGGGCGGTCTTTTTCATCGTATGAAACCATATATTAGTATTTTAGCAACTAAATCTTCTGAGGAAATATTTGGAGATGGATTGGCTGGGTTGTAATATAATTTTAAGTTTGTGGTGAGAGAAGATTATGTTGGTTATTTTGTTTGGTCTTACTGGGGCGGTGTCATTTAAAGTGTGTAAGTAGCGCGGGGAAAATTTCTTTACGATCTGAATAAATCAAACTACACGCCTAATCTCTCATACTCACTCCGTGGTGTCAAAATATTTTTTTATAAAAAAATA
>JACCWN010000065.1 GCA_013697625.1 Legionella sp.
TTGCTGGTGATGGTTAAGGCTTGTAGGAGCTCTTTCAGTGTAGCGACCTGTGACTTCTTCCCGTTTTATTGCTCGGGTGAATTCTAACCATTTTTTTACAACATTGGTATAGGGGCTAGAACCCCATTATCTAGATAAAACTTCAATGTTTTTCCTCTGACTCGAGTTTTTAATTGCATATACCAACCTTGGGAATTAAAAAATGTGATTCCAGAAAGACCTTTTTCATGTAATATCTCATTCGTTTTGCGTTCTTCTGAGGGTACACTAAGACTATCCAGTGGACGTCGCAGTGGGAAGTGACGATCAGGATTTTCATAAAGCACCTGAATCGAGGGTTTAAAAATTTTAATGCAGTATTTTTTGGATTTTTCATCCTTTGGTTTGCTGTTTACCCGATAAACATAATCGTAGATGTGTGGAAACCAGTTTGATCAAAATCCTTTTTCATTTTCTGGTCTAAGCACCACACTGTAAACACTTCCATAAACACCTTTACCAAGGCATTTATTATAATCTATCTTATAATCTTTAAGTGGTAGTTGAGGATGCTGTTTTGTGTTTGAACCAGCTAATCCAATCTTTGTTAAAAAATATTTAGTACAATTTTCTGTATTCCTTTCTGCTTTTGATTGGATGGATGCCTCTTTATAAATAGCTAGACCGAAAATGTAAGTCTAAAAAATTAAATTATTTTTTAAGATGGCATGGATTGTACCATAAAATTATCTAACTGAATTTAATAATAACTAATTGACAAATAAAAATCTCATTCACATTTGCTAATAAATTGATGTCAAGCAACGAATCATCTATTCACTGAGTTCCTACGGTTCATGTTGTGCCGCTGTATTACATTATAACCGTTCACGGGGTTTGTTTGAATCTATAGATAATAGTCTGATATTAGTCGTTATTTAACCTTAACCACTTGTAAACTCTTTTTGCGCTGCAGCTAATAATTGGGGGCCAATAGTGATTACAGCAGCTACAGCTACAGAAGCAAAAATACCCCATTTAACAAGATAGCAAGGATGTTTTTTGGGATTCAAGGCATCTTCATCTATATATGAATGCAGTTGACCATTTTTAAACGAAAAGTTGAGATTGCAGTCCAATGGCTTAAAATTAGAATCTAAAAAGTTTAACTTACCGTCTTTAGTAATCTCAAGAATCCCGTCCTTTATCACAATACTAGGTGTCATTTGTATTATAAGTTGATCCATTCGGACATCGTTTGCCAGTGGTGCAAAAACTGCAAGACCGGTGCTTGAAGAAATTATGCGGAATATTCGAGAAGATGATATATTGGTCATTTGGAAGTTGGATAGGCTTCAATGTCACGGTAGCTCAGTGAGTAAGCCAGGTACCATCTGACCAACATCAATATATAATATCTTGTTTAAAATGTTTCCATTTGAAACTGATCATCTCTACAGCTCCTGAAAATCCTGGAACTTTAGCAGATTCAACAATTTTCTGCGACAGAACCATATGACTTTACCTGGATATTGATGACGGGATATGGACAAAATATTAGAACTTAAAGTCGCTTAGCCCTCCCAAGATTACCCTTATCTTAAAATTAACTGAAATTTTTAGTTTTTTAGTAAAGTAGAAGATTCCATTATGATGTTTTAAATAATTGACTTCAATATTAAAAACGTTATTATGCGCATACTAAAGAAACTTAGTACATTATGAAAATATGGATTTTTAAAGGAGCAGTACGATGTCTAATTTAGCCATTGAGAATAAGGATGTTGTAATTAACATCCCAGAATTAAACCAACCTATTCAACTATCAGTCAAACTTCCTCAACAATTTATTATAAAAAACATTCACGGTATTGATGCTGCATCTGAGGCAATTTTAGAATTACTTCCTCAAGTAAGAAAAGTGGCAACAGAAGCTTTTATCGATAAAAATTCGCAATCGTGGGGCACCATTCAAACCTTATTATATTATTTAAATTATAAAGACTTGTTGCGTATTGAACGTATGCACGATGAAACGCCACTAGTAGAGTATGCATTAAGAAAAGAAATCTATAATATTTGGTATGCTCATACACCAAGCTACAAACTGGATTGCCTCTCTGATTTTAATACTCAGAGTGCAGTTGAAGAATTAGCTCTAAAAGCTTCTTCGCATAGAATTAATCATCACCCACTTTTGCAAATGATGGCCGAACAAGGTTTAAATTTAAAATCAGTGAAAAAGTTTCTTGAAAATTATTATGTTAATAATAGATTATTTCACCTGTTTATAGCGGCATTAAGTTTCTGCACCCCTTTAGAAAGACGAACCGAGTTGGCTTGTAATTTCTTCGACGAAATGGGTGCTGGCGACAGTGCCATGGCGCATCCGCTATTATTTCTCAAAAATTTCGACACCATCGGCAAACCCGATGTTATTTTTCCAAATCCAGAATCATTGGAATTAGTCAATGCCAAAACTTATGCCGCATTTTTATCTGGAGACTATCATTATGGCATGGGTGGCTTTGGTTTTATTGAATTGACCATGCCCGATCAAATGCGAAAAATTTTAACAGGACTTGGAAAATCTGGATTACCCAGAGCGGATTTAGAATTTTGGGAAATTCATATTACTATAGATGAAGAACATGGTAAAACGTGGTTTGCTGAAATGTTGCACCTCATTAAAACACCTGAACATGCTCAAAAATGCCTCCTAGGGGGGATGCGCTTGTTGGATGCCAGGGCTGATATGTATGATGGAGTTTTAAATGCAATCACCAACTATTGATTTTACACATGTCTTCGTATGCGTAAATAAAAAAAATCATGGCAAATGTTGCTCAGCCTTTAATTCCGAATCCATTTATGAGTTTTTAAGAGGCGAATTAAATCGCAAACAAGAGCTTTTGAAAAATAGGAAACGAGTGAAAGTCACCAAAACATCCTGTTTGGGTCGATGCGCTGTGGGTCCTAATATTTTAATTTCTCCTGATAACATATGGTATACCTTTACCTCCATGGACGACATCCATGAAATTATCGATAAACATTTGATTCAAGGACAATTAGTGGAACGATTAATCAATAAAGGAGTTACAGGTGGGTATTAATGTAGATCTAAAATTAACAGTCTATGAAGTCAATTTAACTATAGAAAAACAAGTTTTTGACGAAAATAAAGAATGGTTGATTCAACACTTCCATGAGATGGTCATTGAAAATAATTTCAATTCGATGAAATTATTTTTCGTTAAAAACATGGATCCCATAGACGATACACATCTTAGACAACAAAAATTGGTGGCACAATATTTCATTACCGATCCACAAACACTGGAAATCTATCTGGCCAAACAGGCGAAAAATATGAGGAGCCAAGTGGCGGATCGTTTAGGGCGCCACTACTCTATTTCAAGAAGAGTCCTGGAAATAGAAGAAACTTTTACCAATAAGAAGATTGAAATATGCCAAGTCGAATAAATGATTTTGCCCAAAAATTTCTTTTAAGGGCTCCTTTAATAATTCAAGCTCCAATGGCAGGAGGAATTACAACTCCGAAATTAGTTGCTGCTGTCTCTAATGCTGATGCTTTGGGATCATTTGCCACAGGTTATTTAAATACGCAGGCAGTTAAAGAAGGAATTCGTGAAATTAAGAAGCTCACAACCAAGCCTTATGCCGTTAATGTATTTGTTCCGAATGCTGCCAAGATGCATCATCAAGATATCCAAGGTTATCAACGTGCTCTGAATGTTTTTAGAAGACAATTGGATATAGCAGAAGAACATCAAGTTCTCTCTCCTATTTTGCCTGCTGATAATTTCAATGAGATCATTGAGGTGTTACTTAAAGAAGAAGTGCCTATAGTAAGCTTTACCTTCGGTAACTTACCCAATGACATAATTAAAGTCTTTAAACAAAATGGCACTTATTTGATTGGAACAGCTACTTCTCTAAAAGAAGCAGAAATCCTTGCGGAATCAAACGTTGATGCGATTGTGGCACAAGGAGCAGAAGCGGGCGGTCATAGAGGTAGTTTTTTCAGCCCCTTTAAAAATGCTACTATTGGAACCATAGTATTAGTCCGTCAGATGGTAAAATATATTAATAAGCCTATTATTGCTGCTGGTGGGATTATGGATGGGCAAGGCATAATGGCTGCAACTGTTTTAGGCGCCTCTGCAGTTCAAATGGGAACTGCATTTTTAGCCCTTAAAGAAAGCGGTGCCAACTCTTTTTATCAAGAACAATTATTAAAAGCCAAGAATAGCAAAGAAGATATCACCACATTAACTAACGCCTATTCTGGGAAAACGGCTCGAGGCATTCATACAGAGTTTATTGATTACATGCAGACTCATGTTGCTAACATTCCAGATTACCCTATAGCTCATGAATTAAGTAGTCCTTTAAGAAAAGCTGCTGCGAAAAAAGGAGTAACTAATTATATGTCTATGTGGTGTGGGCAAGGTGCTTCACTTATTGAAAATAGATTGAGCGTAGATGCTTTTATAAAAAAATTACGCGAGGAAATTGAAGAATCATTAGCTGATTCTTCAAGAATAGAATTAAACGTAACCGGAATGTAATAGGTGTATATAATATGACAATATCAGAAGAAAACCCAGAGGATTCCGTGGGTTCAATAAGCCCGGTGTTTGTTACCATGATTGAAGAAGAACAAGCTCCCAAAAATTTAAAGCTCATTGTCTCTACTAATAATATCCCGATGATTATCTTAGTCTCTATCGTAAATGGAATTTTTTATTATGCAATCGCTTTAGAGGGCGGAAAAAATATTCAAACGCTTTTTGATATAAACGGCAAATCAGCTGGAGTTGCAATTAATGCGATAAGCGTTGGTGCATGTCTTGTATACACCATGTTTTCTTATAAAACTTATGAGTTTCTTTCTTTGAGAATAAATTCAATGCCTAAGGCTTTTTTTTCAGTATTAGCATTATTTGCTGCCTCAGCTTTTTTAACTGCTGGATATAATGGTGCCTTACTGCTTGGCTTTAATGACAAATCCGCATTAGCTATAGGTATTATTCTTTTTGCTTTAAGAATGGTCAATTGTGTAGATGCTTCAGTGAAATTTCCTGGACGCTTTTTGGAAACAGTAGGAGCTTGGAGAGGTACGTCAGCAGGTAGCATTTATGCTGAAAAATTGCGTTTGAGTCTAATTTGGATTGCCAGCATTCTATATGTGCTTTGTACAACAGATTCGATTTACAATACTTCAGAAGTTATTTGTGGATGGGTGGGTTTAAATTCAAATGAGTCTGAAGCAATAAATTATACTGCGTGTATTTTGGGAGCTGTTGGAACTTTACCCTTGAATGTTTATTGGGGTTATAGAGGCTTTCGTCAATTAACTTTTGGTGGAAAAAAGAATGCTGAGGGAGTAAATCCTGACCCAACCGATATTTATACATTCTTAGGATTAATTTTAGTAACTCCCGTCATGTTAGGTATTTTAGGCGGCGCTACCGCATCGACAGGCAAGGTTTTTGGCCAAATTGGTCCTGCTTCTCAAGATATTCGCATCATCAGCTCAATTTTTTATGCAGTATGTGCAGGAACTCCGGGAATGGCAACTTTGTTGCGCAATATTGCTTTGTATATAAAAAATTCGAAAGAAGAAAAAAATGATTTTCTTTTATTGAATGAACCTGAAAGCATAGAAGATGAATCCTCAAAATTTAGGAAATCAATGCGATGTTGTATCTGGTCTAAAGAACCAAATAAACAGGTTAATGTTAAAACTTCGAGCTTCTCTCCTGATATGTAGATTAATAATCTTTTTTTGGATCTATCATGCATAGTTTATCAGAAAAGTCTGTTTCATATCAAAATGAAGTTAGTAAAAATCATGGATTTTTTTCAGAAAATAATCTTGTATTTACCGAAGTTAAAAACTCTGTGGCTATTATTAAATTAAATAATCCACGTTCTCTCAATGCATTCACACCGATTATGCTCCAAACTCTAATTTGCACTTTAGAACAGTGGTACTTGAATCCCCATATTCAAATTATTATTATAGATAAAATGCCAAATCCCCTAGGAGCCAAACCATTTTTTGGGGTGGGTGGTGATGTAAAATTTTTTTACAATCTAGCTACTGTAGGCGATAATGCATGTGTTGCACGTGCGCATGCATTTTTTAAATTAGTAAACCAGTTGATGCTTCTTGTTCATAACAGCCCCAAAACAATCATAGCCATCAATGATGGCTTGGTACTAGGCGGCGCTTTAGGTCTCTCTATACATGCTACATATCGGATCGCCACAGAAAATACCATTGCAGGTATGCCGGAAATAAACATTGGCTTTTTTCCTGATGTGGGCTCCAGTTATTTCTTAACACACTTAAGGAACGGCACTCCAGCTATAGGTATGTATTTAAGTCTGCTTGGAAAGCAAATCAGCACAGGCGATTGTATGAGGTTAGGATTGCATACTCATTGTATTCCAAGCTCTCAACTGAAAACTTTATACGACGAACTGATCCAACAACCAGGCAATGTCGAAAACATTTTAAAAAAATTGTCTTTAAATGAATATAAAAATGACACGCCATTAAAATTGGATAAAATTAATCTACATTTTGGGAAAGATCTAAGTTCATTAGAAGCCATTTTTTCTTCACTATCTGCTTCTTCTCAAGATCCGTGGTGCTCCCAAACATTAGCCAAATTAAGGCAGCTATCACCCTCAAGTTTATTGTTAACTTGGCATTTATTGAAAGATGGGGAAATAAGCCAAAATTTTGTAGAGATAATTTCTAGAGATGCAAAAGTTTTAAATTTATATTTTAATTCAGGAGGTGGATTATTAACACCAGATTTTGTAAGTGGCATGGATAAACTATTAAAGAAAAAAACTACTATTCAATGGCAGCAATGCCCTCATAAAGAGCTATTAGATTTCGTTACATCTGAAGAATTGAAACTTCCTTCAGAAAGCCCCTCTATTAAAGCTCGGCTTTAAGGGCGCTTATGTTTGTACTAAAAAAAAGAGGGTTGCCGAGATTTCAGAACATTGCTCAAAGGAATTTATTTTGGAAAAATTCAGCTGCCATCTCTACTCAGACACATAATCCAGGCCCCTCAAGAAGTAACGTACACTTGCAGTTAAAACAACATTTTATTCCCAAATCATTTGCGCAAAACTTATTTCAATCAACAACTCAAGTGTTAGGGATGTCAATAGGAGCCTCATCTGCAATAATAATGTATTATCTCGCCGCCAGTTTTGGTGAGAAGATAGCCTCTCCCTTTTTAGGATTGGAAAATGAACCGGCTACGACCAAAACCTTAGCTATCTTTTTGGGAACTTGTGCTTATACCTCGATGGCAGCACTTAGTGTCTCGGCCATGAATGACATTGTAAAATCCGGCTGGCAAAGAGGTAGGGCTGACGTAACTCAAATCACCGTGCTGCTTGGCTATGGTACTTTAGGGGCTTTATCTGCCATCCCTCAATCATCCCTTACTCTAAAAGAATTTTTATATAGTCCTTCTGCAATTGCTTGGGGGTTAACAGCTTCTGCTTTCCTGGGGCCACTTGCATTTAACTCCATTGGTTTAATTGGCCTTATTGCTATTCTTAAATCGCATTACAATGTCAGACATAAACCTGATGAATCACATACAAAATGGATTAATTATCTTAAAGTCCGTATTTACCACATGTCTCCGCAAGAGGGTCTTAGCTTAGGCAAAAATATTTTATTTTCAAAGGACACTACAGCAGAAGAACGTTTACAAAATTTCGAAGATTTTTGCCAGGAAACTATAAAGCAATATTTGGATTTGCCTATCAAATCGCATTCATTTCATTCTCAGTCAACCATAGGTTTAATTGGAACCATACCTCTAGGCTTTTTAGCGGGAGTTCCATACATTAAACTCGGAACGGAAGGAGCAAAATTGTATGCTCATCAATTCGACTTCATGATGTCCCATGTAGCCTTACATGCAGTTGGGATGGGTGGCTATATTGCTAATAGTGCTCTCGCCTCATTTGCTATGCAAAAACGATTAGAACAAGCCTTATCCAGCAATTGTAAAAGAAAATGGGTTACCATGATAACGGCCCCTCTAGGCTTTATTGCAGCAACTCCTCTTATTTATATTTCGATTATCGATTTACAAAATAACACATTTTGGCACTGGTTGGTGGTAGGCTCAGTTACAATAGGCACTACAATGGTACGTTGGGGCTCATTGGAAAATTTAGTAAATAGAATTATCGATGCTGTAAGCAACTACAGTATAATATAGGCGCGGTTTTCTGGACACAAAAAAAGGTTTATTAAGAGCTATTCTTCTTAATACAAAGAGGAGAATAAAATGTCTAAAAAGCGAGCTTATTATACGGCGGCCAAGAAAGCAAAAATAA
>JACCWN010000075.1 GCA_013697625.1 Legionella sp.
CCTTTTAATGCCTCAATCGCAACGCGTGCTTTGAATTCTGAACTGAATTTTTTATTAGCCATTTTGAAACCCCTGATACAATAGTTATATTCTACACTACTGTCTCATTTTTGGGGTCCACTACTGACATTAACGATTACTAACGAATCTCAACGCCAATGGCTTTCAAAAGCAATACAACTAATACCTCCAGGTCAATCATTAATCCATAAAAATAAAACTTACAAACAGCATCTTGGCCATTATCAAAAGCAGTTAAAATTGATGGGATTAAGTAAATGCCATGGTTTGCGTCATGCCTATGCCCAAAGAAGATATGCCGAATTAACACCAATTTGACCCTAAAGGTAACGATCTTATTTACCACATAGAAGGAGGTAAGTGCTCAAGACAGCTTATAGGTATGGAGCGAGAATGGGATCGCAGAGCACGAGAAATAATAAGCCTAGAACTTGGCCATTACTCTTCTTGCAATGATGTTTTACTCCCAGTGATGTTGTCTAATGGATTTGTACACCCCAGTTAAGATGATTATCTCTTATCTGGGGTGTACAAATCCATTAGACCACATCACCATAGAGCTCAAACTATTAATCGCTTTACGCATATCCACAGGCATATCGGCCACATATACCCTGGTTGATTCATCCAGCCTTAGCATGCCGTTTGTCCCGCAACTGTTAAAACCATTTTTAAAAGTGCTTCATTGGCTTGGGAAGATATTCCTATGCGGATACCATTGGGTAACAGCAGTTGTAATGCAGGTGTTGAGGTAGTATTTAACTTCGGTGGACAGGGAATGGATACAAAATTTATCGCTTACCTATTTCTCAAGCTAATGTCTTATTTAAACTATGTGTGGATATAAGCGAATCATAATTCAATGGGGAAGTAGGCAAGGTATTGGCAAGAAGGTTGAAATTTGCACATGACTGCCAATCTGATTTATTTCCAATCACATATATACAACTCTTAGCGCGGGTCAATGCAACATTTAATAGATTTGGTTTCTGAGATGCCCATGAACGACTGCCGTTGCCCGCTCTTCCCGGGGCGGATCCCAAAATAAGAAAAACTATATCCGCTTCTTTACCCTGAAAACGATGTATTGTCCCGCAGTCTATACGTCGCTCCCCCTTTGTAAGCGATAATTTTGACGCAACGAATGCGCATTTTTTTGCTACTCTACTAAAAGGAGAAATAGCATATATCTTAGCCAGCCTCTTTCCTTCTTTCGTCTCCGTTTTAGGCCAATCATTTTTTACTATCTGTAATAAGTGACTAAATAATTCAATTTCTTCAGAGACAACTTGACCATCAGAACTTGTGCTACGCACATCAAACCAGCTACTTTCTCCAAGAATCGTGTGTATTTTTGACGTTTTCGTGTTTCCTTGGACCATTTGTCCGCTATAGGCTATTTTATTCGCTATATCAAACATTGGTGAAGCACAACGACGGTGCGCTCTTAGCGGCATTCCAGTCCAAGTCTGTACATCATTACTTTTTGCACCCATCCAAGTCCCCAAGGGGGTTACTCTATCAGCAAGTGTTTGTGCTGATTCACCAAGCGGAGACCACATAAAATCCAATTGATACTCTTCGCGTAATTTTGTTACCAATGCAGCAGGTACGGTTACAACTGGTTCTATCTGGATGGGATCCCCAACAATAATTGCGCGACGTGCACGCCAAATTGCGCCTGCTGCAGACTGTGGTGTCGCCTGTCCGGCTTCATCAATGAGTAACCAACCAATGTTTTCTTGTCCCACTCCTTGGAATAAGCGAGAGAAAGATGCCAATGCAGTAGATACCACTGGGACAACAAAGAAAAATGCATTCCATAACGTGGAAATTAACTCAGAATTAAGAGGTTCTTTTGTCTCTGATAATAACATGGCTTTTGTTGCACGCATATTGGCAATAAAATATTTAGCACCGGATCGAATAGTCATTTCGTGCAAGTGTATTGCAGCTATAAAAATTTGGGATCGCAAGCTATCGATCTCGTCATTTAACCAGACAGTACTCAGTTGTAATTCAGCAGCGGGACGCTGCCAAAAACGCCCATCTGGAAGACTTTCGATACTGGAGAATTCAGATAATTTTTTCTCAATCACAGCATGCTTATTTTTTAGGTTTTGAATATTTTTCCGCAGTATTATTGCTAAATGCAGCATATCTCTTCGCCTATTGTCATATTCTGCTTTGGTGCCTGTAATTCTGTGGTGAAGCTTGCTGATATTTATTTTCTCTTGTTGCCAATTCAGGATTGCTACCGACAATTTTTCATGTGCTGTTGCATGAGAATATCTTGCGATATCGATGTTTTTTAACCACAGGACATAACTTTGTGTTTTTATTCCCAAGCTATTATGAAGCAGCCGTTCCCATAAACTTGGGCGATCTCTTTGTTCTGCCAATTGGAGGTATTCGGATGTGGCAATTGCCTGTGCTTCGCACTGTTGTTTAGTGTCAATTGTCTCTTGTAAGGATGCTTCGGCTTTTTGTTGTTCCTGGATTAATGTATCCATCAGAGATGATTTATGATGTTGCTTTAACGCTATTTTAGCTTGTTTATAGTCTCTCTGTGCATCAATAATAGCTTGGGCCTCTTTCTCGTATTGACCAATATGTATCTTATAATTTAACAAATTATCACGAATTCGTTGAAATTCATTTAATTTTTTCAGAAAATCACATTTAGCGTCTTGCCATTTTTTCTGCCAATATTCTGGTTGCCGGGCACATGTTTCGAGAATTTGCTTGAGACTATCTATTTGACCAATAAAACTTAAGGCATCCACGTCAGGATCAGATTCTTCAATTAAAAACACAGCACTAGAAACAACCTGAGCAATAATTATTCTGAGTTGAGTTTTATTATCGTCTGTACATATTATTTTACCCTGCTTCATCCCTACGAATATCGACTCTGTGCTTTCGGAAAGAATATGCTTCACAACAATAGGATTTTTATTTTTATCGTTGATAAATTTCTTATCCTGAACCAAATACGCAATCAAATTAGGTAAAATGCCAATAAGGATAATTGTACTGCCGTTCAATTGGTTTAGTTTGCATTTGAACAAACTATCATAAAAGTGAAGATCCCACCAGATATCTTCTTGGAAAAAATGCTGCATAAAACGTCTTTTATTGCAAGCGTTACCCAACACAGCCGCAATCAATCCCCAAGCGGTAGCTTTTCCATTTCTTTCACAATGAATTTTTGTTGCAAGATCGGAAAAATAATGAACCTCATTAAATTCTGGTGCGAGGTTGTCTCGGTCTGGTAATTCCTTTGTGATATTTTCTACAGCTGCATTGTTATTGCTTGCAACAACAATCCCGGACTGTTCAACAATTTCTTTTTTCAATGGATATATATGCCGAGCATCGACCTTGACGTCCTTGCTGTTATGCACAAATATGTCTGACGGATTATTCAATTGCGCGATTTTTCCTGCTCTTTGCACGAGAATATCTGCAGTAATGTCGCGTAACAATGTTGTTTTACCTGTGCCAGGTGGTCCATTGATTCCAATGATCCCATGGGCCTCAGAAAGATTATGGATAGCTTCGTACACAGCAGCTTGTTGCGCAAGCATAAGATGCTGATTTGAAGCAATCGGCCATCGACCTGCAGGGATTCTTGAGGGATCAAGAAGTGCTGAAAATGCATCTGTGTCTTGCAAGATATCTGTACGCATATTCGGAGGCAGCGCATCACCAATATACATATCGAATGCTTTACCAAAATTTTTTCCAGCACTAGAATGTGTGATTAACATGTCCAGGTCGTTCAAATAGAACGAATTCAAAAAATCTACATCAATGGTTGTAACTGATGTTTTCTTTTTTTTAGGACGCCTTTTTATGATTGATTTTATAAGGTATTGTAAACTAAGGTCTGCAAAATGTTCACCCAGCAGACGAAGGAGTCGCATGACTTCTTCCTCCAATTCTAGCCATGATATTGGACTAATGAATTTTTTATCCTCTTCTTTTAAGCATTCAATTGCCACTGCGTGTCGACGCATATTGAATGATTCGCGCTCAGCATTTAAAAGAGAACTAATTCCTTCTAAACGCTTACCCTGTCTTAATTGGTCAATTCCTAAAATATAACTTGCCAGAACATAGCTATCTGTAATGGGTTGCCCTGCTCCATTGACTGCAAACATGGCAAAACAACCTGTATCATTACCACATTTTTCCAGGTCACTTACGGTGGTGGTGGCACTTGGAAGAAGCGTAGATAGCGTTGCCTTAGTAAGCTTTTGTGTACTTGAGACACCAATAAACACACTGTGCACCCAGTAATTATTTTCATCATCATGGCAAGGTGCTGGATGGTCAAAACTCCAAGGTAAATGCATCCCTGGAGTCAATTCCCATATTTTTGTTCTTTCATCTTGATCGCGCTTTGAAGGAGCCTTGGGGATTGTAAAAATTTCAACATCGCGCCAAAACTTGAGAATTTTTTCCTGCTGACCCATACTGATAGTCCCGTTTTTTTTTATGTTTTAGAATATGCGGAGATTATAAGTAATTTCTATAGAGAAAAATACCTATAAGTGCAGTTAGTCATTCGGGCAATTGGCACAATTAGGAAGCGATATGGTTGCATTTAATATAAATCTAAAATTTAGAAAGCACTTGGTAAAGAACACGGTATTTTTATTATTTAAATGATTTTTAGTCATCGGAGGGACTCGAACCTCCGACACCTTGGTTCGCAGCCAAGACGATCTATAATAAATATCAATAAAATCAGTGGATTGCGATGTAACAATTCATCCAACTACTGCCTATCACTTGCCTGACACAACTGGGGTTATATTACACTTTGTTACAAATTTGCTACACCTCTGTTATTCTCATTTAAATGTCTCGAATCAAATTTATAATTAATTTAACCATGATTTCTTTTTGAGATGGGTCGCTTTGAGCAACTAATAGAGCTATAGCAACTAAAGCATTATCATTAATTTTTGATTCACCAGTTCGTTTTAGATGATGCTGATTTCGTTGTAAAAACCAGATAAACATAAATGCGCCTATCCGTTTATTTCCATCGGTAAAAGGATGATTTTTAATAATGAAATAAAGTAAATGAGCTGCTTGCTCTTCAATACTAGGATATAAGTATTCACCATCAAAACTTTGTATAATATTGCCAAGAATTCCTTTAAAGCTCTCATCTTTAGGATGGCCAAATAATTCGGTTGCTTCATTTTGATTTATTAAACGATGCTTTAAATTATTTATTGCATTCATTGCTGAGTCAAAGTCAATTTCCATCGTTATTTTGGTATTCAGTCCACCTAATGGAAAGTTCCCAGTATCGAATTGATTAAGTAAAACAAAAGAATGTGTGTATTCGGTTAAAACCGATAAGAGACCCTTTGATTCCGATTGATTAAGGGAACTAAGTTGAGCTTGTTGAAACAAAGCAATGGTTTTTTCAAGTTCTTTTATTTGTTTAGTCTGTTTTAATAGTCGTTGTTTATCTAGGGCATATCCTTGTAGTAAATATTCTTTAAGAATATTTGTAGCCCAGATTCTGAAATGTGTAGCTTGCTTTGAGTTAACTTTATAACTAACGGCAATAATTGCATCAAGATTATAAGCTTTAGTTTTATATTTTTTCCCATCAGCAGCAGTACGTTCCAAATTGGAACACACTAAATTTTCATCTAATTCTTTGTTTTTAAATATATTATTAAGGTGCTTAGTAATTGCAGGGCGTTGGGTACCGAAGAGTTCACTTAATTGATTTTGTGTCAGCCAGACAGAATCATTCTGTAATGTAACTACGGTTTTTGGGCTACCATCCTCTGTTTGATAAATTAAAATCGAACTATTCATAATGCCTTATATCCTGGCAACTTGGTAGGTGCAAAATGGTAACCCATTGTAAGAATTACAGCAATGAGGGGCATGGTCAGTTACATCCAAAAAAGGATAGTGTTGGGGACGCTAAAACATACTTGTGGTCTGATGATTTCTGTGATCAAATCATACTGGCCAATATAGAATTGGTTATACAATAGGCTCTAAAAATTATCCAATTTTATCTTGGAGTCAAAGTACTGCCGGTGTATAGTGAATTAATGTTTTTCAATTAATATCTTTAAAATATCAAAATTAGCAATTCGCCCATACAAGCTGCCAGATATCAATAGTCCAACGATTCTGCCACCGACATATACAACTTGTTCATTTAGATCTTTTAGAAGAGTCGCTGCCTGATACAGTGCTTCCTTATTTTGTTTAACTCTTACTGATTCCATACAAAATGTTCCAATAATTCTTTAGCAATTTTATTTTCTCGCTTCCCACCTAATCGGATCAGATCAAGTGCACTGATAATGGAATAAAAATTCTCATCAGGGCTTCTATCCAAAGCATTGGGTAATGTTTTGTATATAGGTGTTAAGGCAAGACCCTTTGTATCACCATTAATATAGGGCCATACATAGGCCTCTTGGCTCATGATTAATTTAAAATGAGGGGAGCTATAGGCCGCTGGCATGCCGCGTGTTGCTATATTAATTTCCGCTGTAAAATGATACTTCACACTATGGACCAAAAACTCCATAAGCTCGTGCTTATGTAATTCAATGCTACCATCCGAATAGCGCGTTAAAAGTTTCGTAGCTTCTAGCCTTTTAATACTTTTAGTTACTTCAGATTGGCTGATATAAAGCTCATGAGCTATACTTTTAAACTCAATTTTTTCTTTAGTATTATTTTTTAAAAGCAATTTAATGAGAATAGCTATGTCTTGCCCTTTAAGCATGAAAAAGCTCCAATCTATTTTAGTGAAATTATAGCATGCTAGTTTCCGATTTCCAAATTGGAAACTGGAAATCCTAAAATACAGTTTAAGGGTTAAATTTAATATTCCGTTAATGCGAAAGAACAAGCCGCCATTCGGCCCTTTGAACACTATGTTTTTGTCAGACCGACATCATTTCAGCCTTTTTATGAAAATCATGACGATTTGCGCCTTCAATTCCAGCATTTATATGAAGAGATGATTCAAGATGAAGGCAGAAATCTTTTGATATGTGTAGATATTGTTGAATCTGTTAAAAAAAGAAGATCGCATATTGTTTTAACAGAACGCAATGAGCATCTTGAACTTCTATATACTTGATTCCGCAGTTTTTAAGATAGATGAATAGATATTATTAAAGGGTCGGACTGCTGAAAGAGCTCATATTTTCGCCTCAGCAAAAACAGTCAATGCTGTAACAGGAGACCGACGGTGATAT
>JACCWN010000084.1 GCA_013697625.1 Legionella sp.
TGGTATTAAATACCCTGCGGTTAAATAGTGTAACGCACAAGCCTCAAGACAAAAAAGAAAAACAAAGGATTTTAGAAAGGGGCGGGCATGTGACTAATAACAAATTAAACAATAAGCTTTCAGTGTCGGAAGTGTAATTTTTATGGTTGCCAGTAATTAAATAGAGGCAACAACAGTTCTCCAATTTTTATCCCAGTCATTACTTGCTATGGCTGCTCGAATTTGTAAAATGGGATCTAAGCCCTCTCTTGACCAACGCATATGCTGCTGACCTTTGCACCTTTGATTAATTAAACTTTCTACGGTTGATTCAGCAAGATTACTGGTAAATGGAAGCCCCTGTTTTTGACGCGTTCTATAATCTATGATTTTAGTGGCGTTGTTCTCAATGTATGTTTTTAATTTTTCTAACCTTTCTGCTGAGACACTGGTGCTGCATTTTATCAGTTCTGCCAACCGTTTCAGCGCTCGATCTGAATTACCTCGCCATAAATGCCATTTTATTCGAATTAACTTTGGTTTTATTGATTCAGGCAGCGATATATTTTGTATTTTCATACCCAAATGGAACCAATCTAAAATCCTTTCAATACAGAAAGCCATTGGCTCAAGCGCATCAATAATGTTCCAGCAGTTGTCTGCACCGTCACATAGTGCGGTGATCTTTGTTTTGGGAGTCATTCCTTGTTTTAAGGCCGCGATAATAGTACGTCGCTTCATCTGCTCTTGTGAATCAGCCATGGCAGAGGCCGCACAGTGCTTGCTGGCTATAATGTTTCTTGTGTTTTTAGTATTGGGGATTACTGATCTGGGTTGATACACTACGGCTGCCATGGCCTCAAAGCTCCTATGGTCTTCTTCCGTGCTTTTAATATGACCGCCATCAACATGGATAATTAACTCATCTGCGCTTTCTGCTGATAAAACTTCTTCTTCAATCTGGTGTAAGTTGGATAGAGCCTCACCAACTTGTTCGGATGTGGTGTGTATTTTTTCATGATTATTGATTCGACGTTTTTTGCTTGAAAAGCGATTTATAAGATTTTCACTGTCACGATAACTATATTGTGCACCAAGCTCAGACTGGATCTTAATCAACTCTCCGGATAAAGATTGTCCTAGCAAGCCCTGCACAGTGTTAGTAACAACATGATTGCATTTGTTACATCTTCTGCGGGGAAGAGTGACCCTATGATCACTGAAAATATCATAAAACCACGATGTATTAAATCCGTGTTTTTTTAAAAACCCATCAGGACATTTTGGACAACAATCATCTTTGAACGTTACCTCACTAGCCTGTAATTGCAGAATTTTATCTTGGGTTTTAGATATTAATTCCATTTGAACTTCATGACGAATACCAAAATCCAAGCAACTTTCTGGGGCTGAAACTTCACCTTCTAAAATAATATTATCTTGCATTTCACTGCAAGGCTTAATATCATATTCTTCAAATACGATTCGATAATACTTTGCCACAATAGCACCTAACCAGTTTTTAATTGAAACCAGTATTACCGTTTTATTACCCAATGTCAACCATAAAAATTACACTTCCCTCACTGACTTTACAGGCAAGCGTCTGATGTTAGTCAAAGCCCAGCCGATGTTGATGCTGCTACCGCCCTGCCTGAAATCGAGCCTGTGATGGCACCGTCACTACCAGCCTCCCAAAACAAAGACTTCCTTTTTTCAGCAATATGGTTCCGAACAGGATTCAGCAGCAGATTCTCCGAATATTTTTTTAACTCATTAAAACTGGACTTAGCCATTTTCTTTTTTGGTTTGAGAAAAAACTTATTTATAGTTGCTTTTTTTGTTAATTGAAGAATAGAATGCAAAGCATTGAAGGGCTACCTTCAATTTAATTTTCAATTTTTATAAGGAATGTAAAATGAATTCAACAAAGATATTAACCGGTGTTATAGCAGCAACAATCATGAATGTTGCTTCTTCCTCAGGTATGGTCGTCATAGAAAAACAAAATCAAGCTGTAATGATGAATGAACTTTTAGAGGGAATTGCAGTGGTTATGGCTAGACCAGAATGTACTATTAAAAATTCAATCGATTCTATTTAATTAATATTAAACGCAGGGACTTAAAATGAAAAATTCTGTTGAATTAAATAATTTGATACATCAACTACCAGTAGAAAGCTATGAACAGTTTGGCTCTCAGTTGAAAAACAAGATCCCCGACAGGCTTTCTCTTCATGTGTTTAAAGATAAATCCTTAGTTAATTATATGACGCAACTGGGTAATGAATTATTTAAAGAAACAATTAAGTC
>JACCWN010000086.1 GCA_013697625.1 Legionella sp.
TCGCACCAACCCAGACGTAATTTTTAATTAATGGTCCACTGAAAATTTTAGAGCAACAATTCATTAATTACTCAACTCCTATCGGTTGGCACGGAAGATCCCCTCTCCCCAAAAGGAAAGGCAATAAAACCACCGAACTCAATTGGGGAGAGGGCTAGGGAGAGGGAAAACCCGTTTCCTGTTTTTATACAAAAACCCAGTCAGGCACAAAATATATATAGAAAATGTAATGCAACTTGATTTAATATTCTGCGCATTGAGAATCAATGGGTTTAATCAAGGATGATTTTAAAAGAAGTAGAGACGAGTGGTCAACAGTTAGATCACTTGGGGTTGGTTGCATCAATTATTAAACGATTAAAGCTAATTGAACGGATTGATGCAAAGGTTCCAGTGTCCAAAGAGAAGGGAGCGAAGGTTAGTATTGGACAACGTGTGGCAGTCACAACTGCCCACAATTCATTTCTGATGCTTATAACTGGGAAGGTACTCCTTATGTTCTAGCTATTTTTACAGGTGTAAAAAATGGCACCATAGGTTTGGTCAATGATATTTTGCATCCAATTGATAATATTCTATACCCTATAAGCGAACTTGTTTTTGATGCAAGTATTATTGCTACTGCCTACATAATAAATACTTCACCAGCTCACACTATTGAGGAGGAGGAGGAGGAGGAGGAGGATTTTTATGTCTTGCAAACCCTCATAAAAGATTCGGAATTGTATCAAGAAGCAACTTTGCGGATGCGCGGCCGAGTCCAAGCCTTAGAAACTTCATGGACGGGTATTATAGAAGCTTCAAATCTTGAGCGTGTTTACACAAGGGTAATTGACGCTTTAAAAAATCCCCTTCTTGAAAATATTGTACAAACCAATTTCTGGGCTCACCCTCATATGTCCAGGGTTTAGAATAATCATTTATATTATCAAGAAAATTTTTATAAATTTGCTCATTTGTAAAACGAAATTCTTGAATAGAAATTAATTTTCTCTTGGGTATTGAGCTGGGTGTATGCTTTGTAAAAATCGCCCCAATTACCCATGCTCTGAAAAAAATCACTCGTTGCTTGATTAGGAAATTGTTTGTCATAAAAAGTTGCTTTGTGAGCAAAATTATTATATTCCTCTTTTGTTAATACGCCGTCTTGATTGGTATTATACAAATTAAATTCACGTAATTTTTTGGAGGTGAATTGGAACTCTATAGTATAGAACGCGTCATCATGCCCAGCAGAAATAAGGGTGGCCCAAATTAAATGCGACTATAATTTAACTTTGGCCCACAATAATTGCTTGTATAAAAATGTTGGCCCGCATTAATTGCAAATAAGCCTACATTATTTGCCACTGTAAATGTACATACCACAAGAAAATACGACCGTTTTTCTTGTGGTTAATATTTTCTTCCAAACACCCTGAATTAAAACAAAATAACCCATAGAGATAATCAAAATAGATAGATAGATAGATAGATAGATAGATAGATAGATAGATAGATAGATAGATAGATAGATAGATAGATAGTGTAAGGTGTTTCTTTATTGAGTCCAGTCTTCTGTTTTTAAATCTTCAACTTGAGTAAAAGCACGATCATTCGTAATGAGCACTAATCCCAATGTTAGAGCATGAGCGGCGATCAGCATATCCAAATTACCCAATATCTTACCCTTTTTTCGCATATCAGCACGAAGCTTTCCATAACAAGCCGCAACAGCACTATCCCAAGGTAATACATCAACACGAATCAAAAATTCATGAACAACTATGCTTAGTTGTTTCGCATCAGGTTTTTTTGCTAACCCAAATAATAATTCTCCTTCGGTTATTGCTGAAATTCCAAGTTCTGACATCGGAACAGAAACAACTTTATTACGGATGTTATTTATTCCCTTGATAAAATGACTAACGATATTAGTATCTAGCATATAACGATTGATTAACCCGTTAGTCATTAAATTTGTCTCTCTCTTGCGGTAAAGAATCTTCACGATCAACCATAAAATCTTTAGGAATCTTAACAGTTTTTAAAAGATCAAAAAAATCATCCCAAGTTCCTGGTTTGCGTGACAAAATTACATCCCCTGTTTTTGGATCTCTTCTTATAAAGACTTCATTACAATTAAAACGGTAGGCTGCTGGCAAACGCACAGCTTGGCTACGACCATTTATGAAGATTTTAGCAGATTGGCTCATGATAAATCCCCTACATTGATATATATTTAAGTATATACTTCAATAGGGTATATATCAAGAAGTAATACCACAAGAAAAACGGTCGTATCTTCTTTTGGCTTGTAAATTTACAGTGGCAAATAGGTCCATTATAAAATTTCCTCAGTAAATAATTTGATGGCTTCAACTGATGCGGGATTTCCTATATTTATAAAGTTTTTATTTATCATATAAAAGAACATACTGTTTAAGTCTGAGCTATCTGGGGGGGAGACAGATAAGCAGTCATTACCTGCGCCGGATAACATAATTTCGCATGCAAGAACTTTGCGTAAGGCATGCCAGCACGTTAAACAAATAGTCGAAAGTGGGGGCTCGAACCCAAGGATCAAAAGTTACTTGCATCAAAGGTGCACGTGGTGGGTAAGAAGGTCTGAAAGTTGGCAATACCATGAATTACTCATAGCATTTTTAAAGGTGTGCTCGGCGCCCGCGGCACCTGCCGCCGCACTGTTATCACAAGCACTTAGGAACTTGGATAATGCAAAGACTTTGATTCTGCCTCCGGCTGCTGATTTAATGGCTTTTTCAATCTCTTCATAAAGAGGTCGAGGTCGTCCTCCGTTCTTACCTTACACGCCCTGAGCGCATCCAAATCGGCAACGACCCCCAGCCCGTACGCATCCCTCACTCCCGCGCCCGGCGCCGCCGCCCCGTCCCCACCCACTGCCAGCGCCCCAGTAATTCCAAAATCCCTTCCCAGAAACGAACCGCCCAGCTGCCCATCCCACACACCCTGCTCCTTACCCGTACGATAATTATAAATTAGACCCCCAGACACCCCAGAAACAACAATCCCTGTTATCAGTGTAATGGTTTTCTTTTTCATTAAGCCGACCCAATAGATTATGTATTTATATTGTACAGTAAGTGACTTGCGATTCATAGTGGGTGTTATTGCATACGAATATGTTGTTAATAAATAATGTGATATCGTAATTAGTTGCTCATGTCAGCAGCCATCTCATGAACCTCGTTTGATTTGAGCGCACGCTGAGATAGATAGATAAATTTCCCATTGAAAGCAGGCTCTTTTTATGGTTTGCTAATTTCCATAATTTCTGGTTCAGGCAGGTTTTGTTCTCTGGCTTCTTCAAAGATATGGCTCACGCCGCTTCCCCATTGTTCAATTAGATTAAGCTTGCGGAATACTCGGGCAATAAAATAGCCTGACCTAAAAACCACAATGAGAAAGTTACGGATCATTTCTGAGTAACTGAAATTTGTAAAATGCTCTTTATATACGTACAATATCGATATTAAAAACATTTAGATCGTAATATGACAAATATTAAAATAGATAAAGCCCAGGTAGATTATGTAATAAAACCTCCTAGAACTCGACTTGACCTATCATACGGCAAGCTAAATGACTCGAGCCATAAATTCATCAACGATTTCTTACTATCAAACCCTACTTGTACTACACTTGTTCTAAGAGGATGTATTCTACGCTCAATAAGTTTTCTTGATCCAGAAGTTAGTTCAAAAATTAAAGTGCTTGATCTTGCAAGTAATCAGCTAAATGGTGCTGCTATTGTAGATCTCATCGAACAATGTAGTGCCCTTGAAACACTAAATCTATCAAGCAACCCTATCACCGATGTCGATGTCAAATCGCTATGTAAGGCTCGTGCGCTTCAAACACTTACATTACATAATACTAATATTTCTGATGAAGGAGCAAAATTGTTAGCAAACATACCAACGCTTACTTCTGTAGATGTTTGTGATAATCAACACATTACCATAAAAGGCTTGCAATATTTTGCAAGAAATTTTGGCCTTAGGGATAATTTTGCATTCTCTAACTTTAATAACCGTTTTCACCTTGGAAGTATTCATAATTATCCTTATACTATTGAGCCTTTAATTACTATAAATCCTAATATTTACAGTACAAAAAAAGAATTTCATATATTCATTTTTAATCAACGTTTCTATTTAATAGAATATTTAGAGTCAATTTGTGAATCTAATCGCCGATTATTAATTAGCCACCTACAATTTATACGTGAATCTATCAATTCCTGGATAGGAATAGCCCCCTTATGCGACCTAATTTTTGACTATATTGGCACCTCGAATGTTTTTTCAACACAGGATTATTTGCCTTTAAAAGAAGCGCGTGATGAAGAATTCTCTTTTTTACAAAAGCTTGACGAGGCAGCTGTTGCAAAGCAACATACATTATTAGTCCAACAGGTTTTATTTCTTTATATGGTCATCTCAAAGGGAAATATGACCTGGTGGCGTAATCAGTTCTTTTTTCGTAACATTCAAAGCGTGGGTAAGTTAGAACAGTCAAATAATGTAGAAATGCAACATGCCTTATCTATTACCCAAGAAATCCAGGGTAGGGAATTTAAAGATTTATCTTCAAAAAAAACCTATGTTAAAAAAAGAATTTATAACTTTTTGGATTCTCAGCAGACTTGGTTAAAAAGGGGCATCATTCCTATTGAACAGCAAAATATAGTAGAAAGGGAGCTTAATGTAATGCCCCAGGAGGCTCTTGGGCCTACCATATAGTTCGTTTAGCAAAACATAACTATTATTTTCTGCATTTATAAACAATACTCTCATCTGGTGCAGCTTCAGTGTTAAAAGCCTTGACAGTGCGAACTTTAAATCCACAAATTTTAAGGAGCTCTGTCAATTCATAAGGCTCGTAAATTCTTACTTTCAATTCTTCAATCTCTGTATGAATAATGCTGTTATTATGAACAAGTTCATAAGACATATACTGACTTGAACTTATTGCTTTTATGTACTGAAATGATTCACTAAACAAATTATTTACTTTTGGTCTAGGCGACCAAGCCCAGTAAGGGTTTTAACACTTATTCTTCTTTTTAAAAATATTTAATGGATACTTTAGTGGGTACTTTTGAAAAATTGCACTTACAAGGTTCTTTATTGTATAGGTGCCAACATTTTTATTTTGAAAGGCAAAGGTTCATTTTTTTGTCACAAGAATGACTCCCAATGCTGTGATAAGCATACCTAACAATTCTAAAGAGCCAATTGTTTGATTGTATATTGCGAATGAAAGTATTGTTGTAGACACTGGTACTAAATAAAAAATACTGGCCACTTGGTTTACCTCTCGATGTCTTATCAATAAATATAATATACTAACTGCCCCAATAGAGACCACAACACTCATCCAAAGCAAGGCAAACAGAAAGGAGCTGGTCCAGTTGATGTGCATTGATTCAAACAATAAAGCTAGTATTAAAATAGCACTAAAAGCTGCGATAGACTGGATGACACCACCGGTAAAAATATCCATGCTTGCGCAAAAGCGCTTTTGGTATAAATTTCCCGCTGTTAACCCAAAAAGCCCAATAAAAGCCATCATGATTCCTACAATATGGGCATGACTAAAGGTTAAATTATGACTCACTACAAAAGCAACACCAATAAGTCCCAACAATAATCCCACCCATTGCCGGAGTCCGACCACTTCATTTAAAACAAAGCCTGCCCCCAGTGCGACTAAAATAGGTTGCAATGCAATAATCAGGGCAGAAATTGCAGGTGAAATCCCTAAATTAATTGCGACAAATACCCCAGCTGAAAAAGTTGCTTGCATGAGTAAACCTGCAACCATTATGTGTCCAACTACTTTGATTTGTCTTGGCCATGGAGAGCCTAAAATAATAGCGATAAAAATAAGCAACATCGTAGTCAAAGCGAAACGCCAAACTAAGAAAGTCAAAGGCTCCGCATAAGGTAAACCAAGTTTTGCGCCTACAAATCCTGAACCATAAAGTGTAACGAATAACAGTGGAAGTATGATGTGTTTCGAAAATATTTGAGTCATAAGTTTTTATCCATTCACCAAGTAATCTGTGCCAGCCACAAAATGTTTCAGGTGTGGTGCGCAACATTGCACATTAACGGTTTTTAAACTCCAACGTCGATTAGATTCGGCGATATTAGTGATTTGATGCATGTCCCTACCATGCAAGGATAAATTATTTGAGATAGCGACAAAATCACCGGATCGCATACGGCGAGTTTTTTTATAAGCATGCGCCACAGTGAGTAACTCATCAACAGCTGATTGCGCTTTTGGAGTAAGTCCAACAGTTCTGTTTTCAAAAAGCCTCATATGATGGCGGCCTACAAGAATGGTATGATTAGGAGCCCTGCCAAGATCTATAGTGGACGTACTAACAGTAATGTCATCGTATGGCGTATAAAATTCACATAAACGAAGTGTATCCATGGCCTCTTTTGATAAATGAGTTAAAATGTCCTTATTTGATACAAAAGTATTATAAATTTCATTTTTGTCATAGCTTCGCAAAGATAAAATATTCACAAAGTCTGGTCTTACAAAGTGATTGGGGAAATCCTTGTGAAAATAGATAGTGCCACCGGATTTTTGAGACTGTGTGTAACGAAGTGATTCTTTGGTAAGAATATCTTGGAATACATCCCCATCATTCACATTGATGTAAGAAATGGGGTGTTGTGCAGCCAACTCAGCATACAGTTGCAAGAAACTCTCAGCTACAAAGGTTTTTTTCTTTTCATATTTAACTTGCACGGGGTTATCATTCCCTAGTTCCGGCAGTTCTGGATCCATCGGGCAATTTTCTATAAAAACAAAGGGGAAGTCATAACTTGAGACGCTATGTTGATATTCCATGAAGTCTAAAAACCGTTCAAATTGCGGCAATGATGCAATTACCTGCCGAACTTGATATTTAAATGTCGGATAAAATTTATATGGATTAACATTTAAAGTTAGCAAATGTTCGGTAATGGCATCTTTTTCACTATCAGTGAATGTAAAATTAACTTCTAATTCATTTAACATAGTTTATTCCTGGCTAGATACATTTATAGTTTTGATTGCCTGGGACTGATTGAAAAATCTGTCGATGGCAGCACATCCTCCATTTGTTCGAGCAATTTTGTTACAATTTTTTGATAGTTACTGATCATGTGATGCTCAATATTGTCCAGTGTTGTCCTTTTACTTGCAGCATAAACCCCTAGAAAACTGTGTTTAAAATTTTCATTAAGAATATACACCGTATTTTTTTCAGGAGGTATAAACCTTGGCCCGTAAATAGCCAGTGCAGGATCATCATGAGAAATAATGTTAAATAATGAGTATCTTGCATGAGCACTGTTATTAAATTGTGCCGATAATTCTAGCCCTTGTGCTCTTGTCAAAAAAGAAGGAGTGGCAAAAAGAAATGCATGAATACTTGCCGGAGATAAATTCCGCAGGTGAAATGCCGATAAGGTTGCTAACATACCTCCCGAACTATGACCTGTTAGCTCAAAATGTACAGTAGACATCTCGTTTGAGGGAATACGACAATTGAGTTCTTTTTCAATGCTAGCATTAATGATTTTACTGTATTCTACAATACCGGTATGTCGTGTGGAGGAATGAAAAAAATTAGTTTTACCCCAAATCTCTGATTGGTTGTGCCTATCGTTAGTCCACCAAGTTTCTTCTGCCAATCGTGGAAAACTCTCAGTACCCATAAACCCAATCATAACTTTTCTTGCTTCTTTGATTTGAGGTTGAATTGCAAGATAAGCCCTTGGCGTTTTGATGACATCAGGCATCGATGGTTTTTCATGTCCATAAATTCTAATGATTTCCCAGCCCTTATCTTGAAGTTCTTGCAGATAAGTTTTTTTTTATTTTTTAAAGTAAGGCAGATTGGTTGTTTTGGGTTGTGATTTATTTTGATTAAATTATAGGTTTCTGCTGAAATTCTAATAGCGTTTTTTATACGATAATCACTACAAGTCACTCGCAAGTAATTTAAAAAACTATTAACTTTTTCCTGATAATATTCTTTATCACAATATTTCAGTGGTCTAAGAGGAAATTCAATAAAAGACTTCTGGAATCCTAGGGGCGGCTGCCTTGGCAAAGGGATCCTAGTTAGCTCTTGAAGTGTTTTGGAAGGTGTCAGTTCAACTAATTGATTGAATAAAGAACGTGTATATCGCAATCTTTCTAACCCGTGAGGAACATGGCCTCCATTAGAAGTTATTAAATCCCCTAAATCTTGCTTAGATAACTTACGGATGTTGCTGTCAATATGAAGAGATTGAATGGTTTGCAATACGTATTCAAACCGCTCCAGGTTATCGATTGCTACAGTTGTTGGCTTTCCATTCAACTCGATATAAAATAATTGTTTTTTTTCACTAGTTATTAAAATATATTGGCCTATGGTGTCTGGTAGAATTTTTTTTGGAAATTCTACCATAAGAAAAAGTGTGCTTTCTTGTCGGTCAGAATAAATCAATGCTAATTCATGCTTAATCTTAGTTTTTCTCATATGTACATCCTTGAACACACGTATGTGTGAGTATTGTTTAACTGCTGATATACAACAAAGTCATTACCATCCCATCTATTTTTGACTTATCATAGTTCATATTTTGCCCCTATATTTATTTCACCCTGCCATAATTTTTTCATACAATTTGCTTATTTGTTTGAATCGCTTTTCCGAATTAATAAACAAATACTTATTTTTCTTCATAACTAATTTATATGGTCTTGATCCTTCAACCACCGATAGATCAATTGGCAACTCCAGTGATCGAAAATTTTTAACAATGTGTTCTCTACCTTCTGCTGCAAGCGGCCATATTCGTTCAATCTCCGTTGAAGAATTTAAAAATCCTGTTGCAGTACTGCAATGAGGACACTTGCATAATAATGGTTCATCGATTGACCAATTGTCAGGTGAGCGCAAACCTTTAGCAAATTCTTTTTCCAAACCATTAAGCACTCTTGCTTTGAGTTTATTATAAGCTGACTGAACCATCTCATCCATAATCACTTTATTTTTCAGCATCAGTACTGTTTCTGTGAGCACAATTTCAGGATAGAGTCTAGGATTTTCCAACACATAATCTATGAGTTGATTATATTTCTTGTAATCTTGTTGCAGCAAACAAGCCTTAATTGTTTGATTAAGAATGTTAATTCGATCATGCGCTATTTTTATTTCTTCCGAAGGAGGTCTGGAATAACCACATATATCGTTTTGTGCGATTGCATTTATTTGATGTTGAATTAATAAGGAATTGATACGAGAATCTATATTTTGATTGACTAAATTCAAAATAATCTCATCGAGTTCCTCCAATATAGAAGGTGCTTTTTTATAGCCATAATCTGTTGTGAGATCTTTTTCAATCCAATGAGATAGCTGCTTTATAGACCAATCCACATTATATGCTTCATTCCAACGAGTTATATTATGTGTTAAAGAAGAATTAAAATCTTTGAGAAGGAATTTTGATAATAGTATTGATGCCAAATCAGAGTCCTGGATATAACAAGCAAGTTTAGTAAGCCTATTGAGGAATTCAATCTTAGACTTGAAATGGGTGTGTCTTAATAATGGATATACGCGTTGAAGTATTATCTTGACATGTTCTTCTTTTCCAATAAGCTCAGTGAATTGAATTAACTGCTCTAATGCATGTTCAGCATTTAGTTTAAAATGAAATACGTCCTGATCTTCTTTCTTCCAAAGAATAACGGCTGCACGACGATACCAATAATCTGCTGTATTGCCATAATTTCCCATCCAACCTTCTGCTTCCATTCGGTCGGGTTCACAATGCTCTAGATCTTGAGCAGAACAAATCTCATCATCCGAAACATACAGATCTCCATAAGGTAGTCTTTGTCCTTTTTCATCAAACCAGTCTGAAAAACTTATTTCTTCTTCAATCAATTCGAAGCGTTCGGGAGATGCTTCATCACCATCAGTTTGCCAGTTTTGGTGAATTTCCGCTAAAGCAAGATGAGGTACTAAATTTAATTCATGAGCTAGGGTTTTCAAAGCTTGGCTATTGCGATGATCGTTCCCTTTTAGCAAGGGCCAACGTATGCTGTGCTCACTATAACTGTGTTCAAGTAAATACACCAATGAGATAGGATCGCTATTTTCTTGTCCACAAGAAAAATAATCTGTTAAGGCTTGAGTTAATGCAGGATTATCGTTTTTTAAGGATGGAATTACACTATCTTTTAAATCTGCCTCTAATACCAAATTATATGTTAAGGCAATACGATAACCTTGTTTCACAGGTTTTACTTCATGGTGACAATCAGAATAGAAAGCAACACACTTTAGCGATTGTGGCATGATTGATTCTGATTCAAAATGAAAGCTGTGTTGTTGATGTTGAATAATAAGATCACCGCCGATATGTGCTGCAGGTAAAATAATCACCAATGTTGCAACCATTCCATCGATTTTTTCAGAATCCTGATGAGGTTTAAAAAATTGACCTGGCCCGTAAATAAGTAAGTTATGAAGGTATGGTGTTAAAACAACGTTTTCTGATAAGCCTAGGCAATCACGCATTTGGGCAAGCATTTGTTTAAATTTTTGTTGATTTATCTGAACTGAAATTTTATCCACAGAAACCTCAAATGCATCTCGGACGGTGATATCTAATACAGTTTGTTCTCTTAAACCAAACTTTGCAGCTGTAGATTCTTTGACTAATGACTCAATACTATTCATTTGAATAGGGAATTGAATAGAACCTATCCCAGAAATTGCTAAATTGAGATCAGTGCAATCAAGTTTTTCTTCTGCATAAAATTTTTGAGAATCAACATTTGTATTTTCAGTAGAATGATTTAGTGCATTGAGGATAGAATCCAATAACATTATATGACTCCTAAAGCTTGATTTAATTCAGTCTGTGCAGACTAGCAGGCATTTGGAAAAATCAATAATAAGTTCTTACGAGATGCAGATTGGAAGATGGCCAAGCCAATGATACTGGCTTACAATTTGCGAATATGTAGAGTTGGGCACGGTCCGAGACCGTTCCCAAAACTTGAATCAGCCAACAAAAAACTGAGTATAGCGGTGACACCAGAGATTGAAGAATTGAAAGTAAGAATTTACGAGCCTTATGAATTGACAGAGCTCCTTAAAATTTGTGGATTTAAAGTTCGCACAGTCAAGGCTTTTGACACTGAAGCTGCACCAGATGAGAGCGATGAGAGTATTGTTTATGAATGCAGCAAAATAATAGTTATGATTTGCTAAACGAACTATCTGATGAGTTCAACAAACTCTATGGATATTTCAAAGTACCTGGTGATAATTTTGGTGAGCTGCCATTAATACGATGTCGCATTATTTAGCTATGCACCTATGAAGCGCAAGCCACTTGATGTACAATATTAACACATAATTTATTGAGAGTGGCCTGATGAAAAAAAAATCCATTGCACTGGTAATAGGAATTGTTGGTTCTGGTGCGTCTGGAGGTCTGATTCTTGGTCAAATACTCAAAGTCGGACTGCTTGCTGTTGGTCCTGTTATTTTCGCAGGTCTGACGACTACGGCTGTATTTACCGGGTTTGGTTTACTTGCTGTTTCTGCCGTATTTTTTGGTATAGGCTGCTATCAATTATGGAAAAGCTGGGTTAAAAGACATGCTGCCTCCAATGAGGATGTATTGAACGAGTTTTCCTCTAACTCAACCAATGAATACCTATTACATCGTTTGCCTAAGGTTGTCTTACAACATGGTGTTACTAAATTCTTAGGTGAGTCTGATGTAGAAGCATTCGCCTTTACTAACAAAGCGATGTATGGGTTTTTGCAACCGCACCGAATGCTTTCTTCCTTATTACGGTCTGTAGTAACCGGTAACGAGGCCAGGGTTATTCAAATTTTAAAAAGCTACCCTGAGTTGGCAGTGAGACAGGGCTTCGTCACGGATAACTCTGGGCGCAGCTTTCCAAGAGTATCTGCCGCAGAATTGGTTCGCTGGTGCGGGGATTTGCGGTATATGGCGAATGCCATGCTGAATGTATTGCAGGCCTTACCTAACCAGGAATTAGCAGAACGAATAAGATGTGCATGGGTTGCTCAAAACGAGACGTATGAGAAAAATGGTGGGCTTGCATTTGAGTTGCCTGGAAGGACAGAACCGGAGAAGCCATCCTTGGCCTTTAGTTTGGCTCCTTTGCTACGGGAACTGAATGTCTACCTTGACAATTTTGATACGATGACTTGGCCCCAGAGGCAAACACATTGGTGTACCAAAGTCGGTGCTGAGCAGTTTTTATTGCCAGCTATCTATCTCCAGCATTATTGCAACCCGTATGTACCTTTTTATCCTACCCCATCATTTGATAAACCAACGTTTCCAAGGGTTTTAACGGTTTATGGTTATAATGCAAATCAGGGTGTGTGGGATAGGGGGGGAAGGGTTCTTGGGCGGGATTTTGGAGTAGCGCGAGGGGATGAGTATGCGCGCACCGTGCTGCGGATGCGTGGGCCTGGACAGGAGGGTGGGGCTGCGTGCGATTTGCTTGCGCTCAGAGCATGTGAAGTCAGAACTAGGAACGACCTCCTGGACCTTAGGTCGAGATTGGAAGTACCATTGAAGCAGCTGCAGACTGAATCAAAGTCTTCGCATTATTCAGGATCCTAAGTTTTTTGCTGATAATTATGCAGGTTTCACCTGAAGCACATTCATCATTGTTTTACAAATTGTCGCATTGAGATTCGAATTATAAGTTATTGTTGATAAGATAAAAATGAATAACAGGCCCATTTATTTTCATAAAATATTTCCAATAAAGGTTCATAATCAAAGTATAGCATTTGATCTTAAATGTGTCATTTTGCTCTAATACCTTCCATAATCAGTCTTCGTTTTTGAACATATCCTTAGACTAAATTCTCCCAACTCTGCTATACCTATATATACATATAAAATAAAAAGGATTGATTATGAGCTCAAATTCAAAGCCTTCAGCATCCAAGGATGACAAAACTACGAATTTACTTAAAGAAATGGATATCAACGAGGCGGATATAGAACGACTCAAGGAATGGTTAGAATTTACCAATAAGGACGTTGAGCATTTGGAAGAATTAGATGAAATTGCTAAGGGTTATGCTGATGAATTGATTCAATCATTAAATGAGCATTTTAAAAAATTTGATGAATCTAGCCAAATTTTTGATAATCCTGAAGTGCTTAAAAGGGTTAAAATTTTGCAAAAGGAATATTTCTTACGTTTGACACAAGGTAATTATGACAACAAGTATATAGAAGAACGTTTGAATATAGGTAGTGTCCATGCCAGCATCGGTTTAGATGTGAAATGGTGCTTAGGTGCTTATAATTTTTACATTCAACTTGTGGGTGACAAAATATTTGAAGCTTTCAAAGACAATCCAGAAAAGACAAAAGATTTATTTCTCTCTCTCATCAAACTTATTTTTATGGATATAGGTTTAGCAATCGATACTTATATTTATGAAAGGGAGATTACAATCCATAACCAACGAAAAATACTCAATGAATTATCCACACCCGTTTTGCAAGTACGTGATGAACTGTTAATTTTACCTATCGTAGGTGCAATAGATGAACAGCGTGCTAGGTTGTTAACTGAAACCTTACTTAAGTGTATTCGAGACAAGCGCTCTAAAGTAGTGGTAATGGATATTACAGGTGTGCCTACTGTAGATTCACGGGTAGCCAATCATTTATTACAAACTGTAGATGCCTCACGTTTAATGGGGGCAACGGTCATCGTTACTGGTCTTTCTCCAGAAGTTGCACAAACTTTAGTTACTATTGGCGTCAATTTGAATAAATTAAACACCGTTGGTGATCTTCAAGGAGGTCTTGCAGTTGCAGAAAAGTTGCTGGGTTACACTGTTACACGTGAAATAAACCCAAAAACCGGACTTTAATATGCAAATACCAATCCTAAAACAGGGCTTTTTTTTAATTGTCAGCATTCAAGCCATAGTCAGTGACGGTGATTTAGAATCATTAGAAAAAACATTGGCTTCTCAGGTAGGGGACTATCGTTCGAAGGGCGTCATTATAGATATTACAACATTGGATGTAATGGATTCTTTTTCCACAAGAACATTGCGAAGTATCGCCTCTACTTTGAAACTTCGAGGGGCAGAAACCATCATAGTGGGCATTCAACCCGATGTTGCATTTGCAATGATACAGCTTGGGCTTAATTTAGACGATGTTAAAACAGCATTAAACCTTGAAGATGGGCTTAACATGCTAAATCATCTCTTTAAAGAAGGGTTAAATGGATAACCTAATTAAAATTAAGATCAACACTGAACATGACATTGTCACTGCCAGACAAACGGGCAGAGAGATGGCTAAAGAGTTCGGATTTCCATTACTCGACTTGGCTTTGATAGCGACTGCCATTTCTGAGCTTACCCGTAACATCATCTCCTATGCCCAAGAAGGGAGCATTACCATTGAAACCTTCCATGAAAATAACAAACGAGGAATTGTTGTAATTTCTAAGGATAAAGGCCCTGGTATTGAAAATATTGATTTAGCAATGCAGGCTGGATATTCAACTACAAATAGCCTAGGTTTAGGATTACCAGGTGTAAAACGTTTAATGGACGACTTTGAAATCAAGTCTGAATTGGGTAAAGGTACGACGATTACTATTAAGAAGTGGATGAATTGATATGACTATTGAGTTTAAACAAATAAAATATGCAGTCATTTTTGAAGCTCTAGCGGGTGAAACAGCTTGTGGGGATCAATATTTGGTAAAAGAATTTGATGATTTTACACTATTGGTGGTAGTGGATGGTTTAGGGCATGGTGAGGATGCGGCCTTGGCTGCAAAAAAGGCCATCAAAACAGTAGACAATAATGCAAATGCACCACTTGAAACAATATTTAAATTGTGTGCCCAAGCACTAGCTGATACCAGGGGGGCAGCCATGACCATTGTACGTATTGATAATGCCTGTCCATCCGTACACTATAAGTGCATTGGCAATATTACTGGAATCTATTGGCATATAGGTGAAAGAGCAAAATTAAAAAAAGACTCCTTTTTATTTGAAAATGGTATAGTGGGTTCCTGCTCACCTATGGTATTACCAACCAGACACCTTAACCTGTCATCCGGTGATGTAATTATTTTAGCCACTGATGGCATAAAAGCAAATTTTACCGATGAACCCCCTCAATGGAAATCGCCTAAGCAAATCGCTGATGAGATCTTCACAAACTATCGTAATAAAGGTGATGATGGTCTTATATTGGTAGCACAATTACTATGAACCTATCTAGTCAAACTGTTACTATTGAAGACCTACCGGTTGGGATTTTTGAGTTAGATTATAATAAACAATTGCTTGATGCTAATTTGAGATTCTGCAAACTTTCCGGGCGACCTAAGTCTAAATTGCTTGGTGATCAATGGATAAATACAATCCACCCAGATGATAAGACCAGCTGTATTCAAGCAATTGCGAAGTGTTTGAAATATAAAAGCTTAAATAAAATAGAGTTTAGATTTAAAGTGGGCAAGAAAAAGGATATTTGGATTCAATGCCATTTGGCCCCGCAAAGGAATAAGAAAAAGATCATTGGCCTGGTTTTTGATATTAACGATTTTAAGCAGACTGAAGCTGCTCTACAAAAATTAGCAAGTTTTGATCCACTAACCAAGTTACCAAATAGATACTTTTTTGAAGAAATACTGACTAAGTGTTTAATGCGATCCCTAAGAAATGACAATACTTTAGCACTTTTTTATTTAGATGTAGATTTCTTTAAAAATGTAAATGATTTTTTTGGCCATGGGATAGGAGATAAATTTCTTATAGAGGTAGGCCACAGATTAAAAGAAAACATTAGGGTTACTGATTACCTCGTGCGTTTAGGTGGAGATGAATTTGCTATAATTTTAGAAGATATTAGCAATATCCACACCATAAGTTTTGCAGCAAAGAGGATAATTAATGCATTTAAGAAACCCTTTATGCTTGATAAAAATGAAATAATGTCCAGTGTGAGTATAGGGATATCTGTTTATCCTGATGAAAAAACAAACGAAAAGACAATCATACAACATGCAGATCAGGCGCTTTATCAAGCCAAGACCTGCGGAAGGGCTTGTTATAAATATTATAATAAAATGATGCAACACCAGTTAGAACGGTATATGCTGATTACCGAATATTTACATCATGCCATTTCAGAAAACCAATTTGAGCTGTATTACCAACCAAAAATTAATTTGGAAACTCAGTCATTGGTAGGAATGGAGGCTCTATTACGGTGGCATAATCCTGTAATCAATTCTTCCCCCGATGAATTTATTACTATCGCTGAAGAGACTGGATTGATGAATGAAATAGGGGATTGGGGATTGGGTTATAACCACAGCCATCAAGCAATACAATGTATGGTACAATTATACTGATAAAATCAATGACATCACCCTTTCCATCAATATTTCACCAAGTCAACTCAACGACAATACAATCATTGAGACAGTAACCCAAGTACTTAAAGAAACGCAAATTCCAACCCAAAATATTATTTTTGAATTGACAGAAACAGCCGTGATGAAGAAAGCATTAGACAATAACTCTGTATTACAAATTTTTTTGATGGAGCTAGGGATAAGGCTGTCGATTGATGATTTTGGTACTGGCTATTCTTCTTTAACCTATCTTAAAAAATTACCTATCAAAGAACTCAAAATTGACAAGTCATTCATTGATGATATTGGCATACATAAAAATTCTGAAGTTATTATAAAGGCAATCCTCAATTTAGGTTTGACATTAGAAGTGGATGTAGTGGCAGAAGGGGTAGAAAACAAAAGACAAATAGATTTCTTAAAAGAAAACCATTGTAAAATTGTACAAGGATATTATTTTAGCAGACCCTTAACTGCCCAACAAATGTTAGGATTTTTGAATAAAGACTAATCCTGTTGCTATGGTAGGGCTGCCTTTGAATCAGGTAGGTCAATTATGCCTTGTACTCGATCTTCATTTTGTTGATAGTGCTTGAATCTTTCAGAAGCTTCTAACACTTCTTTTGCTGTCTCGCAGCGTAACAAGGTTGACACAGAGCGACCATTTGATAATATTTCATTAAATTTACTCATAAACTTATCTTTCTGGATAAAATATTTTCCATCTTCCATCAGTAACTTAGGTGCATGGAATAAAATTGCCGTGGCTAATTGCGAATCTGTAAGATATAAATTTAATCTGCTAGCTGAAATTTTGATAAAATTTTGATCCGAGGAGAACAATAAATCTGATAAAAACGTAGGTTTCTTTTTCAAATAGTCGGTAAATTTTTTACTAAATCCGCAATTTTCCACAAATTCTAATAAAATTTTTGTTTGCTCGTCAAAAGTCTTTTCTAAAAACCCATGAATGCCCTGGGACTTAAGCCATGGTAAAAATGCTTCATCTGTGTTGGGCGAAAACTTAAAACGATGATGGTGCTTTTGAGATTTCAAAATCACATCCCAATCATTGCTTGGCAACCCTAAGCTTTTTGCAATCTCATCCATACAAAGCATGATTTCGTCAAAGCTAAGTCGCCATTTTTCAATAAATGGACGAGAAGCTACTAGGGCCTTCAATAATGAGGCATAGCTTTTTGGATCCTCTGGGTCAAAGCGTTCTAGAGCATTTTTTAATGTTTGTATAGGGGCAAACACATATTTATCATGTCTAAATGCTTCAAGCTCAAACACAGATTTTAATGATTTTAATAATACAGAAAAAAAATCCACAAATATTCCTTCGCCAGGACAGTTTCCTTCCTTAAAACTTAGTTCATAACCTGTATTAAAGCCAATAAAATGTACTAGCCAATAGATATAAAATGTGTTAATATGTTTGTTTATTGTACAAATGCGAGGTATTAATGAAATCATTTAGAATAAACTGTATCTTAATTAGCACCATTGTATTTTGGGCCTCTGCATTTATTGGTATAAAATTGGGCTTAGCTGATTATTCTCCTTGTCCACTTGCACTCTTTCGATTTTTAGTGGCCTCTGTGTGTATAGCTTTCATTTATCACAGTCACAAAATTGAAAAATCGGTTTCCTGGCCAGATCGCTTCCTTTTGATTTTGGCCGGTATGGCGGGTATTGGAATTTATAATATTTGCTTAAATATAGGTGAAGTGACGGTTTCTGCTGGGATAGCCAGTTTTGTGATTGGTTTAATGCCAATAATGACCATTTTATTGTCTTTGGCATTTTTAAAAGAAAAACAAAATAATGGCGTGTGGTGCGGTATTCTAATCAGTTTGCTTGGCTTGTTCATTATTGCTGTCTGTGAATCCTCTAGTGAGAACATAGGCCAAGGGCTTATATTGATTTTAATATCAACTTTCACCGGTGCAGTTTTGACCATCATTCAAAAACATTTTGCTCGTGTATATCACCCTGTAGCTATTATATCTTGGGTAATCTGGGGTGGAACATTGTTATTAATGGTATTTTTACCAAAACTGTTACAAGAAATGCAAACCGCCCATTACCCCGCAACCCTATCTGTAATATATATGGGTATATTTCCTGGTGCCATTGCTTATCTTGCTTGGGGCCTAGTTTTGAAAACAGTTTCGGCATCAAAAACTTCACTGAGTTTATACGGGCTGCCCATTCTGTCGACCTTACTGGGTGTGATATTTCTACACGAACACCCCTCATTAACCTCGCTTTTTGGGGGGGGAATAGCATTACTGGGTGCCTTTGTTGCTCATTATTACCAACAACCAGCTACAGCTGACTTAGACAGTATGAAAAATTCAGTAGTTACAAGCTAAGCTTTTCGTATATTATACGCTTTTTAAAATAAGTATTGAGTATTTTCATGGAATTAAGCGTTGATAACACCCCCTTTAAGGCCCTTTTCCAGCCATTGGATCTAGGGTTTACCCAATTAAAAAATCGAATTTTAATGGGTTCAATGCATACCGGACTTGAAGAAGATAAAAAAAATTTAAAACGCTTGGCTGAATTTTATCGAGAAAGAGCCTTAGGCGGTGCGGGATTGATTGTTACCGGGGGCTTTGCTCCCAATTACCGAGGCAAGCTTGCCCCCTTCTCCGCAAAATTATCCACCACCAAAGAACAGCACAAACATGAGCTTATAACCCATACCGTCCATGAAGCAAGTGGTAAAATTGCCTTACAAATTTTGCATTCTGGTCGATATGGATATCATCCTTTTGCCCTTGCACCCAGTGAAATTAAATCGCCAATCAGCCCTTTTAAACCCTGGATATTGAGTCGGCGGCAGATCCTTAAAACCATAAAGCACTTCGTGCGTTGTGCGACCCTTGCCCAAAAAGCTGGCTATGATGGTGTGGAGATAATGGGCAGTGAAGGCTATCTGATTAATCAATTTATTGTGTCTCATACAAATCAACGGCAAGACGAATGGGGCGGTAGTTATGAAAATCGCATACGTTTTCCTATTGAGATAGTCCGGGCCATTCGACAGCAAGTGGGTGAACATTTTATCATCATTTATCGTTTGTCAATGATGGATTTGATTGCCAAAGGCAGTAGTTGGGATGAAATCATACTGCTTGCCAAATTAATAGAGCAGGCGGGCGCCACCATTTTAAATACAGGAATAGGCTGGCATGAAGCAAGGATACCAACCATTGCAAGTGGTGTTCCTGCTGGATCATTTGTCGCGGTGACTCACCATCTTAAGCCACACTTAAGTATCCCGGTCATTGCTTCAAATCGAATCAACACCCCAGAAATTGCCAATGAAATTATTGAATTAGGCATGGCTGACATGATTTCAATGGCACGCCCCTTTTTGGCAGACCCCTTATTTGTTACAAAAGCAAAACAAGGCAAATCCGAAAGTATCAATGTTTGTATTGCCTGTAATCAAGCATGCCTTGATCGGGTGTTTGTAAATAAAACCGCCTCTTGTTTGGTAAACCCACGGGCCTGCAATGAAACTGAATTAATATACGAAACAGTTCATAAACCAAAATCCATTGCAGTGGTGGGATCAGGCCCTGCAGGATTGGCATTTGCAACAGTTGCTGCTCAAAGAGGGCATCAAGTGACCTTATTTGAAAAAGATCATGAGCTTGGTGGGCAATTTAATCTTGCAAAAAAAATACCTGGGAAGGAAGAATATGGACATACCATTACCTATTTTAATTATCAATTAAACAATTACCAGGTCACCATACATCTCAACACAGAAGCCACGATGGAGCAATTGATGCCCTATGATGAAGTGGTGTTAACAACGGGCATCAAACCCCGAATACCAGACATACCAGGCATTGATAATCAAAAAGTAATTCAGTACATGGACCTAATCACAAATAAAAAGCCTGTGGGACCACGCGTGGCAATTATAGGAGCTGGAGGTATAGGCTTTGATGTAGCTGAATTTTTAACACATACTGCTGATAATAATTCAAAAGACGTATTTTATGATGAATGGGGTGTTGATATAGAGTCTAAACACAGAGGGGGTCTGAAGGTGCCCATGGTCCCGGAAAAAGCTCGGCAGGTGTATTTATTACAACGTAAAAATGAAAAAATGGGACAAAACCTGGGCAAAACTACGGGTTGGATCCATCGTTTAAGTTTGAAGCACAAACAAGTGACCATGATTTCAGGCGTACACTATGATGCCATCACTGACGAGGGTTTACATGTAACAATTAATAAAAAACCTCAACTTCTTGCAGTAGATTCTATTATTATTTGTGCAGGCCAAACAGAGCTCAATACACTTTTTGAGCCCTTGAAACAAGCCGGAAAATCGGTTCACCTGGTAGGTGGCGCCTTTAGAGCTTTGGAACTGGACGCACGCTTCGCCATCGATATGGCTTGTCGTTTAGCAGCTGTGATATAATCAAAACCTGCTGGCCAAGGCGACAGCAACTCTGATGTCACCCAGGTGCCGCCATCAACCCTGGTAACTACCCAGGTGTCGTCATCAACCCTGGTAACTACCCAGGTGCCGTCATCCTGAGTGCGTCTTTTTGCACGAAGGATCTCCTGACAGTGGTATGGTTTCAGTGAAAAAAAATTGTAAATATGAAGTGATGATGTACCAATCAATATTAGAGACAGTACCACATTTCGGAGATCCTTCGCGCAAAAAGACGCTCAGGATGACGTAGCCGAGGTAGTTACAATTATAAAAAAGACGCTTCAGGATAACGTAGCTGGGGTAGTTACAAATATAAAAAGTCGCTTCAGGACGATGGAGCTGGAAAAGTTACAAAAATATTAAAATAAAATAGTGCATTTTCATGCTTATTTTGTTATTATACTGAACAATTTTTACATTAGACTCATTAACTACCCCAAGTACGTCATCCTGAAGCGTCTTTTTGCGCGAAGGATCTCCTGAAGGTGGTTTTGAGCTCTATGTTAACCAACCGGTTGGTTGGCTCGACCTATAAACTATCTTGTTTATTTATTGTAACTTTGAAATAAATATATCTATTTTTCAAGTTATCAAATGCTTAAGGTTTTAAGGTCGTGATATCGCACTTTACTTTATCGGGAATCTTATGAACCAAAAAACTACAGCTTGTTTTAGCACTTTCAATCTTTCAGAACCCTTAAACAAAGCATTGGAGGATATGAATTTTACAATTCCATCGCCTATCCAAGCTGAGGCTATCCCAAAATTCCTCGAAGGCAAAGATTTAATTGGACTTGCTCAAACAGGTACAGGAAAAACCTTAGCATTTGCCTTGCCCATATTAAATGGACTGTTAACCACCGTTCAGGGTACACAAGCTTTAATTTTAGCGCCCACACGTGAATTGGCCATTCAAGTTGCAGAGCAATTTAAATTACTCTGTGCACATCTTCGACATGTTAACGTTGCAGTTTTATGCGGTGGACAAGAATATGGCAAACAGTTGAAACAATTACGTCAAGGCGCACAAATCGTTGTTGGTACGCCAGGTCGTATCATGGATCATATTGAAAAAGGCACCTTAAACTTAAGTAACCTTCGTACTTTTATTTTAGATGAAGCCGATGAAATGTTACGGATGGGATTTATTGATGATGTTGAATTCATCCTGGGGAAATTACCTGAGAAAAAGCAAATCGCCTTGTTCTCAGCCACGATGCCCTCTCGTATTCGTAGCATCGCAAACACCTACTTAGATAATCCTGTTTCAGTCGAAATCCGCATGGAAACTGCAACGGTAAAAAGCGTTGAACAACGGTTTATACTCGTTCCGGGGCACCAGAAGTCAGATGCTTTATTTCGAATGTTAGCAGTCGAAAACCATCAAGGCGTGATTGTATTTGTGCGCACCAAAAGCAGCACAGAAGAAGTTGCTGAAGTGTTGCAACAACACGGGCTCAAAGCGATGGCTATTCATGGCGACATTACACAAACACTAAGAGAACGAATCATTACCCAATTCAAACAAGGTGTCATTGATATTTTAGTAGCAACAGATGTTGCTGCTCGTGGACTTGATGTGGAACGTGTCACCCATGTAATTAACTATGATATGCCACAAGACAGTGAAACCTATGTACACCGAATCGGTCGAACTGGACGCGCGGGCCGTTCTGGAGTAACTATTTTATTTGCAACACCCAAAGAATCTAGATTGGTTGGTAATATTGAGCGTCATACACGTCAACGCATTGATAAAGTAACCATCCCCAATGATCATACAATCCAAGTCGTCAGACAACAACAGTTCATGGACAACATCACAGCCCGATTGACACATGAACACATCCATTCCTATAAACGCATCATTGAAGACTATATCAAAGACAAAGACATCTTGGCTGTAGATGTAGCGGCTGCTCTTGCCTTATTTTTACACAAAGACATGCCTTGGAAAAAAGAAAGTGCTTTCCCTAAAACGGCCACCACTCAAAAAGAAAGTCGCACCGGCCGGGGTGCAGATACCCGTGTAGATCGTGCTTTTTCCCGCTCTCATGAGGATAAAAAAGGCTTTGGCAGCAATAGAAAGCCAGTAGAGAGTGATAGGAAAAAATTTGATGATAAATCATCAGACGTAGCCCTCAATCAATTTCGTTTAGAGGTTGGAAGAATTCACGGTGTAAAACCTGGTAATATTGTAGGAGCAATCGCTAATGAAGCAGGCTTACAAAGCCGCAATATTACGCGTTTAAAAATTCTTGACGATCATTCACTTGTATGTTTGCCCAAAGGCATGACCCCAGAAGCCATGCAGGATTTAACCAAAGCTTGGGTTTGTGGCCGCCAATTAAAACTAACTCTGATTGGTAGTGCTTAATCTATTACTACATAGAAGCATTAGAGTGTTATTTTTATTTGCAGGTTTAAGGCATCTAATTTAATTTTTCTACATAAAATACCTTAAAATTACCTACGTACCGTGCTTTATGCGCGGTATCCAATCTCGTTTCAAGATCATTGCTGGATTGCACGCATAAATCGCAGAATGCTTGCATTCTTGCCTTCATAAAATCGGTTTAGATGCGTTTACCTGGAGAATACCCTTTTACCGATAGTGCTTAATATATTACTATACAAGAAGCACTGAAGCTGTTAATTTTGCAGATTAAACGCATCTAATTTTTGTACATAAAATACCTTCTTTTGCCTATATACCTTGCTTTATGCACGGTATCCATACGATCTTGTATCAAGATCGTTGCTGGATTCTGCGCATAAGCGCTACGTAGGCATTTGACTTCATAATATACGTTTAGATGCGTTTACCTGTTATTTTTTGAGCTACTTGATTTTTTTGTGCCTCTTCCGGTACACTAGCCCTGCCTTGAGGGAGAGAAGGCTTTTATTCCTGGTTGTACTGGGTGGGTTCCTGTCCCTCAGAATCTCAGCTCGCTAACACAGGAACACTTACTAATTAGTCGCTGGCGCGTAATTGTTTTTTACCCAATCCCGACCTTTTGCGGCTTGTCCGCGGCAGGTCGGGATCTCGCTCTGGCATTAGATCTCTTTGATCCCGCGGACCAGCCGCGAGACCTTGAACTAAGGGGGTAAAATGAGTTTCGCGCCAGCGACTAATTACAGTCCATTGAAAAATCAATGGCCCTAACTTACATATTAAACGAGGGTTTTATGAAACGATTGTTACTCCTGGGTGTTTTGTTATTCTCTGGGTTTGTTTATGCATCCCCTATTCATAATATTGTCGTATTCGGAGACAGTTTATCTGACAATGGTAACCTATTTGCCCACATGGAAGAACAGCTTCCTCCCTCCCCACCATATTATGATGGGCGTTTTTCCAATGGCCCAGTTTGGGTAGAATATTTAACCCGCTTTTTACTACCAAAACAACCAGGGCATATGCTAAATTATGCTTTTGGTGGCGCCATGGTATCTTCTGAAGAGGTGGGGGATAGTGCATTATTTACCATAGATGGCCAGGTTCAAACATATCTTACTGATTACCCTAATGATGTTGAAATTCAAGATAATCTATACATTTTTTGGATCGGCAGCAATAATTATTTAGGAACCCCAGAAGACAAAGACCACACCCTTGCTGCCGAGGTCACCCAAGGTATATTAAAAAATTTGGAATTGTTGGCAAACAAAGGTGCAAAAAATATTTTAATATTGAATATACCCAACATTGGAAATACACCCTTTGCCCGCTTTTTAGATGAGGTGAGTTGCTCTGAAGATAGTAAGACCTGTAAATCTGAGGTTTTGAGTTATCTTTCCAATGAACACAATAAAGCTTTAGCCCAAGGCTTAAATATATTAAAAATGGCCTACCCCAATGTTAATTTGATATCTTATGATATCAATCAACTGCTTGCTGAAGTCATATCAAATCCAGCCCTTTACCAGTTTAGTAATGTAACTGAAGCTTGTAACAAACCAGAGCAAGGTAAACAACTGCATAAACCAATCTTAAGTTTGGTCACCGATAGGTTACATAAGACTACAGAAGAATCTTGTGACGATTATTTATTTTTTGATTTACTTCATCCAACTACGAAAGCCCACCGAATCATATCTGGCAAAGTTGCAACCGTATTGCAAGAGGCTGGGATAGAAATTTCTAATACAATTTCTCCCAGGTAGTAATTCCAATAATGGATGTGGGTAAGTGACCAAGCCTTACCCCACCCACTTACTGTATTAAACCCGCCTATAACCTTCGAATGCTCAATAACGGTCAGCATTGGCTTGATTCCAATCTTCCAGGACATACTCTGGAATGGAATCACTTAATAAAATTCCCGATGTTAAGTAGTCATATAACTCAGCATAAGTTTTAGCTTTTTGTTCACCTAATTGCTGCCAAATGATGCTTGGAGACAGTTTATCTGGATGATCAAGACCCAAGGTCCCAACCAGACGAAGGAAACTTTTGATGGTTTCATGATGAAAATTTTTAACATGTATTGCCCTGGTATCAACATCAATGGCTCTAGCACGCCGTGGATCTTGTGTAGTAACACCAGTGGGACAGTTGCCAGTATGACATCGCATGGCTTGAATACAGCCTACTGCAAACATCATGGGACGCGCGACATTACAAAAATCGGCCCCTAAGGCTATTTTTTGAACCATGTCAAAGCCATCCACTATTTTACCACTGACTAATAACTTGATATGTTGACGCAGATTACAACCCACAAGACTTGAATGCACAAAAGGAATGGCCTCATCAAGTGCAAGACCTAAATAATCTGATAATTCACTGTTTGCAGCCCCGGTACCACCTTCTGCACCATCGATACATATAAAATCAGGTAGAATGCCTGTCTCTAACATCGCCTTACAAATACCTAAAAAATCGCTACGTTTACCAATACATAATTTAAACCCTATGGGTTTGCCACCACATAAATGTCTTAAACGCGCAACAAATTCTAATAATCCACGAGGTGTATTGAATTCAGGATGAACCGCTGGCGATTTACAGTCCACACCTACAGGGATTCCACGATACCTTGCTATGTCTTTAGTGACCTTAACTCCAGGCAAAAAGCCGCCACTACTAGGTTTTGCACCTTGTGATAATTTAATTATAACCATTTTGACAACCTTAAGATTGGCTTTTTGGCTAAATACTTCATCATCAAATCGTCCCTCAGGCGTGCGACACCCAAAATAGGCTGATGCAATTTCCCAAACCAGATCAGCACCATACTTTAGATGATGATCCGTAAGGCCCCCTTCTCCAGTATCCTGGGAAAATCCGCCCAAGTAAGCTCCTTTATTCATTGCAAGCACGGCATTCGCGCTTAAAGAGCCAAAACTCATAGCAGATATATTAAGACGAGAGCTTTTGTAGGGTTGCAGACATTGTGGACCGCCCACTATGATTCGGGAAGCTTCTTCTGGTACCTCTTTAACCCCCATAGAATGCAAGGCAAAGCTATACCCTCTCGTGAGAATATCATTCTCAGTACCGAAGGGATGAATGCCAAGGTCTCCTTCAGAACGTTTTTTGATGAGATCTCGCTGCTCTCTATTATAGGGTCTTCCACTTTTATCATCTTCAAGAAAATATTGACGTATTTCTGGGCTGATAAATTCCATTAGGTAACGAATGTGACCAATGACAGGATAATTATATAGGACATTATTTTTAGAAAAGGTGTCTACAATGCCCACTATAAATAAAGGAGTGATGATTATTAAAAAATATAAACCATTTGGCCAAATGTAAGAAATGCCTAAAACTAGGGTAAAAATAAAGATGAAAAATATATAAAAAAATCTTTGCCACATAGGTTATCCTTTTATTGCGCTGTATTTTACTGCTTTTTTAAATGGGTTTAAACAATAAGAAAAGTCCATTTACACAATAAATTCCTAACATTAAGACCCAACAATTATTTTGCTAGTAGAAAATATTGTTAAAATAGTACTCATGGTCTATTGTTTATTTAAGATCTACCTATGATAAAGGATTATCATGCCTGCAAAAAAAATTCACATTGTACTACAATTTATTTTATTTGCCCTTTTATGCATAGAAATTCAACCCCTCATGGCCTTTCATAGGCTACAATGTGCCCCATTAAATACATGTGTATGTGAGAAATATAAAGTCGCGGGCTTTGCGATTAATCACTATGGGTGCGGACTATTATGTCAAAGCTATCATTCAGTTGTTCAAACTTATCATGATAATATGAAACAAGACCTATACTGTAATCATCTTAAATAATATAATTTAAACTTAAAGCTTAAGATCATCCTGTGAATAACACATGCTAAAGCGCAAAAGCCCCTCACTGTTTATACGATATGGGATCATATAGATTCTCGAATAATCCACTTGCGTTGCCCCTCAGCAGTAACTTCACTGTTTTGAACCCAGGTTAGTAAGGGTTTACCACTGGGTTTGATGGACATACTTTTGGAAGTTAATGCTACAGCAAAGGGATATTGTCTGCTAATTGATTGGAGTGAAGACCACACTTTATTCGCATCAACTTGGTTATCATTGATTATAAGTTCATTACCTCTATATAAAATATCAACCGATTGTCCTTTCAAGGCCAATTTTACCATGGATTCTAAGTGACGCCACTTGGCTTGATGCACTCTTTGAATCTCGGCTTGGGTTTTTTTTGCTTGAAAGTTAATCCGATTATGAGGAGCAAATACTTTAACTAATCGCATACTTCCAGGGCTTTGTTGTAGAAAATATCCCACCATAGCATCCAATAAAGGGCGACCCGGTCCAGAGAGCTTGCCTGGTACCCTGTTAATGAACATAGCAAAGGCCAAAGTATGTCCGTTCGCAGTATATAAATAACCCGATAGACTATTCATGCCGGTCATGGTACCTGTTTTAGCACGAACAAATCCCTGCTGGCTTGCAATTTGAAATCGTTTTTGTAGAGTGCCATCTCTACCAGATACGGGTAAGGTTGCGATGTATTCATAGGATAGAGGAAAGCGTTCATATAAAAATTTTAGTAAAGAAATGGTCTGCTCAGGAGACACCAAATTATAGCGTGATAAACCAGAACCATCAGTAAAAACAGCATTGGTTAAGGGAATACTTGTTTGTTCTTGCAAAAACTGCTTGATCACAGGTTGGGCATCATTCCAAGTAACCGGTGCTCCATGCAACTTGCTTGCAGCATGTAAGTACAAACTATCTGCATATAGATTATCAGAGGGTTTTAAGGTGTCAGCCATCAGCTGATATATGGGCTTGGAATACTCTGTAGCAATTACCATAGAATCGGAAGGTGTCTTTCCCATCTGCACTTGACCGGTTAGTTGGATATTCATTTTTGCTAATTCGCTTTTAATCATTCCTTGTGCATAGCTGAGAGGATTTTTAATGGCTATTTGTTGCTGTACGGCCCATTGACCTAAACCAATACAGCCATGGATGGTTAAATGATTGGTATTGTCTAAACTCAAACCCACACCACAGCCTTTGGCGCTGGCTTGAGTTTTAGCAAGATTGGTTACCACAAAGCCACTTCCCCCATCATCTACTTCCACCAAAGCTGGATCTCCAACATGACTCCCAGGATTCACCGTAACATTTAAACGGTTTGCATCAAGCATGAGTGGAGCCACCGGAGCACCATAACCATAGGCAAGATCCGAGGTTAACCAACCGGGAGGATAGGGAGAAACCAAAGACAGACTGCTGTCTATAATGACATTGCCCTGGATGGTATTCACATTCCAATTTTTAAGAGATGATAATAAGCTTTTTAAATCATCACGTTTAAATGAAGGATCGCCAGATAGGTGTATAGACACATTGCCTTTCAATATGCCTTGTTGGATTTGGGTTGCATTGGTGCTTATTTGATTTTCAAAACGATAATCAGGACCTAAAGCCATAAGCACTGCCGCTTCAGAAAATAATTTCATGTTGCTGGCTGGAATAAACAATTGATTGGAATTTCGATTATAAAGTGTTTCTCCGGTAGTTAAATCTATCACTACCATGCCTAAATTTACATGAGGATTCATTTTAGTAATGAGCTGGTCAATGCCACTTTGAATACTTGCCTGGGAAGATAAGGACCAACAAAGACATATACTAATTGCAGAAAATATCCTTTTCACAAGGGGTATTCCTTAAATTTAAAATTATAGTTTAATCATATCGCAAGCCAAGCCGCTCCAACAGCCCTGCGAGGGTATCATTATCAAAAAATTGTACTTTAAACCATCCTCCTTGGTCCGAATCGCTGCTAATTTGCACAGGGTGACCTAACTGCTCAGACAATAGAACTTGTAAGCGTTCAATGTCTCTGTCTTTTTTTGGATTTTTAGGTACCTCTAGGGGTTGTTGTTTGCGATGTTTTAGAACCTGCTCCAATTGCCTTACAGACCAATGCTGTTCAATACATTGTAAGGCTAAACCTTCTTGTTGAACTGGATCTAAACCAACCAACATCCGTGCATGCCCTAAAGACAATGATTTGTCACTGATGTGTTGTTTTACCAAATTCGTCAAACTCAGCAAACGCATTATATTGGCTATATGACTGCGAGATTTGCCCATCAATAAGGCAATTTCTGCTTGTTGATAATGAAACTCATTCATTAAGCGTTTATATGCACTGGCCTCTTCAATGAGATTTAAATCTTCACGTTGAATATTTTCAATGAGGCTTAAAGCACAGGCTTGTTTATCATTGTAGTTGCCTACAAGGCAGGGCAATTGAGTCAATCCTGCAATTTTTGCAGCACGCCAGCGGCGCTCTCCTGCTATGATTTCAAACCTGTGTAATGCAATATTCCTTACAATAAGTGGCTCTATTAACCCCTGAGATTCAATGGACTGAGCCAATTCTTCTAGGGCCTTTAAATCAAAATTTTCCCGAGGCTGATATTGCCCTGACTGCAATTGATCAATTGGAATTTGTAAAAATTCAGTGTGCATTGTTATCCTTTTGACTTTAATAACACACTATAGAAAAAGCCATCCATGCCTTGTTCTCCAGGCAAAATCTGGCGACCATGGCCTGTAGCCTGTCCCCAGGGTCCCTGAATTTCTAATACTTCACAGTCTGGCTGTAGTTGCAAAAAATGGTGGATAGATTGCTCATTTTCAGCTGGCATGACCGAGCAGGTTGCATATACTAATAACCCACCTGGAGCCAGCAAAGGCCACAGTGCATTTAACATATTTTTTTGGACTAGAGCCAGCGCTGCAATGTCCTCAGGCTTTCGCAATAATTTAATATCCGAGTGACGTCGGATGACCCCCGTTGCTGAACAAGGTGCATCTAATAAAATACGATCGAATAGTTGTCCATCCCACCATACATCTGGGGCATTTGCATCTCCTTGGAGGACATGAGCTTTCAAATTCAAACGGTGTAAATTGTCTTTGACGCGGCTTAAACGCTTGGCGTCGACATCTAAGGCTACACATTCTTTCAATTGGGGTTGGCTTTCAAGTATATGACAAGTCTTGCCGCCAGGTGCACAACAAGCATCCAAAACGCGCAAGCCGGGTTTTAAATCCAGTAAGGTAGCAGCAAGTTGGGCCGCTGCATCCTGGACTGAAATCTCTCCAAGGTCAAATCCGGGAAGGCTTATGACATCACAGGGCTTAGCCAGAGTCAAGGCAGTGGGCACAGCTGAAGAAATTTGAACAATAAGTCCGGATTGTTCTAATTTTTTTATATAATCAGCCCTTGAAATTTTGTTTGTATTTACCCTGAGTGTCATGGGTGGATGCGCATCATTTGCTTTTGCTATACAAGCCCAGTCATTTGGCCAATATATTTTTAGTTGTTCAAGCAACCAAGGTGGTTGACCATATGTAAAAGCGCTATTCTCATCTAAGGCTGACATTATATCCGCGGATTGACGACAAAAATTACGCAATACTGCATTTACCAATGCTTTAGCCCAATTCTTTTTTAAGGCATTGAGTAAATCTACCGTTTCTTTAACCACCGCATAATCGGCTTGATTCATGTAATGTAATTGATAGAGTCCCATGAGCACTGCTACCCAGACTTCCATCTCCTTTGGTCTTTTTTTCATAAGTTGAAAAGCCATGGCCTCTAGACGAAAAAAATGGCGGCAAACACCAAAACACAACTCTTTTGTAAAAGCTGATAATTCTGTAGAAGACCCCATTTGTTGTGATAAGGAGGACTTATCTTGGATAACTGCTAATAAAATCTTAAAAGCAATCAACCTATCTGTTTTTTTCATTGCAATAAGCCACCTACTTGAAATTCATTTTTATTAGAATTCAACCACTGGCTTACAGTAATTACTTTTGACCCTGGAAATTGCATAGAGGTGATTCGTATCAATTTATCACCGGTTGAGACCAAAATGCCTTGTTTATCGATTTTTACGATGGTCCCAGGGGGTTGATTACAACTGGCGTCTACATAGTCAGCTTGATGGATACGCAAAGGTTTGTAGCCAAGCGCTGTATAAGCAATGGGCCAAGGATTATAAGCCCGAATCTGTCTATCAATGGTAAGCGCTGTGTCCTGCCAATCGATCTTTGCATCCTCTTTAGTGATTTTTGAGGCATAGGTTATAAAATCATCACCTTGGATGGTGGTATGACACTGGCTGGCTGCCAAAGCATTCAAGGTCTCTAATAGCGGCTTGGCAGACAAGTGAGCTAATGTATCATGTAAGCTACCAGCCGTATCTAATGGCTGTATTGGGCATACGACTTTGCAAAACATCGGACCTGTGTCCATACCTATGTCCATTTGCATGATGGTAATGCCTGTCTGCTTATCCCCCTGCAAAATGGCCTGCTGTATTGGAGAGGCCCCACGCCAACGTGGTAATAAAGAAGCATGTACATTCAAACACCCCAAAGGGGGTATATCAAGTACTGCCTTTGGCAATATCAGCCCATAAGCAATGACTAGGATGACATCAGGCTCTAAAGCTTTAAGGGTTTTTATCTCCTCAGGGTCTTTGAAATGAAGGGGTTGAAAAATGGGTAATTGATTTTGCAAAGCCCACTGTTTGACAGCTGAAGCCTGCAACAGGCGACCACGGCCAGCAGGCCGGTCCGGTTGTGTGTAAATGGCTACAAGCTCATGAGTTGAGTGTTTTAAGGCCTCTAAGACAGGGATTCCAAATTCTGGTGTGCCAGCAAACACGATACGAAGAGAATTCATAAGTTACGAGCTTTAGCGCGCTTGTACTTGTCTAATTTTTTGCGTGCCATCATTCTTTTTAAGGGGGACAACAGGTCAATGAATAGCTTACCGTTTAAATGATCGATCTCATGTTGTAAACATTCAGCGAGCAAACCATCCGCTTGTATTTCAAAAGGCTTGCCATTTCTATCTAAAGCTTTAACGGTTACTTTTTCTGCGCGCACGACTTTGTCATAAGCACCAGGAACAGACAAACACCCCTCCTCAAAATCTTTTTGTCCAGTAGAGGATACAATTTCTGGGTTAATAATAACCAACTGATTGCTTTTATCGCCTATCACATCGATGACTGATAACTGTAAACTAATTCCAATTTGAGGAGCAGCAAGTCCAACCCCTCGGGCGTTGTACATGGTTTCAAACATATCACTAATCAACTCCTGCAAAGCATCATCAAAGACGTCTATTGCTTTAGCAACCTGTCGCAATCGAGGATCAGGTAAGTAGATGATTTTACGAATAGTCATATGCAATTCTCTTTAAAATAACGAGATATTATCTCTGAAATACAGTAATATTACAAGTTCCAACCCACGCATCGTATAAAACAAATGACCAATTTACCCTATTTCCTCGCCTTAAATCGGATGAACAAAGTCGGCCCCCGAACTGTAAATCTTTTATTAAACCGTTGGCCAAATTTAGAAAACATGTTCAAATTAAACCAAGCCCAGTTAGAAGACCAAGGCTTAACACCCCTTTTGGCTCATACCATTTCAAATTTTTCTCTTGATAACATCACTGAAGATTTAAAATGGATGCAGGCAGCAACAGAAAATCAAATCCTTTGCTGGGATTCACCAAACTACCCTGCTCTTTTAAAAGAAATTCCAGACCCACCCATCATTTTATATGCACAAGGACATGTATCTGCCCTTGAGCCGCCAAGATTGGCCATTGTTGGCAGTCGTAATCCTTCCATGACGGGTGCTGAGAATGCTAAGCACTTTGCTAAAGTACTTTCACCTTATGGAATCACCATTGTGAGTGGGCTTGCATTGGGCATTGATGCTCAAGCCCATTGGGGATGTTTGGAATCCTTGGGACAAACCATAGCTGTATTAGGTACAGGTATTGATATCATCTATCCGCGTCGACATAACAGGTTAGCTGACAAGATTCGGGAAAAAGGGCTCATAATTACAGAATTTCCCTTAAAAAGCCCGCCAATAGCTGGACATTTCCCCCGTAGAAATCGTATAATAAGCGGTCTGTCCTTATGCACTTTGGTTATTGAGGCTGCAATTAAAAGTGGCTCTTTAATTACTGCTCGGATGGCCATGGAACAAAATAGAGATGTATTGGCTATCCCAGGTTCAATCCATAATCCATTGGCTCGTGGCTGCCACTATTTATTACAACAAGGCGCTAAATTAGTAACCTCGGTTGCCGATGTGCTCGAGGAGTTTAGACTAGATTATCAGCAACCCCTTGCCAATAAAGCCAATTTATCCCTTGCCTTTGGGAATGATTACCTAGTAAAGTGCATTGGTTTTGAGATGACAAGCATTGATCAAATCATTTTACGCAGTGGTAAAACGGTTGAGCAAATCATCGGTGATCTTGCTCGTTTAGAAATGCTCGGTGTCATTTTGTCCGTACCTGGCGGTTATATAAGGTGTAATTATGAAAGATAACTTATTTGAAATGCTCATGAATTTATTCGAAACCAGTTTAACCAAACTGCAAGAAAGGCAGACATCACACACTTCTACCGATGATGAATCAACAGCGGCCACGCAATCAGTAGAACTTAAATTCATTCAGACAGCCAAATCCAGTTCTACTCGAATTTTTACCCAGGAAGAGCAACTCAAACTTAGCAAATCAAGTTATCAGTTTTTAAAACGCATGGTCCTTTGGAGCATCATAGATTCAGAAGTTTTAGAACTCATTATGAACCAGTTGAGTTTTTCTGATTCAAATATCATTACTTTAGAAGAAACAAAATGGACAATTAGAACAGTATTGTCTACCTTTTTAAATGAAGATCAATTATCTTTCCTTGATTTGGTACTTTATCAAAAAGAAGATGCATACCTAACGCACTAACTTAATATAAACAGGTTTATTTACCTATGAGCAAACATTTGGTCATTGTCGAGTCTCCGGCAAAAGCTAAGACTATTCAAAAATATTTAGGCCCTGACTATGAAGTCTTAGCCTCCTACGGACATGTTCGGGACTTACCTGCCCGCAAGGGGTCAGTCAATCCAGATGATAACTTCCACATGACCTATGCACCGCTTGAAAAAAATGCAAGACACATTGAGATGATAGCCAAAGCCTTAAAAAAATCAGATTCACTACTGCTGGCAACGGATCCAGATAGAGAAGGTGAGGCCATTTCTTGGCATATCGTTGAGCTCATGAAAGAAAAGAAAGCATTGAAAGACAAACAAATCCATAGAATTTTTTTTAATGAAATCACAAAATCGGCGGTACAAGACGCGATAAATAATCCACGAACCATATCCATGGATTTAGTCAACGCTCAACAAGCACGTCGTGCTTTAGATTATCTGGTTGGTTTTAACTTATCTCCTTTATTATGGAAAAAAATCAGAAGAGGCCTTTCAGCCGGTCGAGTACAAAGCCCCGCACTACGGCTTATTGCAGAAAGAGAAATTGAAATCGAAGCCTTTGTTTCACAAGAATATTGGAAAATCCTTGCTGAATGTCAGCATGCAAAAGCCACATTTGAAGCCAGGTTAACCCATTACCAACAAGAAAAATTAGAACAATTTTCTATAAAACAAGACATTGAAGCTTATAAAATTCGCGACAAACTCATTCAAGATGCTCAAGGACTTTTGGTTGTAAGACAAGTTGAAAAGAAACAGCGCAAACGCAAACCATCCCCACCTTTTATAACCTCTTCCCTACAACAAGAGGCTGCACGCAAACTGGGCTTTACTGCCCGTAAAACAATGATGGTGGCACAACAACTCTATGAAGGGATAGACATAGGCACGGGTACAGTTGGTTTGATTTCATATATGCGTACGGATTCAGTTAATTTGGCCGCTGAGGCCATAGAAGAGATACGTAATTATATAGAAGAACGGTACGGAGAATCCAACAGACCCAAAGAACCACGCCTGTATAAAACCAAATCAAAAAATGCCCAGGAAGCGCATGAAGCCATTCGCCCCACTTCAATTAAACGAAGTCCTGACATGGTAGAGGCCTCCTTATCTGCCGAACAATTTAAACTATACAGCCTCATTTGGAAGCGCACCTTAGCCTGTCAGATGTCAGATGCCATCATGGATACAGTAGCCGTAGATTTTACCTGTGGTGATAAGGGCAATATTTTTCGGGCAAATGGCTCGACGGTTACCTTCCCAGGGTTTCTTACTGTGTATGAAGAAGGGCGGGATGATTCCAAAGATGAAGAGGTTGAAGGCCTGTTGCCAGTGTTTGTTGTTGGTGAAAAAGTCACTGTGTTAGATATCACTACCACACAACATTTTACGGAACCACCCCCAAGATATTCTGAAGCTACCTTGGTGAAAGCGCTAGAAGAATATGACATAGGCCGCCCTTCTACCTATGCCTCCATCATTCATACCTTACAACAACGTGAATACGTTATAGTTGATAAAAAAAGATTTTTTCCAACAGACGTTGGGCGCATAGTAAATCAATTTTTAACCAAGCATTTTACAAGATATGTTGATTATCAATTCACAGCCCAATTAGAAGATACGCTGGATGCTGTGGCCCGAGGTGAAAAAGAATGGGTGCCGGTCTTAGAAGACTTTTGGCAACCCTTTATTCAACAGATACAAGAAACTGATGAACAGGTACAACGTAAGGATGTGACAACTGAACTCTTAGATGAAGCATGTCCAAAATGTGGTAAAACCTTATCCATACGCTTGGGCAAACGCGGTCGCTTTATCGGATGCACTGCTTATCCTGAATGTGATTATACCCAAGATCTAGGCCAAGATGGTAAAACAGAACCTGAAATAGTAGAAGACAGAAGTTGTCCTATTTGCTCTAGCCCCTTACATATAAAAAGCGGGCGTTATGGCAGGTTCATCGGCTGTAGTAGTTATCCACAATGCAAACATATGGAGCCTCTAGAAAAACCTCAAGACACCGGTGTAATTTGTCCAAAATGCAATAAAGGACATATTTTACAAAGAAAATCCAGAAAAGGGAAAATTTTCTATTCTTGTGGAGAGTATCCAACTTGTAAGTATGCCCTCTGGAATGAACCCCTTGATAAAGCCTGCCCAAAATGCCATTGGCCTATACTGACATTAAAAGAAAGTAAAAAATTTGGCCGCCAAATCCTTTGCCCTCAAGATGGCTGCGGTTATTTAGAAAATGAAGGTAGTTGATAATTTACAATTTAAAAAATTGAATTATAAGCCCTTTACCAGAGCAATCGTACCTAATTTGACCTCATCCCCAGCCAATCAGCGCTGACCTTATATCATCACGATAAAAGCGAGGGATCCGTGTATAGCACCATGCTCCCTAATACACCCGACCCTCGCTGTTATCTTGATGATATAAAGTTATTCGGAGTAGCTCGGGATGACGACAATAATCGCCCTGTTGTTGTAACAAGGTACCTTACCTTTCAAAGATAAATAAATCCTTCCACCAGCGATTTTATTATACGTTTTCTCTATACTAACCATTTACTTTGAAGTAATCATAAAATACAATGATGTAAGTTACATTTAACATTTATGTAACTTGATACAATAGCAGTGTTCAACAACATGGAGAGTAACAATGGAAACCAACCAAGAAAGATCAAGGCCTTTGGCGTATACATTAGCTAAAGAATTAAACATCAATGAGCTCGAAGCAATCTCAGGTGGAGAACTAAGAGCAACAACTCAGAGACAGTGTTTAAGACCAACAGGTAACATAGGGTGTATGGATGCAGAAATTGATATAACCATCGATTGGTAAAGTATGAGTAAGGCAGGATATATCTGTTGTGCCTGCTGTGCAGTGTTTCATTTTAGAAACTCTTGATGAAACACTGCAGCTTACCCCCAAAGTGTTTTGAAAAGAACGCATTAATGCCCTACTTAAACGGATACAAAAAGGATTTTATGAGATTTTTAATACCTACGGAGCCTGATGATCTACATGCACTTCTTGTGAAAATTGCCCTTGAAGACATTGGACACCAGGTCAGACTCTTATTCACAGCTGATCACCCAACCAAACAAACCAATTCACTCTATGTAGATAATGATGTATATCATTGGAAAAGTGCTGATGATGAACAGTCTTGCGAAGAAAACGACTACGATGTTGTCTGGTGGCGACGTGCTAGGAAACCCCATTTGCCTGAAAATTTAACACATCCAGAAGATTATGCCTTTGTTAAAAGAGAAAACGCTTTATTTCATGAGTCTTTAACTTCAAACATCGCTCCAAAGGCATGGTGGATAAATAACAAAGAAGCTGCAAATCGAGCCAACTTTAAAATACTACAATTGAGAATAGCCAGCCAATGCAAGTTGATGATACCTAAAACCTTATGTACCAATGATAAAAAGGAAATAGAGTACTTTCTAAAAAAACAGGCCAAACAGGAGATTATCTACAAACCCTTGTGTTCTAATGTCTGGTTTGAAAAAGACAAGATCAAAATGACTTACACCAGTAAAATCAAAGCATCTGACTTGGATGATATGTCTTTAAAATTGGTGCCAGGCATATATCAACCCGAAATTAAAAAAAAATACGAACTAAGGGTTACATGTTTTGGTAGATATTGTGTAGCAGCAAAAATAGACTCCCAAGCACATGAGGACAGCAAATTGGATTGGCGGGCCATGGATGGTTCTCATTTAAATGTACAACCCTATCATTTGCCCACCTTGATACAAAATCAAATCCATCAGTTCATGGATACCTTAGGTATAGTTTTTGGTTCTTTCGACTTTATTGTTACACCTGACAATGAATATATATTTCTTGAGGTAAATGAGCAGGGTCAATTTTTATGGCTTGATGATTTTAATCTAGACTTCAAACTTCTGGATATTTTTATCCAATTCATTTGTAATAAATCAAAAAATTTCACCTGGCGACCTGAAAATTGTCTACATTCAATAGATAAATATAAAACCCAAATGCAGGTTCAATTTGAAAGAAATATGAAACATCATGTGTTTTTAAATGGCTGTACAATTACCTAGGAGCGTGTTTTGAAAAAAGTTGCACTTTTTATTTTGGCCTATGTTATTTCATTGGACATCCAGGCCACAGACATCATCGATGTATATGGTACAGATCCCATAAAAACCAAAGACCTGCTATCCAGATATGGCACAGAAGTAGCCTTGTATTCAGCACAAAGTTTTAATCTCACCAAAGATTCAGAATCTAAAGATGCTCAACATCAAAAAGCCTTAGAAACCCTTTTTAAGCACAGAACACAGTTGTTAGATCAAATTAAAAAGCAGTATGGTTTTGCTTTTGTGAACTTCGATACCATTTATTATCCTGCTGACAAAAAGGTGTACACAACTATTGAAGTCGTTGAAAAAGAAAACACATCACGTTTACGATTTATTACCAAAGAGACAAAGCCCGAAGCCCAAGCACCCAAACAGGATTTGGTGGAAGAAATGATTCAATATCAGTCTGATTGGGCCAAGGTTATGGTATCAGGATACAACAAACAAGAAACTGAGTGCCCCGTGTTTCATTGTTTTCCAGGATTTAGCCACCCCAGTTTACAAAAACGCTTTACTTTATTTACCGAAAATGTAGGGAAAGACAAAGAAAAAGAGCTGATATTACAGACTTTAAAACAAGAGTCCAATGCTGAACGACGGACCGCAGCGGCATTTTTAATGGGGCATTTTAAAGATCCAACTAAAATTATCTCCCTCTTAACACAATATGTCATGGATTCTGACTCAGGGTTACGAAATGCTGCAATGAGGGTTATTAATGAGACCATGAACAAAGCCCATATCCATGAGATCAACCCCTTACCTTTTTTAAGTCTTTTGGACTCTCCTTATGATACAGATAGAAATAAGGCCTTATTGATACTTATCAATGCAGCAAATGAAAAAAAATCCCGTGAACTGATAATACAGCATGGGAAAGCTAGCCTCATCTCATTGTTAAGGTTAAAACAACCAAATAACCATAAAGACAGTTATACACTTTTGAAGAAAATAAGTGGCAAAGATTTAGGAGAAAATAATTATGCTTCCTGGAAACAATGGATTTTAGAAAAGAATAATGAAAAAAAATAGGAACAAACAACAGTTACTCTTATTTGTTCATTTGCTAAGGATGTGCATGACTAAGCGCATCAAGTCAGTTATTACAAACAGAAAAGAACAGACGCCTTATTTAGAGCAAATATATTTTTTTATTAATGATCCACATGCCTCATTTTCAGATATCATGCAACCTCTTTAAACAACCTGGAGATTGATAATGCCTTGGAAAAAAATTGACATGGGGAACCCAGATTTATTAAATTATACACAAACAGAAAAAAACACCTTAGTACAAGATATTGTATTGATAAGAGAGTCTGCAAATTCGATGAGGTTGAATGTTTACTTTAGGGATGAGGTTCGTGCCAGAGCCCTTATTGTATCCTTAGGTGTTACTTCTCATTGTCAAGTGACCCTACAATATGAAGGTTCCTATATAAATTTTCACTCCAATACTCCAAATGATTATGTCAATTTTTTAAAAGTTCTCTTACAGGAAGAACGTCATCACCTGAGGGAAATTCTTCCGACACTTTGCGAGCATTTAACAATCCCTCTGCGTTCTATAATACCTACTATAGAAGATTTAAAAGCAATGCCCCTAACTGAGGCCATATCCCTAGCATTAAAAGATCAAGAAGCTGGTGGTTTTGATTTAGTGTATGAACTATTGTGCTATTATAAAGAACTCAGCCTAAGCTACACGGCAAAACAATTGGAAGAACTTGGAGTATCTAATACAGTACTAATGAATTTAGCCAATTCCCTATCTCCTATAAACCCTCATTATCGATTAGAACAAGATATCTGCTTTTAGATACTTCTGCTTGCTTCCCCAGTAGAAGACGCCCCTTCATTAGATGAAGAAGAGGCCTATATAACTCAATTGGTAACCAAATTTAGACAAGCATTCCAAGGCAGCAATCAAAGAATAATAGATTTATTGTACCATCAGCTTTGTGGTTTTTCATTAGACCAACCTGTAAACGGGAATATCATAAACCGGAATATTAAGGGCGACCTCGATACGCTTATCATGCTTGCCAGTAGCATGCGTAAATTACAACCTAAAAAAGCGCAAAGTCATCAATGCGATTCACGGATATCTCAATACCCTAATTTAAGTTTTTATCAACCAACTGAAGATCAAGAAAGTAAACAAGCATCATCTTTAAGTTCAAGTTCAACTTCGACTGAATTAAAACTATAATGATGCCTGGGTGTGCTTAGCTGTATAATGGATCCCTGTTACCGTTTAAAGGGTATTAAAACCCAAGAAATACATGTACTGGTCTAACTAGATTAGTGGCAACATTAGTTAAGCAAAGCAAATCCTCACGGAACAACTGAGAAAGAGATTCCGGACATTAAGCTCGACAAGTCGTGCTGAATTCCGGGATGACAATCATAGAAAATGTATTAGAATAGTGGCGAATAAAGTAAACCTTATTTGGCCTAAAAGGCTCTACATAAAGGTTGAAAGTTCAGGTGCAAATCTTTAAATACCACTTTCATAATTGTCATCCCGGAATTTAGGGCGACTAAGCGAGCCTGTTACCCAAAATGATGAGGCGCATGCCTCATTCCGTGGTTGAGTTAAGCTAACAAACTACTCTGATCTTAATAGCCTATTCTAATTGAATAGGCTATTAATTATTGTTTTACATCCTCTTTCATCTATTTTGTTTAAAAGAGTAACTATAGTTTTGCCTGTATTGGTTGTTGTGCACTGGTCTCATTGGCACTGACTGGATTTGCAGATCTATGTAGAAATGAAAATATTCTAAAGTTCTCAGCACATTTTACAGCCGGTGTTTTATTTACAACTGCTTGTTTTGCAAGCATCTGATGGACTACTTCTGTCAATCTACACACCACATTATGAATATCAAAAAAGGATATATAGCATTGTGCTGTTAGGCGAATGTTTTTAGGAGGACGTATGTCACTGTCAAACCGACCCAATGGGCTTTCTTCTTTTAACAGGTTTTCAATGGGTTTGACATCAAGCAGCCCCTTAATCTGAAATACAATCATGGCACCGCGCTTTTCAGCATCTTCTGGTGTAATAAATTTGATTTTGTCGCCTAATTTGTATTTAAGCAATGCGATCATATATCGGGTTAAACATTCTGATTTTGACACAAGACTTTCCCATCCAACCATGTGCATGTGCTTTGCAAAAGCTTGCATTGCTGCGACTGCAATTGGAGAGGGGTTGCTACGTACGAAGGCGATGGCACCTCTGTCACACATTTTGATACCTTCTTGATTGTCGGCATTTGTGCATGCTGTGATAGACTCTTGGTTGTCAGCTTTTTTACCATCAATGTGTTTAAAGGCCTTAGACGGATCTTCCACTGCAACCCATCCTTGAATGGGCTGATGTTTTTTTAAGTCGGCTTTGTTATTAACATATAGAAACCCACCGGTACCAGCTGAACCAGAGGCGAATTTGTAGGCGCATCCCGCCGCGTAGGTTATGTTTAAAGATGGCAAATCTATGGGCCTATTTCCAGTCGTGTGCGCTAAATCAACACCGACTATGATTTCATGCTCTGCGATAACATCCTTTAAGGCAGATACTATCTTATGGAGATCAAGGCGTTGCCCTGTACTGAAAACAATATGGGATAAATGTAAAAGCTGAATTTTAGCAGCATTGTTCTTTACAAAATCAATGATGTCCTGCTCTGTATAAAGTCCATAGCCATTAGGACGAATTCCAAGCATCAAGGAGTCTACAGTAGGTTCTGGAAGATCTGTAAATGGCCTAAATGCCTTATCACATCTGCGTCTATTTATTTCTCGTTTCAGAGTGGTTTCAATGATTGTTTGATCAGAGATGAATTCTTTGCCCAGAAAACAAATACTCGTTTTGCCTCGCAACCAATCCTCTAGACATGGCTCATAGAAGGTAGGAATGACTTCGCCTAGAAGGTCTGATAATCCCTTATGCGAAAAAACCACTTCACCCTCTTCGAAATTACCTAGCATAGAACGCATTGCAGCAATAGATTGTGGGTCACGATCACAACGATACCAATCACCGCCTTCTTGACGAGTTTCGGGGAAATGGCCTTCGTGTAATTTGGCTTTTTGTAAGTCTAATACTTCGTTTATTTTTTTCCGCGTTGGTATAAAATGCGGACCCAGTGAGTGACCAGCCATTGGTGTAATTGAACCTATTTCAAACAAATGTTGCAGTGGTAATGTTTCAATAGCATCTAAATAGGCTGCAAATTGCGCAGAAAAAATTTGCCTCTCTGGAATTTGAGAAAGCAGATGCATAAATTCAGTAGGATTATTGTCTATTCGTGCTTTTAAGAGTGTTTGCTCTAAAGTTTTATCATGCATAATAACCTCTCTCATTTGTTATTTATAATTTCACAGAAAGCATCATATCATTTCTTTTTTAGATAATAAATGTTAATATTTAGCTTAAACCTATCTATTTATTAGATATGTAAGGAAAATTGTGAGAATTAAAGCGACACTCGATCAGTGGTTGGTGTTAAAAGCCGTGCTAGAACATGGCGGTTTTGCCCAAGCTGCTGAATATCTTCATCGCAGTCAATCTTCAGTGAGTTATGCCATTGCACAACTGCAGTCCCAGCTGGGTGTTAAAATTTTGGAAATAAAAGGGCGCAAAGCAGTTTTGACCTCTACTGGGGCTATTTTATACCATAGGGCACAAAATATATTAGATAGCGCCCATACGCTGGAAAATATTGCCAAAGGAATACAAGGCGGGTGGCCCACAGAGCTCACCATAGTTGTTGATGATCCTTTTCCACGGGAGGTCTTGACTCATGCTCTATCAGCATTCACTAAAGTTACACAAACACGCGTGCAAATATATGAAGAGAGCCTTTCTGGGGCATTGGAATTATTAGAGCAAGGGTTAGCGGATATTGTTGTGGCTTTTACAGTTCCTAAAGGCTTTACTGAATTTTGCCAGGCAGAAATTATTCAAGTCGCGGTTGCCCATCCTGATCACCCTTTACATCACTTATCCTACCCTCTAACCCATGATGATTTAAAAGGATATTTGCAGTTGGTGATACGCGATTCTGGAAAATTTGCATCCGTTGATAAAGGTTGGCTGGAGTCGCCAAATCGCTGGACTGTTTCTAGTACCCAATTAGCGATACACCTGTTAAAAAAAGGACTTGGGTTTGCTTGGATTCCTCTAAATTATTTGACAGACCAGTCCCTAAAATCACTGCCCTTAACACCATCTCGAACACGCCGCTTTTTTTTGAATGTACTTTTTGGAAAAAAAACTCCGCCTAATCAAGCTGCCATAGCCTTTGCTGATTATTTAAATGAGGCCTTGATTATTTATCATCAAACAATAGAAAAACAATTAGAACTTCGATTATAGTGCTTCACTCTACAAGGTTTTATGCATATCGGTTTTTACATAACCATTGCATCATTGAAATAAGTCCAAAAAAATAATCCAGAACCTTTAAATTCATTTTTTTTATGGTGAGAACAGGGTACTATCATTCTTATTTGACTAAACGCTTTATGAACGCTATTGAAATCAAACAGCTCTATAAAACATATGATAATGGCGTTGAAGCTGTTAAGGGTATTGATTTAACTGTAAAAACAGGTGATTTTTTTGCTTTGTTGGGGGCTAATGGAGCTGGGAAGTCAACAACCATAGGATTAATCACCACACTTATTAAAAAAACTGCAGGAAGTATTTGTATAAATAATTACGATTTGGATAAACAGCCAGACAAAGCCAAATCCTGCCTAGGTCTTGTCCCTCAAGAAGTAAACCTTAATATTTTCGAATCTTGTGAGCAAACTTTATTAAATCAGGCAGGCTATTATGGCATTAACCGTAAAAAAGCGACCATAAGGGCTGAGTCCTTATTGGACCAATTGGGCCTTTGGGAAAAAAGAAAAAGTCTTGCAAGACACCTGTCTGGAGGAATGAAGCGAAGATTAATGATAGCCCGCGCCTTGGTCCATCAGCCCAGCGTTTTAATTCTTGATGAGCCCACGGCTGGAGTTGATATTGAGATTAGGCGCAGTATGTGGAGCTTTTTGACCAATATCAATAAAAAAGGCACAACCATCATACTTACCACGCATTATCTAGAAGAGGCTGAGCAATTATGTAAACATATCGCCATTATAGATGGCGGTCAGATCATTAAAAATACTTCCATGGAATCCTTATTAAAATCTCAAAATCACCAAACTTTTGTTTTCAATATGGCATCGCCACTCCAGGTCTTACCTGATCTTAGCCCTTTTTCATATCAACTTATCAATGAGCATACCTTTGAACTGCGTATAGAAAATAACCACACATTAAATGATGTGTTTGAAATACTTACAAAACATAAGATTAATGTTCATAGCTTGCGTAATAAAACCAACCGGTTGGAGGAACTTTTCTTGGATCTAATTAAAAATGGCCTTTAAACAACAGTGTATTTCATTATATACCTTGGTTAGACGTGAATTGGTGCGTATGATTCGCATCAGTACTCAGGTATTCTTACCACCAGTGATCACCACCAGTTTATACTTTCTTATCTTTGGTAGCCTGATTGGTTCGCGCATCGGTACTATTTCAGGCGTTAATTATCCTAATTTTATAACACCAGGGTTGATTATGATGACAGTCATAGTCAATTCCTATGGCAATGTATCTTCCTCCCTTTATAGCGTCCGTTTTCAAAAAAGTATAGAAGAGATGTTGATAAGCCCCATGCATAATAGTCTTATTTTATTAGGCTACGTCTTGGGGGGTATCTTTAGGGGAGTCATTGTGGCTTTAATGGTGTTTTTGGTCTCAAGCTTTTTCATGGACATTCATGTGTTAAGTATATCCATGTCCTTTCTTGTGGTGTTGTTAGCTTCTGCAATATTTTCTTTGGCAGGCTTTACAAATGGTATGCTAGCCGGTGATTTTGACGAAATAATGCTCGTTCCTACCTTTGTATTAACCCCGCTCACCTACTTAGGTGGTGTGTTTTATAGCATCAGTATGTTACCACCTTTTTGGCAAAAAATGTCTTTGCTAAACCCTGTCTTATACATGGTTAATGCATTAAGGCATGCCATGATTGGTCAAATAGAAGTGAATATGACCATCGCTATGACCGTTATAATCAGCATGTTGGTTTTTTTAATAGCTTTGAATTTGATATTGATGAAAAAAGGCGTGGGGTTAAGAGAGTAATTAGTCGCGGCGTGAAACACTTTTTACCTATTGTTCGACGTCCCGCGGGATTCAGGGATCACGCTCTGGCAATAGATCTCGCGACCGCGAACCAGCCGATGTGAGGTCGGAACTGGGTAAAAATCAATAAGGCGCCAGCGACTAATTGAAGGCATCAAGACGATTTGCGTTTGAAACCCAAAGCTTCCAAACGATTCATCACCGAAGGATGGGTTGAGAATGCAGAGGTGAGTGATTTTACGGGATCAATGTCTGTAGGATCAAACAAATAAGAGGCTTGTCTTACCTCTTCATGAGGCGTAGCACCATAGGCTTGTGTATATTGCTCAGCATTTTTTGTATGATCATCGCTGATTTTTAATAATGCCCGGGCCATGGGCTCGTTGTCTCGCATTAATTCCACACATCCCGCATCGGCCATGTACTCACGTGTGCGACTTAAAAAGAGTGTTAATAGGATTGTAATGATAGGTAACACCCAGCGCAACACTGTAATGATTAATAGAAGACGATTGTCCCCTTTGTTATCACGTTTGAACATCAAGGTATAAAATAATACATCTACGACAATCAATAAAATATTGCTTAATACAGCCACCATTAAGGTCAATTTAATGTCAAAATGCCGAATATGGCTTAACTCATGTGCCATCACTGCTTGCATCTCAGCCCTATCCAATTTTTCCATAAGACCCCGAGTGATGGCTACCATAGCAGAGCGCTCACTGTAACCGCTGGCAAAGGCATTCATATACTCCGCTTCAATGATAAATACCCTGGGCATATACTGCAATCCCGAGGCCACTTTCATTTCTTCAACCACATTGTATAATTGTCTTTCCTGTAAACTTTGGGACGTTTCTGGTGTAATTTCGTGATATTCTGTACCCATTAACATGATTTTGTCGTACAGAGCATAAGTTATCCATAAAGATATCAAAGCAAATCCTGCAAGTAAGAGACTTGCAAAAGGCACTACTTTTAAAGTCATGACAGCATAAAAACAAGTTCCTAATGGAACCTGTGGATACATACTATGCAATACAAGAGAATCAATGATTATGCCTATGCAGACATATATAAAAATAAAACTACCTATGACGAAATTTGTCTTGCGCTTATTAGCCCTGATTTGTTCTCGCCAATCGGTTGTGACTGCATGATAGTCTTGCAAGCTCATAGTCTAGGACTCAAAATTTAACTTTATAGTCTTCCATGGCCTGGGTTTGGCCTTCTGGTAGACCCCAATATTCAAATTGCTTGTCTAGAGCAGAAGCAAAAAAAGCCACGATCATGGATTCAAAAAATGACTTTTTCTTAGCATTATAACGCTCTATTCCATCATTGTAGGCTTGCTTTGAATAAGCCAATTTATTTTCAGTATTGACTATCTCTTCTTGTAATTGTATGACATTTTGATTTGCTTTTAAGTCAGGATATTGCTCAAAAACCACGTTTAAATTGGATGCGATTTGAGAAATACCATTTTCCGCGGCTATTCTGGTTTTCTCATCCCCGACTTCCTTAGCAGCTTGCGCTTGATTACGAAGAGCAACCACATCTTTTAAAGTGGTTTTTTCATAGTCCATATACTTATTGACGGTTTCAATTAAGGATTCGAAGATCTTAAAGCGTCGATCGAGCTGGATATCAATCTGTTTTTTGTTGTTGTATATGGTTTCTATTAAAGCAATCAAGCTATTATAAATACCTATTCCCCATAAAAACAAAAGCACCAGTAGTATTATAATGACAAGGAAAATTGTTTTCATTGGTCTATCCTTTTAAATGAATTACTAATAATTATATACTTTTTAAACTAAAAGTGCAGGAATAGTGCTTATTTAATTTAATGTATCTTGCACAACCACATGCGATTTGTGCCGTCATCCCGTAAAGACCCTACTTCATCAACAGTGGTTTTAAAAACTGTCCGGTATAGGAGTGCTTATTTTTTGCAATCGTTTCTGGTGTGCCAATTGCAATTACACGACCACCTTTATTACCCCCTTCAGGTCCCAAATCAATGATCCAATCGGCAGTTTTGATAACATCCAGGTTATGTTCAATGATGATAATGGTGTTGCCTTGATCCCTTAATCGAAATAATACATTGAGTAGTTGTTTGGTATCATGAAAATGTAAACCTGTTGTTGGTTCATCCAAGATATATAAGGTACTGCCGGTACCACGCTTGGATAATTCTTTGGCAAGTTTGATTCTTTGAGCCTCACCACCTGACAAAGTGGTGGCACTTTGACCTAGCTTGATGTAGGACAGGCCCACATCAATCAGTGTCTGACATTTTCTGGATAATGAAGGAATTGCTGCAAAAAAACTACCCGCTTCTTCAACAGTCATATCTAGAACTTCGTGGATATTTTTACCCTTATAGAGTATTTCAAGGGTTTCTCTATTGTAACGCATGCCAAGGCAAACATCACATGACACATAAATGTCTGGTAAAAAATGCATCTCGACTTTGATTAATCCATCGCCTTGACAGGCCTCACATCGCCCGCCCTTCACATTAAAGCTAAACCGTCCAGGCTGGTATCCCCGTGCACGCGCCTCAGGTATGCCTGCAAAAAGATCGCGAATATAAGTAAATAAGCCAGTATAAGTAGCAGGATTAGACCGCGGTGTCCGCCCAATAGGGCTTTGATCTATATCTATCACCTTATCACAGAGTTCTAAACCGGTAATCTCTTTAAACCCCTCATGAATCATTAAATGTGCACGATTAAGTTTATTAGCAGCCATTGGATAAAGGGTATCATTTATTAAGCTGGATTTACCTGAACCTGAAACGCCAGTGATACAAGTCAGCAAACCCAGTGGGATACTCACATCCACATTACATAAATTATTGTAAGTTACACCTTTCAGATGGAGCATACGCGTAGTATCTGCAGTCAGACGAGACTTAGGTCTTGGGATGGACTCTTTTCCTGATAAATAACGTCCTGTGAGAGAATTTGGGTTATTCATAACCTCTAAAGGCGTGCCAAAGGCCACGACTTCCCCCCCATGAACCCCAGCTCCTGGGCCAATATCAAGTACAAAATCAGCGCTTTTGATTGCTTCTTCATCATGTTCAACAACGATGACAGTGTTGCCTTGATCGCGCAAATGAAACAGCGTTTTTAATAACCGATCATTATCTCGTTGATGTAAACCAATGGATGGCTCGTCTAAAATATACATGACGCCCACCAAACCAGAACCAATCTGGCTTGCTAATCGAATCCGTTGTGCCTCCCCTCCTGACAAGGTTTCAGCACTGCGTGTTAAAGATAGGTAATCTAAGCCTACATTTACTAGAAAACCCAACCTTTCAATGATTTCTTTGTTGATTTTTGCAGCAATTTCGCCTCTATACCCTGGTAAATGTAACTGTTTAAAAAACTCATAGGCTTTTTCAATAGAATAAGCACTGATTTCTGGCAAACTGATGTCTTCAATGAATACATGCCTAGCTTCTTCCCTTAATCTAGCCCCTAGACAGGTTTGACAAGGGCGCGATGATAAATACTTTGCCAACTCATCACGTACCATGCCTGAGTCAGACTCGCGATAACGTCTTTGCATATTTGGAATCACCCCTTCAAAGGGATGACGCTTGACCATGTACCCACCATGTGATTTATGATATAAAAATTCGATAACCTCATGTCCACTGCCGTATAAAATGATTTGCTGAATATTTTTGCTTAAATCACCAAAAGGAATGTCTACATCAAATTTATAATGTCGGCCCAAAGATTCCAGCATAGGAAAATAATAGGTAGTTTTTTTGTCCCAACCTCGGATAGCCCCTGCTGACAAACTTGCAGTGGTATCATGAATCACCCGGGCTGGATCAAAAAATTGATCCACACCAAGACCATCACATGAGGGACATGCACCCATAGGATTGTTAAAAGAAAACAAACGTGGTTCTAGTTCACTAAGACTATAACCACATTCTGAACATGCAAACTTAGAAGAAAACAACAATTGCTCGAAAGAGTCGTCCATAGATGCAACTAAAGCGATTCCTTCGGATAAATTTAATGCATTTTCAAAGGATTCACTTAATCTTTGGGCCATTTCTTGTTTAACTTTAAAGCGATCCACCACTACTTCGATGGTATGCTTGGTGCGTAGGCCCAATTTTGGGGGTGAATCTAATTCGTAAAGCGCACCATCAATCCTAGCACGGACATAGCCTTGTGCTTGAAGTTGTTGTAACAACAGTACATGCTCGCCTTTGCGGTCACGTACTACGGGGGCAAGAATCATAGCTTTTGAGTCTTCTGGAAGGTTCAACACTTCATCTACCATTTGACTGACGGTTTTTGCATGCAAACTTACCTGATGTACAGGGCAACGAGGCTCACCTACACGAGCATACAATAGGCGTAAATAATCATAAATTTCAGTAATTGTACCTACCGTGGAGCGTGGGTTATGTGAGGTCGCCTTTTGTTCAATGGAGATGGCTGGTGACAGGCCCTCTATGGAATCAACGTCAGGTTTTTCCATGACGGATAAAAATTGACGCGCATAGGCTGACAATGATTCTACATAACGCCTTTGCCCTTCTGCATATAGTGTATCGAAGGCTAAGGAAGATTTTCCTGAACCTGATAATCCCGTAATCACAATGAGCTTATCTCTAGGTAAATCTAGATGGATATCTTTAAGATTGTGTGTTCGCGCCCCACGGATGCTGATGGTATCCATAATATTCATACCTCATAAAAAAACCATTATATTCTTGGTAGCCAATAAAACAAAGATTTAAAATCTCAACAGTTTAAATATTGAACAGGACTCTGAATGCCTCTGCAGCTGAATTGGACTTCATCGCCTATTTTAAATTGAGGAACATTATAAACTAAATTTGTGCATACATGTGGGAATACATGGGGCAGCGCCTACATATTTGCATCTTTAGCCTGGAATCCAGAGGTTTACCCTTTTGCCTAACGCAAGTTTTTATGGAAATTCATTGGGCTGGGGTCCTGTATATAAATAAATCAGGTTGTGATCAAACAACTGTTGCGAGCAAACAACTGGTAGTTATTCAAACGAAGTGGTATAATTCCCTTCCTTCAGAGAAGGGCAATATTTATGTTTTCATTGACAATTCACGAGAAAGAAAATAAAAAACTAAAACTAAAACTAACCGACTATCAAATTTTTACAAACTCAGGCTTGCTGTCTATTTTTTTGTCATATACCTATGATTCTGTACAACAAATGGTTGAATTTTGTGATAAATTTGGTTTTCACAACTCTTCAGCATTTATTAAGACTCACTACAAAAAAAATGGGCAAGCCTGCGCCGCATTTACGAAAAGGTTGCAAGAAGTCGAGGTTGAGACAGCTGGGGTAGTGACCGAGGCTCAAGAAAAGATAGAGGCTATTGGAAGGTCAATTGTAGTTGATCAGTTACAAACGTTAAGCGAAAAAATAAATAATCAATCAGCGGAAGTTCGTACGAAGCTGGAAGAGCAAACCCGCGAGAACAAAAGCGCACGAGACGCACTCAATCTTGAAATTGCAGAGCAAGAAGCAGCAGCTCAGGCATTATTAGACCAAGTAATAATCAGTGCACGAAAAAGTACCGAAAGTAACATTCAAGCGCTTTTAAAACAATCATCTGAAACAGGTGCAATTGCAATAGCCAAAAAAAAACAAGCAGAGGCCAATGAAAATTTAGAAAGGATGCGCAGAATTCTAGCAGAAAGCGACAGTTATTTTGAAGAAATCCGTCGTGTCATTCTTTTATTGGCGCGCTTCCATTTATATGTTGATGATGAAATTGCAAAAAAAGGAAAATGGTGTAACCGGGTTCGATGGCAAGCATTTGTAAAATTATTAAAAGACACCGCTGATGAGGACTTTTCTTTTATGAATTCGTCTAATCGGTTAAAAATGTTCTGCATGCTAATGTACCATTTGCTGATTGCATCCTTGATTACAATTTTTCTCGCCTATGCGATTTCATTACCATTTATGATAGCATTACCTCTTCATGCGCCACTGGGCGCCTTAGTGGGCATCTTTAGTATTAGTTTACCCCTAGCGATGATAATAGTTGGTTTAGGATTTGTTGCATTGACCTTGAAATATTTAGATGAGGGCCGTGGAAAAGAAAAATTTGAAAAGCATACACTTTCTTCTTCTTTTTCACACCATCTAGGAGATATGTTTGATGAAATTAAAGAAAAAATCCATGATATCCAAATAGTCAATGGTGTCATAGATTTGAAAGAAACTATAACTCACCCATTTTTGGTTTTAAACAAAAAAGAGTCTAATGTACAAGATATTCGTAAGGCCATTTATAGTGAATTAACCTTCTTTAAGCATTTATATGCGCAGTCACCACGGGATCAAGAGCAATTGAATAATCAAGAAGAAAAATCTTTAACCGCATGAAATATTGCTTTTAATCCCCAAACTCAATCTTCATACCTGGCACTATGTGATATTTTTGCGCTTCACCACCATTAATTTCTATGACCGCCCTTATCCTTGCGGGACAGGAAAGTACTTCTAAAGAGTTTGGTTTGGACTGTTCAAATATGCATTTAATCTTATGATTGGGTCCAATGAACAACATATCTAATGGAATCAAAGTGTTTTTCATCCACATTCTTACCTGATGCGCGTTTTTAGAATCAAAGAAAAAAATCATGCCTCTGCGTGAAGGTAAATGCTTGGTGTACATCAATCCCTGAATAAGCTCCCGCTGGGTATTTGATTTCTTTAATGTAAAAGATTGCTGATTTATTTTGACCTTAAGGGCTTGTACTGTAGAAATGTGCAGATTTAGAGAAATAAAAACTAGCATTAAGTTAGTGGCAATATGTTTATACATCATTTGAACCCTATTTTAAAAATTATCTAAAATACCATTTTATATGGCAGTTTACATAAATTATATAATAATTGGAGGTCCGATGTATTAAAGCGATATTTAGATAGGATTTAGATTGCGGTGTCCCTTTCCTCAATGCAAGATAATGCGAGGGCTCTCCGAGGGAAGCACCATGCTCCGTAACACACCCGGAGATGACAGGCAAAACCACAATTTAGGTATTAGCCTAAAGAAATATTGAGGTTCTACATGCTTAATCACCCAAGGTAGCACCGGGTAATGATGTTACAGGTTGCTTCGAAGTAAGGCTATTGATTGCTTGTGCGGTGCCAAGTATGTTTTGTGGTTGCACTTTGGATGAAAAGAATCTTGGGCTTCTTATTGGAAGATCTTTTGGCGTTTTGCTCTCACTTACCATTGCTTCAAAATTTTTCTGAGCAGAAACACCTCTTAATAAAGGTCCTGCTTCTGCTGCAATAAGTTTGTCTACCAGAATAGGAAGATTTGGATGCATAACCATGGCTTCAAAATTCTTCTGTCCAAAATTATTTTCGAATAAGCCGGCATTATTATGCGGACAAATAGCCAGATTTAGGTAAGGCAAGTTTTTATGGTTGATCAAGATATTAAAATTTGCTTGTGCAGCAGCTGAGGCTCCAAGTAAGCCTTCCTTGCTAGCACTATCAAGCGCTTCAAACAACCTCCATGGATTTTCATAATGGATGATGGCGTCAAAATTATGGAACCCATTATGGCGTCCAAGCAGGTATCTCAAACCGGGTATAAAGACTATGTCACTGATTTTTATTAAATTTCTTGCCCTTAAACCAGTTATAAAATAAAAGTTGATTTGAGCATCATTTCCAAAATAGCCAACTTGTTGAGCTACTTGCAATAGTATACTAAGCGAATTTAAACAGGTATGGTGCGCTATAATATCAAAATAAGCCTGTCCCGCTGCATTAACCATATCAAGCTGATTATTAAGCAACAAACCTGAATTGACAGCTTCCTGCAAGCAAATGCTAAGTAAGGGTAGCTCTTGATGCTTAATCAAGGTTTCAAAATTAGCCTGAGCTGTAAAATTATTCGACAATAACTCAACCTCGCAGATAGCATTCAGGCAATGGAACAGGTCTTCTATATTTTTGTTATGCACAATTGCAGCATAATTACGTTGAGCTTTATCACCTGTAAATAAATCAACACCGTTAATAATGGCAATAACATCTGCAAAATACAAAAGTTTATCTGCGGGATAACTTATTATGAAATCCAAATTGTCTTGTCCAGTTTGAGGACCTAGTAAATCTATGGCCACAGCTACACGTACAGCTCGTAAAAGACTTGATATATGTGTATGACCCGTTAAAACCTGTCGACTTATTGATAAGCCCAATTTCTCAGCTATATCAATGACTTCATCTACTTCCCAAGTATCATCCTCATCTGCATATAGGAAACCATATTCTTCAAACATTTCAAATTAATCCCAGTCGCTACAACATCAATAATCGTGTATTTTATGCGCATTAGAATGAATTGCAAGCAGAAAAATGTTTTGATAGTATGGTAAGAAAGTGAAGGATCATTTGAACCAATTTTCCAAAAAATTGCTACTGGCGATTATCATGATGGGTTTCCTCAGTTGCACTCTAACAGGAAACAGCACCATCCAGCGCGACTTTCAAACTTGGACCAATATAACCATCACAGGAAATATCAATAAGAAAACGCCTGTTTTAAAACGAGTAAAATATTGGCTGGAGAACCAAGAACGCTTTGGGGATGACAGTACCCGCATAACACAAAGTTTGTTGCGACAAGCTTTGGGATATGAAATAAAGTCAAATATTAGCCTGTGGGTTGGCTATGCTTGGATTCATACCGGCTTTCCAAATACTACCAAGCCTTTCACTGAAGATAGAGTTTGGGAGCAATTGTTATGGTCTACAAAAATCAAAGAAATTAAAGTCACAAATAGAACGCGTATGGAGCAGCGTTTTCTAGAAAATAATGGCAAAGTTGCATATCGTGCAAGACAATTGGTTAAATTGGCCATACCAGTTACCTGTTTCCCTAAATTTAGTTTGATTGGTTCGGATGAAATATTCTGGCATAAAAATGATTTTATCGGCAAAAATGGCAAAGGTTTTGATCAAAATCGATTTTTTGCAGGAATCGGTTATGAATTAAATAAAAAAGCAACAGTCGAAACAGGATATATGAATCAATATATACGACGCTTTGGTGTACCCAATTTTCTTGCGAATATCTTACAAGTTAATTTGGTTGTGAATCTTTAAATCTTGAATCAATCATATAAACATTGCCCTTTCACTTAGAACGATCATGAGTGAGGATTTTTGGTTTAATATTACTATAATGATAAATATGGACAGTAAGTTAGAGTACTCTCTACAGGGAGGTTACAATATGAACAGTAATCAGAATAATGATGCATCTGTAGATAAATGCGTATCCATTGTAAATATTGAAGTGCAAAGGCACTTTGTTGATGTCCAAAGAGCAGTAGATACAATACGACCACAAGATGCAAGTAAAGGTATGCAGAAATGTAGACAACACCTATTTCTTCAACTAATGATTGCTGCTTTGGGTTTTGGTTTAACCTGTATTTCATTTAGTCAGGCTACAACCAGTACCTCCGTTGTTCAGCAGACCGCCACCCCTCATCACTGTAATGCACAATACAAACTTGACCGGCAGTGGTGCGTCACTAAATCTCATAATAACATGTTGCATTGTTTTGATGTTGCTGATGGGAATTTCGTAACTTGTATAGCTGTAAATATACCTCGTACCTGTAAAGTTAACTTAGGTGCTGGTTTGGGCCTATGTGAAAGTAACCACCATACTGCTATGCAAAGTTGTTTATCCGATGCTTTGATTAGGTTTGAAAAGTGTAGGCCTGAACGCTAAAGTTAGGATCACACCTATTTATAAACCTTTCATTTTTACCTTCCTGTTTTAAATCTGAGGGAACACTGCTTGGTGTATAATTAGAGTATCTCTATTGAAACTGAAGGCGTTTATGATCAACATACTTTCAGCCAAAGATATGGCCATCAAAAAATTCTTAGAATTTTTTCCTAGAGGTTTCATTGATGAAAAATATCTTTCATGGGAAAGAAATTATAAATGGAATGCCCACAGTCTTTGGAATAAATCGTTAAATAAAAACCTATTTAATGATTTATTAAGCGCAAAGAAATACAAAGAGATTACTAACCAGATTTTAAAAATTGAAGGTAAAACCAATTTATTATTTTCTTTTGAAAAAATGGCCATACGGGATGCACTAAAAAGCGAGCTTGCATCAAAGCTATTCTCTGAAAGCTTGTATCATTATTTATATACCAATGACAGACAACAGGCGCTTTTTAATGATTTCATTAAAACAATCGCGGCATTACCTAGAGAACAAACTCGCGTCCTAACTTGGCCAGTTGTAACAGTATTTCCTTTCATTGCAGATCCTAAAAGGTATATATTTCTTAAACCAAAAACTACAAAAGTAGCTGCAGCCCTGTATCAATTTCCTTTTGAATATATCTCACAACCAAACTGGAGTACCTATCAGAGTTTGATATTATTCGCTAAGCAATTAAAAAGTGATTTATCCAGTTTTAAGCCTAAGGATTACATAGATATACAATCTTTCATATGGACTTTAGGTTCAGATGAATACAATCAGGATGTCACCCAATTGCACTAGGGTCTGTTGACATTTCACCTGCCGCCTACGTGCCGCGGCCATATCATTAGCTAAAGAGTGCCCCGTGATAAAGTGAAGTGAATGCTGATTTCATACTTTTTTTGAAATAATTAAAAAATTATTAGGTTCAAATTCCAACACTTACAACAAGCGCCCTTTTTATAATCATTTCTCATATTTACAACCACCTCTATTGGTACTAGTATTTGATTTATGTACACTATTCAAGTTGCAACCAATCATGAATTCTCTCGATGAAAGTCTGGGCCCTCACAGCCCTATAGGTCTGAGCATAGATGGCAGACACAAACCCATTCATAGGTCTCTATTTCACATCAGTGATATTAAAACACCCATTCCATTTGCCAATACATTCAAAGTGCCTTTATATTCAAATAGTGTGAGTGCCGGTTTCCCTTCACCAGCAGATGACTACATTCAGTCTAAGTTAGACTTAAATGAACACATCATTCACCACCCTGCAGCAACCTTTTTCGTACGTGCCTCTGGCGACTCCATGAAAGATGCTGGGATTCAATCTGGTGACATGTTGGTGGTTGATAGAAGTTTAGAGCCTCTGCATGGAAAAATTGTGATTGCTGCAATCAATGGTGAACTCACCGTTAAGCGCTTATGTCGCCAAAGCGGTCGAGTACGACTTCTGCCTGCCAATACAAAGTATCAGCCCATTGATATCACTGAGGAGCAAGACTTGGTCATCTGGGGGGTTGTTACCCATGTCATTCATGAGACCAATTGATGTACGCCCTTATTGATTGTAATAGTTTCTATGCATCCTGTGAACGGGTGTTTAGACCAGACCTTAGAACCACACCCGTGGTTGTACTTTCTAACAACGATGGTTGTGTCATTGCATTAACGCCTGAGGCCAAAGCACTGGGCATTAAAATGGGGGTTCCTTATTTTGAGGTCAAAGCACTATGCAAACAACTTGGCATTCAAGCCTTTTCCTCAAACTATACTTTATATGGCGATCTCTCAGAGCGGGTCATGTCTACCATTGAAGATACTTGGCCTCACACTGAAATTTATTCTATTGATGAAGCTTTTCTGGATTTAAGGTCTCTACCCTCACAGGACTTAACCAATTTCACTTGGGGCTTACAAAGAAAAGTACTTAAAAATACAGGCATTCCTACCTCTATTGGTGTGGGCCCTACAAAAACGCTGGCGAAAATTGCCAATCATGTGGCCAAGAAGAAACTCAAAATACCGGTATTTAATGTAACCCATGAACTGCACTGGCTTGGGCTTATAGATGTTGGTGATGTGTGGGGTGTTGGACGCCAGTGGACAAAAAAACTAAATGCTTTGGGTATCTTCACAGCAGCTGACTTAGCAAATATGGATTTTGCACTGATAAAGAAACGGTTTAATGTGGTTTTACAAAGAACAGCAATGGAGCTTAAAGGCATTCCTTGTTTGGGCTTAGAAATTGATGAGCCTAAAAAATCAATTGTTTCTTCCTGCTCCTTTGGGGTCATGCAAACAGACTTTGATATGCTAAGCAGGGGCATAAGTCATCATTGTTCCACAGCCTGGTCAAAAATGAGAAAACAAGAGCTCATAACACAACATCTTTCTGTATTTTTGCGCTCCAACCGATTTAGGGATGATTTAAAACAATATAATCCTTCCATTGGTTTTAAAATCGTAAATCCTACAGATGATATACGCAAGCTTACCCGCTTGGCTAAATTTGCTTTAAAAAAAATTTATAGACCAGGTATTCATTATAGTAAGTCTGGTGTTATGTTTGCAGACTTAATCAATAAACAATACCGGCAAATGGATTTGTTTAACCAACCTTCAGATGAAGACTTGGCTCATACCGCGGTGGTTATGGATACTCTGGATTTAATCAATAAAAAATACGGCGCTAGAACGGTAAGGCTTGCAGCTGAGGGCTTCAATAAAAGCTGGTCTATGAAAAGACAATTAAAAACGCCCAACTATACTACACAGTGGAGCGATCTACCCACGGTGTTTGTGCGCTGAGTTTACATAGGGTCAATACAGTTTGGAGAGAACAATGTGCGGACGTTTTGCTTTGGATACAGATGAAAAGGCCATTTGCGAACAACTCGATGCACAATTGGTCGAGCCTTTGCCAAATAGTTTTAATGTGGCTCCCACCGAAAATTGCTTAGTGCTTACTCAATCAGCACAAGGACGCATTGCTCATGTTATGACTTGGGGTATTCACCCCTGGTATAATCCAAAACAATTATTAATTAATGCCCGGATTGAAACCATAAAGGAAAAATCAGCTTTTAAACAAGCATTTGCTAAGCGCCGTTGTCTGCTTATCAGGAGGTCATTATGAAAATAGAAAGTCAAAAAGGAGGTGGTTTATTTTGGAAATACTGCCATACTCTCTTACCAAGGGGGACTATTTTTGGAATATTATTGCTAAAAGATCTAACACCTTATTTTGAGCCTCCCTTTCAATAACACCTAATTTTTTGATAACCCGGGTGCGATCAATTGACCTCAGTTGATCAAGCGCAATCTGTCCTTTTTTTTCTTTAAATTCTAAGAATATTCTAGTTGGCAAATTATCTTTGATAGTGCTTGTCATTGGTGCAATAATAACTGTTTTTAACCTACTCATGTTCATTGAGTCCGGTGATATAATGACTGCTGGACGTGTTTTTTTTATTTCTGAGCCGATTGTTGGGTCAAGATTTACTAAAAAAACATCAAATCTTTTTATTTTTACCATGTCCATTCGTCCCTATCAAAATCATTGCTTAGATTTAAATGGGTCTCATCACTACTGTCATCTACCGAAGCATTGAATCGCTCTAACCATCCTTTATGTTGATTTTTGATTGGAATTAATGTAAGCACGCCCTTTTCATCTGCTCTAATTTCCAATTCCTCGCCAGGATGTAAATGGGCTTCTTTAATGATAACTGAGGGTATACGAATTCCGATTGAATTTCCCCATTTAGTTAAAGTAACAGTAGCCATTATAACTCCAGATATGTATATTCATAGTATAATTATACAATGTATATATTTTTAATCAAACTATTTTAAGGGTAAGGAGTAAGAACCCGTAAATAATTTTGGCAATGCCAAGCTTATGATCCATCCTTCAGCTTGTTTTTTGGCGTGCAGTCGTCTTTCACATTTATCATAAAGCTTGCTGTTGATAGAAAAATTTTAGATCAGTTTGATTGTTGGCCAGATTATAGACTATGATTAAAACATGTATCAAAACCAGAAGCTATTATGAAAATTATTTGGATATATATTTTGATGTTGTTATGCGCAGTTGGATCTATTTCAGCTAAAGAAACCTCTAGTGTAGATGAAAAGATACTTAGACTTCAGATTCTTTTGGATCAAAAAAATTTTAGTCCCGGTAAAGTTGATGGTCGGAATGGATATTTTACAAAGGAGGCTTTGAAATATTCCAAGGTAGCTAAATCAGAAGTAGAATCTGATGAGCTCGCCGATGAACCTGATGAATCCGATGAAATAGCTGATAAGCCTGAGGTATCAGAGCAAGATGGCCCCCTTTATACTACCTATACTATTCGCTCCGAGGATGAAAAATTTATTGGTAAAGCACCTGAAAAACCAGCTGAACAGGCTAAAAGAAAATCTCTGCCCTATATCAATTTTGCAGAGATGATTGCTGAACGATTCCATACAGATGTTCCTTTTTTAAAAGAAATTAATCAAGATAAAGATATGAAAAAAATAAAAGTTGGCGATGAGGTCAAAGTTCCCAATGTTAAACCTTTTTTAATTGAAGACCTCAAGGAGAAAAAAGCAAACAAAAAGAAGGACTATTCCAAAAGGATTATAAAAATTGATGTTAAGAAACGTCTTTTATTTCTTTACGAAGACGATAAAGAAACACTTTTAGCTGTTTTTCCTATTACACCCGGTTCAAAAAGTTTACCTGCACCAAAAGGAACATGGAAAGTCAAAGCGATAGCCTACCTACCTTGGTTTCGCCATGACAAACAAATGCTCAAAAAAGGTACGCGCAGTGGGGATTTTAATAATGTTCCCCCAGGCCCAAATAGCGACGTGGGTGTAGTTTGGATTGCATTAAGCAAGAAAGGAATAGGAATACATGGAACAGATTCTCCTGAAACCATTGGCAGATCCTTTAGCCATGGCTGTATCCGATTAACCAATTGGGATGCTATAAAGTTGAGTAAGATGATTACAAAAGGGGTGACAGTTCAAATTGACTAAACTGTAGCTCATAATACTAAAGAGATCAGTGTATAGTGTCACCTGCTTAGTCCGTTGGTAGCCCCTTATCCTTTAGTTCAAAATCATCAGGGATAGTATATAGGGGTCAAGACTTGTGATAATTATGGGAACATAGGGTATTTGAATCGATATTTATATAGAAACTAAACCTTATCACAAGACTTGACCCCTATCCCTTTTATCAAAGGAATTCAGCTAAATATCATTTCTTCCTTCTTAAGCTTACCAATAGCCGCTAGACATTCATGACGATTCACAACATCATCATACTTATTGATGTATCTAAAAAAACATCGATAAGCCATGAATGTATTGTAATCATCAATAGTGTTAATATTAAGCATTTTTATATAGGAATATTGGATAGCATAATAATAAGATTTAAGGATTTTCTTTCTACCTGATACAGTGGTCGTGTCAAAATCGGCAAATAATTTATCATCAAAATAATACTCTGAGATAATGTTTCTGAGCACTGCCGGTATCATCCTAGGTAGTTCTACTGAAAAATCCACATTTCTACAGAGTTTCCTTAAATAAGAATTAATTTGATTAAAAGAGCGAGTATCTATAGTAGTGTCTGGTATTAGTTTTGATTGTCCAATCATCCCATGTATTATTTTGTATGTCTGGCTAAATTCTTTAGTTGTTATTAATGAACACCGGTTTTGGTCTGCTAAGCAGAGGCTTGCGTGTTTATCAAAGGCATCACTGACTTTAATCCAGGCTTAAGAAACATTATTTAAAATAAAATGCGTTTTGTAGACTGGGATTACCAAAGTTACTGTGAAGAATATTCCAATCGCACGACCAACATTATGAGTGATAGTCCTAGGCAAAAAAAACAATAGGTATGACAGGATAAGTGTGAAAAATGACACCATACCCATAGTGAACTGCTCAAAAAAATAACGTTGCTTTAAGTCTATCCAGTCTATTGAATCAATGTTATGAGGCGGATACTCTTCAGCAAGGGTCGCTTTTTCAGCAAAAAATACTCCAGCGCCTATGAGTAGTGTCACTATCTTTTGATAACCATAACACAAGAGATCAAGCAAGGTTTTAATTGGTGCAACCAACATTCCCGTCACCATTGCAAGGATAGTCCCTTTTGCACCGGCAATGCCTTGCCCTTTGTCGTTGAACCAGTATTTGCCTACTAGTCAGTAATAAATGGAATATACATGATTGAATGCTCTTAAAATATAAATATTGAATTTTAGTTAGATTGATACTCAAAGCATCCACGAATCCTATTCTTATATGGTCCGATATTCTACATGATTTGGAATAAAATTAATATTAGTGAATAAAAATATTTCTATTGTGGACTTTATAAGGCATTAAAGAAGCGCCCACCATTTTTAAATCGATCCTCTTTTAACCATTGTTTAAATTTTGACATGAAAACTCAATATAAGCAGAATGGCGGTATAATAACATTATTGGATCGATCGTATTGGTGTTAAAATTTTTATTTTTGAAGGCAAAGGTTTCATTTTTGAATGCTAAATTGGCAAAAAAATAAAAATACACCAAGAGGTTATTTATATTTTTCCCGCAACATAGCTAAAGTAGTGTGAGATAACCCAGTAAATAGACTAATCTCATCAAGAGGTTTGTTTGCTTTTATCATGTTAATGGCTATTTTTTCAATCCCAATAGCTTCGCCTTCAGCTCTGCCTTCAACCCTGCCTTCAACCCTGCCTTCAACCCTACCTTCAACCCTACCTTTAGCCAGCCCTCTTTCCTCACCTCTTTGCTCATAGTTTTTTATAGTGTTGGTTTGTATTTGCAGCCATTTAAGGTGCTCTTCATAATCCTGGCGTTCATCTTCAGTAAAATTCATCACCTCAAGCACATTAAGT
>JACCWN010000100.1 GCA_013697625.1 Legionella sp.
AACTGTTGCAATTATTAAATGTTCAAATAAATGGTCATTATTTAGATGTTGGCTGTGGCTCCGGAAATTACACTGGCGCATTGAGCGCAAAAGGGCTGAATATTGAAGGGATTGATATATCGAAAGAAATGCTCACTAAAGCGAGACAAAAGCATCCTACAATACAATTTTTAGAAGCAGATGCAAGGCAATTGCCATATAAGAATGATAGTTTTGATGGAGCAACCTGTATATTGGCTACACACCACATTCAGGATAACCAAAAACTTTTCCAAGAGTGTTTTCGCGTGCTCAAAAACGGCAATCTTGTGATTTTTACTGCAACACCAGAGCAAATGAAACACTATTGGCTTCATTATTATTTTCCAGAAATGATGCAAGATGCAATGAACAAAATGGCTAGTGAATCGGAAATCAATCTATTGCTACAACAATCTGGTTTTAAAGTTTTACAATCCCAACAGTTTTTCATTACGAAGAATATGCAAGATTTATTTTTGCATGCAGGAAAATATCGTCCATCGCTTTATTTGGACCAAAAAGTAAGAGATGGTATCTCATCATTTCATCTTTCAACAAATCCAACGGAGTTGAACCATGGTTTAAAAAAATTGGCTACTGATATTGATTCAGGCAGAATAAACACCATCATTGAAGATTATGAGAGCGATCTTGGTGAATACTTATTCATCATAGGGCAAAAAGAGCGATGAGCCTACTCGAGCTATCAGTTCTTTGTTAAGAAGAAACTTTTCAAAATACCAATTTCAAAATTGAATTTTTGAGGTCCAAAAAGTATTCATCATCACTTATAAGCACCGTCATGGTCTGGATGTAAAGCAAGTAATCTTAAAAAATCATCTTGTCTCAAAGCAGTAGCCCGATATTTTTGTGAAAATCGGAATGTGTAGATACGTTGGCCTGATGTGGTTTGTTTGGATAAAATTGCCTCCCATTTCAAACCATGATCGGAGTACAATTCAGCCCAAGTTAATTTATGAATTTTTTTTAATGTTTTAACTAGAGAAGATAGCTCATTTTTTTCAAGGCCAAATAAATCTTTTTGAAATTCTGGATTGTTTAGGTCAATCTTTATTGACGTCATTTTCTATACCTTGAATTATTTCGTCAAAATTTGCAGATGGCTTATTTTTTTCAGTCCATTCGAGTGCTTTTTCAATCTTAGCCATGTTATTAGCTTGATGAAGCCATTTTTCAGAGTCAGGAATAAATTCTCCAGATTTAATAATCCAAGTTCCTTCATCTATTTGATCTACTAGCACCATTTTTCCTGCAAACTCCTTACCCAAGGATAGTTGGCCATTTGTACCGATAGTTTTTACCTGTTGTATATGCATGGCGTACCTTATTTAGTATTTTCAATATATATTATAGCACAAAATAGCGTTTTAGTGCATTTACTCTTTTAGTAAATTAATAAATTAATAAATTAGTAAATTGTTATTTTGCCGGATTCAGATAACTTGCATTCCCCTTTGCTCGTAATACTCAAAATTAGGAACCTGGCTTCTATTGACCTTTTTTTCGAGTTCGCTTTTTCTTACGGGTGGTAGATTATTATTTGAGATAGATAACGTACCTTATCCATCACAAACAGGGTATAATGGGGAAAAATCAGAATAGGCAGGCTATGCATTTGCTCGATCACCAAAATGACAAAAATCGAAAGTTTGTGATAGATAAGATTTTTCATCCTTTGCATGTTCATTTTGACACCAATTCCTTGTCGGAGTGGCTGTCTTATTATTACTCAGTGCATGTGAAGGGGGCTCCTGAAAAAACAGAAGCTGCCAAAAAGAAAGACTTGTCAAAATTCATTCTTTTTTTCCAAAGCGAAGTAGGGCATGACTTGGTTGATAATTGGACGCCAGCTGTGAGCAAACAATTTCAACGCAGTTTAATTAAAATTATTTCTGAAAAAACCGGTAAGTCTTATAAAGCTACATCCATTAATCGTACGATGGCAACTATTCGTCATGTTGGACGTTGGTTGCATCAGCAACGACCATTATTAGCGGGTGATCCTCTGGCTCAAGTAAAAGATTTACAAACCGAGGCACCGGATTGGAATGGTTTGACCTCAAAACAATTGATGCGTTTGAAATCAGCCTGTGAGCAGCGGCTTAAAAGTTGTACCCGGAAAAATCAAAATCCTTTGATGGAAACTGCTTTATTTTACTTGCTATTAGGAACAGGGCTTAGGGAATCTGAAGTGGTGTCTTTAAATGTCAGTCAATACCAGAAAAAAGGCTTATGTGAGGTCATGCGGCATAAGTCTAAACGCATCAGTCAAAAAATACCTTTGCCACAAGAGAGCAGGGCTTATTTAGTCAAATATTTAGAAACCAGAAACCCTGATGAAGATGAGCCCTTATTCATTACGCGTTATGGCACACGCTTGCAGACCTTGGATGTTTACCGAATATCTCAACGGGTCTTAAAACAAGCTTTGGCTTTTTTACCTGAGCAGGAAAAGTTTGAATTTACACCCCATAAACTGCGTCACACCTTTCTAAAAAAGGTCACGGATAAACATGGGGTACATTTTGCGCAGGAGTTGAGTGGTAATGTGTCCATCAAAGAAATTTTTCGTTATGCCAAACCGAGTCAAGATGAAATGCAGTCAACGATTGAAGAATTGTTTGAAAATTAAGATGTTCATAGGTCATGAGTATTTTGATTTACTCGATCTATCTTAAAGCTGTGCCCCATTGGCTGTATGTTATTTGATCTACTCATCTGTTTTGCTAAAGATGTGACATTTTCCAGAACTGTCGACATAATCCTACGGAACAGTGCTCGAATTATAACTTGATAAATGGTACACTGGGTATTATAGTTATATTAGAGAACTTACTTGCGAATCTTTAAAACCAAGCTTTTTAGTAAGTGGGCTAAACCTCAAAATATTAATGATGATAGCCTAAAGAAAGCAATAGATGAATTATGTCAAGGCAATTCAGATGGCGATCTGGGCGGATATGTTTATAAAAAGAGGTTAGCAAGAGAAGGGCAGGGTAAAAGTGGCAGTTATAGAACTATTGTTGCTTTTAAAATTGATGATAAAGCATTTTTCGTGTATGGCTTTGCTAAAAGTGATAAAGCAAGTCTTGATGCTAAAGAACTAAAAGCCTTTAAGCAGTTAGCTAAAGATCTTATGATCATGAATAATAACAAACTTGAATTGGCATTGTTCAACGAGGAATTAATTGAGGTAATTAGTGATGATAATAAATAAAGGCAAAGAGCTATCACCGCTTGAAGCAATTCATCAGACAGCTAGTGGTCTGTATGATGCGGGTATAATTGATGGTGAGACAATGAGGACGTATGATGAATTGTGCACACCTGTTGTGGCCAAGCTAAGTGCTGCTGAGATAAAAAAAGTAAGACTGAAATATAAGGTTAGCCAACCGGTGTTTGCAAGACTTTTAAATGTTAGTCCATCAACAGTCAAACAATGGGAGCTTGGGAACAAACATCCCCAGGGCGCATCATTAAAGTTATTGAGCATAGTTAGCTCTCAGGGATTGGACGTCTTGCGTCATTGATTTTTTTTGACGACAGCTAGAGTCAGTAGCTTAAAGTTAGGGCGTCTTAAATCTGCTTCTCTAAAATCAACATCATGAGCAACACAAGCTTCTTTTGCATAGTCAAAATGTTTTGATGTCTTTGCTTAACAGTCTATAGTAGAAGGAGGGGTGCGACAAGCAATGGAATTAAAAGTTACTTTAAGCCCTATTTCCCAATAAAATAGGTTGCTTAAAAATCAGTATGTCATTTATTTATGTTAATTTATTTTAATGTCGGTATATCACTCAATTCTAAAAATACTGATTTTTCAATAGGATACGCTGTTATAGTATCTTTAATTCCATTGCTTGTCGCACCTCTAATTCAGGCGTCTATGTATGATAAGGATAGAGAAAAAATTTTGCATCTTTATCAACTAGTACAACGTTTCAGTGATTCTGTCCTATTACATTAAAGACAGGATACAGCCTTTTTAATTTAACTCTGGCATCCGCAGTTGTAAATTGCCAATCAATTGTGGCTTCTTCTGCATTTCTTTGTTTGTTCCACTCGGATATTTCGCGAATAAAAGTCTCTTTATCAGGAATCCGTCTATCAAGAC
>JACCWN010000124.1 GCA_013697625.1 Legionella sp.
ATCTGCGCTCCCCAATGACTGACGCCTTGTCGTATGCCTTATATTTTGCCTTCGGCAAAACATCCGGCCCTAAGGCTACCAGGGACTACAGGCCTCGGTCTTCGACCTTCCTTGGCCTGCAGCGAATTTTATACACCATCTTTGACGTCTACATCATATTTGATGATCTCCTCATCAGGTTCATCTTTGGTTGAAGTCTTGAAAAATAATTTATTATCTGCAAGGTATTCTTTGATAGGTACTACTGTTAATTCATAATCAGTCATATGATTTGCAGCAATTGCATATCCCACATTCGTTAAATAATCACCCTTTCTCGCAAGCATTTCTCCAGAACCCCAAGGGACTCTTAGGTGAATTCCACCTTCCTCATCAACCGCTTGGCACTTTCTAAAGTGTTCAACCAGTTCTGTACTTATATAAAGGGCATGTATGAGCACCTTTTTAGAAAACCCTTTGAATTGATGTGACAATTGCCTGTAAACTTCTTCCCCATAATTTTTTTTTACCACATCCTTAGGAATAAGCCACTCGTTATATATGGGTTTATTTTCTGAATCTGTACCAATGGGTTTTTGGTTTCTTGCCAAAACCAACTGGGTTGACATGGTATTGGTTGTTTCTAGCTGTATGACATTGGTAGATTTATTTAAAATGTAGGTTCTGTGTTGTTTATTTTGTTCTTTATCTTGAATGAGACGCAGATCGGTCAATTCTTTTTTCCTATACAAAGGAGCTAGTATTATTTTAGCAAGTATGTCTTTGTCTTCTAGATAATTGATTGATGTAACCATATCCATACGCTCCCATTCATGTAAAATTTATCCTAGCATGGTTTTTAGTGTAAAAATATAGCTACTTGTTAAATTATGATAAAATTAGTTCAAGCAAGGTTTAGAGGGATTGCCCCTAGCCATACATGGGTGACATGCATGGCTAGAGCGGTTTTATTGGATGGCCGGAGTCCAAGGGATAGGGGTAGTGGTTGGCTTTCCAGCAAGGGCTCCTTTATAGTTTTGAATGCTAAAATATTGAATTCCTACTGATTTCCCAGTGCCTCTGTCGTAGGAAACAATTAAAAAGCCAGGTACAGCATTATTTCTAGCAGTTACTGAGGGAGCTAGTAGCGTATTGATACTATCAGTTGTACTAGGGAAAGTTATAAGCCCTGGTGATATGTTGACGGCATGAACATGTCCTGCCCAAACCTGTTGGACACAAGGATTGGGCCCAGAACATTTATTAATAAGATTACTTTCCGTTAGTAGAGGCGATAGTGAATCGCTGGCAAATGGACTCGCATATGGAACATGCATAGCAGCGATAATGGGCATACTTGATGTGTCTTGATTTTGAATAAAGGTAAGGATTGTTTGCCGAACAGCCGGACAGCTCAACCCTTGGCAAGTTAAATTACCATTAGAAACGTAGGGGATGGTGTTTAACATCATTAATTTTTTACAATTTGATGGCTCTTGGGGATCGCAAGTCGCAGGAATATCGACTGCATAATTACCCCAATTGGTATTAAAGTTAGCAGCAAACCCACTTGATCCCCCCGTTGGAAAGGCATATTGTGCAAAAATGCCACCAATATCATTAAAAAAATTATTGGCATTTGAAACGATGTAGTCCCCAGCATACGAATCGTTATTTCCAAGCGCTGCGTAAATAGGCACGGTATTCATCCCTGGTCTGGTTCGTATTTGCTGCAAACTATATTGAATCGTTGATTTTATGTAACCAGCATTACGTTGAGGAATACCATGGGCTACGAAATCGCCTAAAACCATAACAAAATCAGGTGGCCCGCCCTTATTTGCAGCCTTTACAGCATCATTAATAAAGTTATTGACCATATTTTGGTTAGGATCAGCATTAGGATCTGGATCAGTAGAATTTGGGTATACGGTAGGTTTAGGAGAATTCATATTCAAATGTACATCAGAAAGTATTAAAAATTTCCCTATATTACTGCTATTTGTATTATTTGAGTTTTTACTCGTAGTGGCCTGGGCAACCGGTGTGGGCACAATGGCATTGGATATAGATAATTGAAAAGCAAGAAAGGGTATCAAAAATAATCGTGCCAATGACATTTTATTTCCTTAATCGAGGAGTCGAAGTGTAATTGATCTTTAGTTTAGTATAGTGCATCAATAAGCACCTTGCTGTATTAAAATAATTTTCCTATAGTGAGGATTAATTTCAGTCCTTCACTATGTTCAGGATGACGGCAGGATTACGTCAGAATGACGGGCATTTAGTACATCATCCCGAAAGAATTGAGGGATCCCCGGATGTAGAATTGAGTCATTGTCTGGAGATCCTTCACTATGTTCAGGATGACGGCAGGATTACGTCAGAATGACGGGCATTTAGTACGTCATCCCGAAAGCATTGAGGGATCCCCGGATGTACAATTGAGTCATTGTCTGGAGATCCTTCACTATGTTCAGGATGACGTCAGGATTACGTCAGAATGACGGGCATTTAGTACGTCATCCCGAAAGCATTGAGGGATCCCCGGATGTAGAATTGAGTCATAGTATGAGATCAACTATGTATCATAAAAGCGGTGATGTGATGGTATACTACCTTAAATACAACATTCCCTGTGAGGATTTAAGCTATGCTTGCTTATTTGAAAAAGGATATGACAGAGCCTCTAATATTCACTCAATCTACTGAAGGATCTCAAGAAACGCTTAAAGATTCCATCTGGATTGATTTATATTCCCCATCGACATTTGAGGAAAATAGTGTAGAGAAACTCATTGGTCAAAATATTCCTACCCGTGAAGAAATGATTGAAATTGAATCATCAAGTCGTCTTTATAGAGTAAATGATATTCTAGTAATGACAGCCATGATCATTGCTAAATCAGATTCTTTAGATCCACAACTTGATCCGGTTACCTTTGTTTTAACTGATAAACAAGTAATTACCATACGATACGTTGAATCTCACTCTTTTAAGTTGTTAACTTCTCAAGTTAAAAAAATTGACATACAAAATAGAACAGCGATAAAGATACTTATAACCATGTTAGATGCAATCATTGATCGCTTAGCCGATATATTAGAATGTGTTGGTAGCCGGTTAGATCATTATTCTAAAACAATTTTAAGACCCCTGGCTGTAGCAGAAAAGCTTGACTATAGTCAACTTATTCAACAAATTGGTACCAATGGTGATCTCAACACCAAGGCCCGAGAGAGCCTTGTAACCTTCAATAGGCTTATCTCATTTTTTGGTCAAACAGCTCACTCAATCATTGGTGAGGAAGAGAAATTAAAATTATCAAGCTTAAGTAACGACATTCTATCTCTAAGTGATCATGCAAATTTTCTTTCAACGAAAATAAATTTCTTATTAGACGCAACCTTAGGCTTGGTCAACATTGAGCAGAATAACATTATAAAAATTTTTTCTGTAGCTGCTGTCATTTTTCTACCCCCAACTTTGGTAGCTAGCATCTATGGAATGAATTTTCAAATAATGCCGGAGTTGTCTTGGAAATATGGATACCTATTTGCAATTGGGATGATTTTAACTGCAGCCTGGTTGCCTTATAAATATTTTAAATATAGAAAATGGCTGTAGTATAGAAGGGCATCACGATCATAGCCGGATTTGAGGCAGGTTGACTTCATACTATGAGTAAGGTCAACTTAGTTAAATATAGAAAAAACAGGCGGTGGAGTGGATTCTTTGGCTTCTAGTGCTGTAATTACTTGGGTTTGTAATGCGAAAAATCGATCTGCGTTAATTTCCTTTTCAGATTTATTAATATTTTTTAAATAATCTATAAATTGCTTAAAATGTTCGCATAATTCCGATAAAAATGTTTGAAATTTGCCCAAACGCACAATCTCTATGACATTTTTTTTGTGCGCCACATCTAACAAGCCTTGAAACCATTGGTCTATTGAAGGCAATAAAAGGGCTACAGATTCAAAATCTTTTTTAATGATATAAGCTTCAACCTTATTAATCTGAGATAATAAAGAATTCATTACATTAATTACATCACCACAGGCATTTAAAAATACTCCATCAGTTGTAGTTGTTGTTTTGTTGTCAACACTACGATTAAATCGAACACCGGCTTTAATATAACTTTGATCTCTGTTTGTAATAGGGTCACCCTCTGAATTATAGGTTTGCTTTAAATATGCCCTTTCAAGAAATAATGATGGTTTAACAAAAAAGATTTTGTTATTTGTTTCTTCTATATCAAAAATCAGAGCATTGGTATAACTTACATCCAACAAATCATACAGTTCGGCTTTTACTTTATCTATATCAAACCTTATCTGGCTTAAATACGCTCTTAATTTTGTTTCATGTCTTCGCAGACACTCTTTTGAAAGTTCTTCATTGGGTTCAGTCAAATTTGGTAAAGTGAAATAACGTGTATTAAGTTTTAGTTTCATTTTCAATTCCCAAAATAATTGTGCTGTGTGTTTCCTAAAGACTATGGTCCGCGGTTGGTATTCGTGGTGGACTAAATAAAATTTCTACATGTCTTATCAATTTAGATAGAATGATACGTGGCAAAGCTTTAAAATTCAACTTTTATAAAATTGTATTCCTTTTTTAAGCCGGATAAATGTCATTACTTTAATTATTATCCGCAGTCATTAAATCAAAACTGCCATCGTCAAGCAATTCTTCGGTTTCTATTTCCTCTTCTTCATAGTCATAGGCGGGTTGCTTTTTATCCACATCCGCGCGGCTTATCATTTCCCTGAAGAAACCAATATGGCTTAATCCTATATTCAGCCTATTATGTTGGGCCCTTTTTTCACTTTCTGCTTCTAACATCCTTACCATGGCTGTTAATTTAAAAGTTTTCGCTAAAAATAAAGCATTTCTACCTGCACCATCGACATCCATTAGACAAGCCCCATGCTGCAACAAAAATTGAAGTAAAAAAAGATCTCGACGTTGCGAATAAGACTGTTTAAATTGAGGTTTATAAAAATAATGATGCTTTGTATCAAGCACTGGGTGGGTATGGGGAAATTTAGAAGCTTCTGCATGCACCCTTATTTGATGATCCCCAATTTCAGAGGTTGCCCGGTGCAGAATGTGACCCATCATAAAGGCAATCAGCGGACTTAAGCTCAGATGATTTTTAGTGTTTACAATAGACCTATTATATTTTACAAGCCTTTTTATATCAGGATCTCTTTCCCAAGCTGCATGAACGATGGGCAGATTTTCTTCTATGTTCTTTAATCTATTTGAGAAATATGTTTGTGCCATCATGATATAAGACTTGTCATCGGTCACATTTAAATGCATTGCAGTTTGCACGCACAAAATCTCGCCTGCGGCTTTACACAAGGCATTGAGTTTATATATATTTTGATGTTTAAGGCTGTAATGCCAAGCCGGACTGCAAGTATCTAACCTATTGCTATCACTATATGGAATACAATGGGCAAAGGATTGCTTTTCCTCAGGGCTCTTCAACTTTAGGGGGTTTACATTCTGGCAGTTTACATATGCCCAAGTGGATAGTATGACTCCGAGATTGTATATGTCTGTTTGAGCTGTTCTCCAGTAATCAATCATTGAGGTATGAAAGTCCTCAATCATCTTATTGTGCACCTGTATTTGTAAGGGATCTCTGTATTCAACAATAAATAAATATAATGCCAACAATTTTAGAGATAATAAGGTTAGCTTAAAAACCACATGCATCCATTCAAAAGGATTATAGAATCGATACAGAAAGTTTCTTTTCCCTATGATAGGTTTTAATACTTGGTGTAATTGCGACAGTCCAGCCCTATTATTGCGGCTTAATAAAAAATGGGGCCTAACCTCATTGCAAATCTCTGCCAAATTTCTATTTGGTATAAGCTGGTCTTTAGCCAAAGCCAAATTGGTAAAAGGATCTTTTGCATGCTTTCGTAACCATCTTTCAATAGCCGCACGTTCATAAGTATCTCCAGCAGGGGTAATCACTGGATCTTTAAAAATTTTACCTCTGAGGGGACAAATTAAGCCAAAGGGAAAAAAATCTTTTATTGTTAATGCTTTTTTGTCCTGGGTAATAATAGGGGCTTCAAGTAAGGCATCATAATAGCTGTGCAGGGAGTTTGACTGGAAGGCATACCATTCTTTTTTCGCATGCATCAAAGCAACATTTGGCCTCAATACAACCTGTGAACTAAACATCAAATGTTGTTTGGATTTTTCGTAGCTTATCCCGTTGCCATGGACCATAGGGTGTCTTAATTCTTTGCCGGATCTAGCGCTACAAAAACTTGGATGTATGTTTATATCATTGCTTAATGCATGCGGTCTGCTTTTATTTGTCATAGATGTTGTCTTATTAAAATAAATTACTGAGCGTAAATTACAATAAAAGTGTTCAGCACTCAAGTCAGAAAATATATAAATAACCCTGCCATATTTGCATGGCTACAGTGAACAGTTCTCATAAAGCCATAATAAATATTTCTTATCTAAATTATAAATTTAATATATTTTATTTATCACTAAAGGTCACTTACTATTAAAAAGAAGCCGCAGCAGTGTGCCTTGTGACTATATTCATCCCTACTGGTTAGGGTTGATTTTGACAAGCCTTGCGACTGAACGAAAACCTTTCATTTACAGGAGAAAACTATGTTATCTATAGGCGAGCAGTTACCCAGTTTTAAACTTAAGGCAGTAATCTCAGCTGATTCAAAAGATGCTTTTATTATGGTTGATGAGGCAACCTATGCTCATCAGTGGCAGATTCTTTTCTTTTGGCCAAAAGATTTTACTTTTGTGTGCCCTACTGAAATCGCTGAGTTTGGCATGCTATACGAGCAATTTATTGAAAGAGATGCACAACTTTTGGGTGTTAGCACGGATTCTGAATTCGCGCATTTGGCTTGGAAACAAGCTCAAGCGTCTTTACGACAATTGCCCTTCCCCATGCTTGCAGATGTAAAACGCGATTTAAGTCATGCGCTAGGCATTTTGGATAAAGAAGAAGGGGTGGCTCAAAGAGCGACTTTCATCATCGATCCCAACCGAATTATTCGTTTTGTTATGGTAACGGATTTAAATGTTGGACGAAATCCCAAAGAGGTTTTACGCGTATTGGATGCCTTGCAAACAGACGAACTATGTCCTTGCAATTGGCAGAAAGGTGAAAACACTCTGGTCACCGCTTAAATTTATTTAAATAAGGAATTCAAAATGAACATTGAACAATTAAGAAACAGTTTACCTGGATATGCTAAGGACATCCGTTTGAATTTATCTGCGATTTTAACCCAAGCTGGTGCGCCAGATATTAGCGATAGCCAACGTCAGAGTATCGCTTTGTCTTGTGCTTATGCCACCAGGAATAAAATACTGATTACGGTGCTATTGAATACCTTTATGAATACTTTATCTGATAAGGAAATAGAAGCAGCCCAATCAGCTGCAACCATTATGAGCATGAACAACATGTATTACCGTTTTACGCATTTGATGAGTGATAAAAGTTATTCTGACATGCCGGCCAAGTTACGTATGTCAGTAATAGGCAATCCCGGTGTTTCTAAGATCGATTTCGAACTCAATTGCTTGGCAGTTTCGGTTTTAAATGGATGCGGGATGTGCATGGAATCCCATGTTCATGAATTGATTGAATCTGGGGTTACAAAAATTGGGGTACAATCCGCTGTTCGAATCGCTGCAGTCATCAATGCCGTTGCTTTAAACACCGAATTTTTAATTAATCACTAACCAAAAGAGAGAATTATGCAATTTTTTAAAGAAGCAGTCACAGTACCACGGTTTCCAAGAGATATACTTGAAGGTGCAATCAAAGGATTTTTAGCAGGAGGCATTATTTTAAGCCTCTATGATTGTGCATCCCCTATACCAAACAACAGTGCAGATATGATGTCTCATAGCCAAACCATTGTTCGAGGGTATGAAGTATGTGTTTTATTAGGAGCACTGTGTGGGTTTATTGGTCAAATTTACTTGGAGGATAGAATGAGAGAAAATGACCAACCACAAGCTCACTTTAGATAAATATACATTCAGGCCAAAGTCAGTTATGAAGATAAAGCATTGGATTTGATAAACTTCTGTTGTTTTTTTACATTAAAACCAACAGAAGTGTGTATTGTAAAAACTTCAGTCATCCAACTATAATTTAAATATAATATCAATGTTTTAATGGAGATAAGGCTTGAATCCCCTGGATATAAAAAACAACCTAGCTTTAAAGTTATTTAAGTCCTTTGATTCTTCTAATACTCATTTTCAAATGGCTGATGATTTTTCAATTGTTGACAATACCCAGTGTTTTGAAAAAATTATGAAAAACATACACTGGATAAACCAAATGAATGTCAACCAGTGGTAAGATAGATTATGTATCTATTAAGAATAAACATCTCCAACTACCCAGCAATCAATTATATGACTATTTCAAACGTTTTTTTGGTGAAAAACCCATAGATAGATCTATGAAAATCGTAGGACTTGGAATGGAATTTATAGATTATATTGAAATGGCAGAGTATTTTTTTAAAAAGACAGGGAAGTGGCTTGATGTCTCTAAAATTCAGGAGGATACATCCATAGGTGATATTGAATTTTGTCTTAACTCAATGCTTTGTGAGAAAAAATATAAAAAAAGTAAAGAATTTGCTTCCCAAATACATACAAAATTATCCTTGTATTTTAAAAATATGGGCTATTCAGCCATGAAAAAAATTTGGGATGATAAAATTATAGACAGAGACCTACTGTCGATTAGCAATAGTAAAATCATCTACACCTACATCAATAAACTTGCACAATCTGAAATCGTTCAAAACAAATACATTGATTGGCCTCAATCATCTAATCTAACGAATCTAGGGGCTTGTCAAAGCAAGGGAGATATTTTTTATAGGGTTTATAATATGGACACCCAGTTTGTTATCTTAATAAATAGTACAATGAAAAAAAATTGCCACACCATGTTAGTAAGTAAATTCAAGGAACTTTGAAGCTTTCATGAAGAATATTTTTAAATTCACTCGCAATTTGATCTTTACAAGCAGTTGTTAGGGGGCCATTTATAGAAAGAATAGACTCACCATACTGATTTTTAGAAAAGTATATCCATAAAACTTGATTGCCGACAGGTCTATTTAAACACCCAAAATGACTTGCAAAGGTATAATCAATCCCTGCAAAATCCAACTTTGGGTTTTCTTTAAGGAAAAAACTGGGCGTAATACTGATAAGCACCTCTAAATCTTTGGGTTGTTGTAAGGGTAGGTTTTTCTTAAATAGGGTATTAAATTTGTATTTGAGAAGCACTATTTTTTTATCCATTTCAATTGCGCTTAAAAATTTTAAATAAAAATAAATTATAGAATCATGTATCTTACTTTTTTTGAATTGTTTAACTAATAAAAGTTTGTTCAACCTTTGTAAGGCCAATAGCCCCAAAGAGAGGTTCCATCCTTTTAAACCGTGCATTTTGATAGGCAGCGCGCATTTTTGATAGGGTGCTGTTTTTAATAATTGCGCTTCAATAAAATGTACACACTCTAAAAAGGATTGATCTTTCTTAAAACAAATATTTATCCTTTTATATTCTGAGAATAAACCCACAATGGATTTATAAGGGCTACCTTCTCTCCCACTATGAATGAGCATGATGGGTATTTTAGTTTGTCCGCTGATGGATTGAAGGGCTTGGTGACAGGCTGTGATTAATCCGGAACTCAAGTTCAGATTGTTCACTTTATGCCAGTTGACACAGGAATCAATTGCTTTTGTAGGCAAACTATAATGAAATAGATGGGTTTGCTGATATACAGCTGCATCAGCCAACACATTAGCAGCACCCATGTTTAATTTTTTAAAGCCTTTGTTATAGCCCTTCCAAAAATTGATTTTGTCAGTTAGATTTTTCTCATAATATTGATTGTTTTGTTGCACGTAATTTAAAAATGAATCTTTTCTAAGACTCATTGTCTCTGAATGTAGCAATGTTCCATCAACAAGAGAACTATAACAGCTTTTAAATTGACTAAAAATGAGCGCACAAGAACCAATATCTACAATAATATGGGGCATTATTAAGTGTAACTCATGACAATCCTTGCTGATTTTATACAAATACACCCTGATAAGCGGAGGCGTGGTCAAGGGTATGATACGCATGAGATTGGTGTTAAATTCTTGTGATAATACATTGGAGTGATCATTCGAAGAGAGATCTTTATATATTAAATTAAATTGACCTTCCTTATTCAATCTTTGCATGAGACAATTTGGACTAAAGCTAAGCCAAAAAACATCATTGTTTTTTACAACAAAATCAAAGGCTTGCAGCACATGCTCTTTTTTTAGTGGACCTTGTAGTCTTAACTGCATTCCTACATTATATGCCCAGCCCAATCTGTTAAATACCCAAAATGGATATTGAAAATCACACACCGGTACCTCATTCAGAGTAAGGTCTCGCTTTAGATCCTCATCTTTAAAATACAGTTGCAATGCGTCACTGATATGGCCTGCGATGTCTTCAATGGTGAGATTATTTATAAAATAATCTATGGGTATACTCAAGCCTGCACATTGTAATTTGTCGTGAATTCGGTGTCTAATTTCAAGGCACATGAGCGAATCTGCACCTAATAAGAATAATGAATCGGTAGCGATTATGCCATCTTGCTCACCCAAACCCAACACCGCTGCTGTAATTTTGCACAGAGCATCACTTAGTATTCTAATAGCCTCACGCTTTGTTTCTTGTCTAAGTGTATTAAGAAATAGCCTATCATTAATAGAAGGTTTTTTGACTAATTGTAATCTTGTTTGTTTAAAAGAGTATTTATAATAAAGGTCCCAATCCATTGGACAGGGTGCTATTTGCACTACCTCACTTTGTATCAAGGCATCAATGCAGACGATACAACTTTTATCCAGGGGGATAAAACCTCGTTGTTCTAAAGAAGACACCTGGTTTGCTGCCATCCCAATTTGAGCAAAAGGCCCCCAGTTGATAGACAATGTTCGCAAGCCTTGCTTTTGAGCTAAGTGGGCCAAGCCATCTAAAAATCCATTGGCTGCAGCATAGTTTGCCTGACCCATACTTCCCAATAAAGAGGCTGATGATGAAAATAAAACAAAAAAATCTAAAGAAACATTCTTTGTTAAGTGATGTAATACAAGGGCACTCTCCATTTTGGCTTTCAGCACTTGATGTATGTTTTCATCACTTAGATTCACCAACAACCCATCTTGAATAATACCCGCAAGATGAAACAACCCTTTTAAAGGGTGTGGACTGTTTTCAATTTCCTCAAAGATAGATTGCATCTGCCCAGCACTGCTGGCATCAGCTGCAGTATGCTTGATGATGACTTGTTTATCAGCGGCATGCGCAATCAGTGCTCTTGTTTCATTTGAAGCCTCCGAGCGACTGACCAAGCTTATATGCTTAACTTGTTTTTGAATAAGATAGTCAATTAAGGGCTCTGACAAGCCACCATTGCCGCCCACGATGAGGTAGCTGCCATTACTATCAAATACCTCTGCTTGTTTGTTCGAACCGACAGCCAATTCTTTTTTCTCCACCCTTGCAACAAAAAGTGACTCTTTGTCTCTGACTGCAAAAACATTTTCTGTATTGTTTGAATCATACAGTGTGGCTAAGGGTCCACCTAAGGTGGATTGTTTATCTAAGTCAATGAAATAAATTGTATCTAAATTCAGCTCATTTCTAAAACTTTTCCAAAAAGCACCTGCCATCGTATGAAAGGGATTGACTTCATCTGTATCGGTAATCGCATAGGCAAGTTCTGTAACCAAAATAAAACTTGCAGGCCGAGTTTTGTATAAACTCTGACAACAATGAACCAGCTCCATGAATTGATCTTGTGTATAAAGAAACAAAATGTGTTTGTTCTCTATAGACTCTAAATGACTTAAGCAGGATATCAATTGATATTTAAGTGAGTTCAAACGTCTTTTTGCACTGGCCGGATCTTTGGAAATGACAATCAGCTCTGGACAGACTTCTGCAAAGCCGCGCACCTGCTCCTGGAAAAGCGGCTTCCAAGTGGTGTGATATAGATGTTGTAGAATGGTACTTTTATTGATTGGTAGAGGTAGATTTTGTGTCTGTATACTAACTTTTGTTCTCATCTCAGGCCAAAATTCTTTACGGTCAAAGGTATATAAGGGTAAGGCGACTTTTGTTCCTCCACAGCCTTCGAAATGGTGAGACCAATCTACCAAAACACCACCTAAGTAATGTATACACCGTGTTTTATAGTCACTATCTTCAAGTGATTCAAGGTCGCTATCTTGTTTTTCAAAAGACCGGGCAAAATATCCGCCTCCTAAACTGTGGGCACACTGCATTATGCGCCCAGCCAAAGCGGCATCCTCTGCAATGACCACCATTCTAAAAGCATAATGCTCACGACATATGGCGGCAGTAAAACAGATGTCTGTAAATGATTTTTGAGTATTTTTTAAAAAGTGCTGATACTGCACACTCAAACTGTCCAAAGCCAGGCGTGACTTGGCTGATAACACCAATATATTTTTAATTTTTTTAGAGGTGTTGGTGGATTGTATAATTTCATCACCAGAATAGGCTTGAAGGATAGCATGTGCATTGGTGCCACTAAATCCAAAAGCATTGACCCCTGCAACCTTAGGTTTTCCAGAACTGCTCCAATCTATGGTTTGCAAAGCAATGCGTGTATTTTCTATGTTGATGTTTGGGTTGATGGATTTAAAATGTAAATGTTTATAAATTTTATTTTTTTGTAGGGCAAGAACGGTTTTTATCATGCTTGCTATACCCGATGCGCTTTCAAGATGTCCAAGATTTGTTTTCACAGAGCCTATATATAAAGGATTGCTTGTAGGCCTTTGGCGCCCGTATACTCGATTGATGGCCTGTACTTCAATGGGATCACCAAGGGGTGTGCCCGTTCCATGCGCCTCAACATAACTGATATCAAGGCTTGTCAACTCAGTTTGATTCAATGCTTTGAGCATTACATCTTCTTGGCTTTTGCAATTAGGAGCCGTTAAACCTGCTGAAGTACCATCATTATTCACGGCCGTGGCTTTGATCACAGCCAAAATTGTATCTTGGTCTCGAACAGCATCAGCAAGACGTTTAAGTAATAACACCCCACAGCCTTCACTGCGTGTGAAACCATCTGCTGATTCATCAAAAGTTTTACATAGACCTTGGGCTGATAAAGCACGAGCTTTGCATAAAGTGATGTTGGATTCAGGCATTAGCAAGATATTGACACCCCCAGCAAGGGCATAATCAATCTCACGGGTCTTAAGACTTTGACAGGCATAATGTATGGCAACCAAAGAGGAAGAACAAGCAGTGTCTATGCTGATTGCAGGTCCTTTGAAATCAAAGATATGAGCCACTCGTCCTGATACCACATTTAGGGCATTGCCTGTGATTGAATACATGCTCAATGTATCAGAAGAACAAGACTTCTCCATTTGAGTATAAAATTCATTCACACTCACACCTGCAAACACACCTGTCTGGCTTCCACGCAAGGTATGGGTTGGGTAGTTCGCATGTTCTAAGGCATGATAACACCCTTCTAAAAAAAGGCGTTGTTGTGGATCCATCAAACAAGCTTCGCGAGGACTGATGCCAAAAAAATGGGCATCAAAGGTTTTTATATCCTCAATTAATCCAAGTTGTTTGACATAGGATTTTTCCTGGGCGTCCTTGTTAGAATCGTAGTATAGCTTGTTGTCCCAACGGTCCACTGGTATGTCTTTGATGCCACTCAAACCTTGTTCAAGCAACTGCTCGAATGCTTCAATATTTGGCGCATTGGGGAAAGAACAACTCATTCCAATGATGGCAATAGTATCATCGACATTCTGTGGTTGATTTACATTTTTCTGTTTGCTGTTTAACTTATAATCAAGCTCTGCTCTCAAATAAGCTGCCAGTTTCTCTATAGAGGGATAATCAAAGCCAATATGAACACTGATTTGGATGAACATTTGAAATTTTTCTTGTAAAATGAATGCCATTTCAGTGAGCATTAAGGAATCAAAGCCAATATCAAAAAAACCCGCTGTTACATCGATATGGTCAGTTTTTGAAAGTTCTTGAATTTTTTTGGTAATCCCCAGCAAAAGGTCAATGCAAGCTTGAAATTTCTTAGGCTCCTCAAGGTTAAGATATTGGCTTATCCAGGTAGCATCTGTTTGTTTCTTCTCAGGCTTTTGATGCGCAGCAATTTGAAACAGGGTAGCTTCATCCTTATAATCAAACCAATATTCAGTTTTAGCGAATTGATACAAGGGCAATCGTACTTTTTTATATGAAGTTGTATGGGATGAATAAAATCTTTTAAAATCTATGATAAACCCCTCTTGGAAAGCTCTTTGTAATTGCTCTAAATCACAAACCTCTGGCAGGAAATCTTCCTCTTGTTTCTGCTGGTATATGCTATATTCATACTGTTTGATTGCATGAGCGGCCTCTTGAGCAGAACCTGCTATCAAAGCGACTCGGTATAAAAAATGTTGACGACTGATTGCGGCTGTATAACAGATGTCAGCAAATCTATCTTGGGTGGTTACCAAATATTCTTGATAGCTTGTGAGTATGCATTCTAGAGATGATTTATTTTTTGCTGAGATCACCAACAAAAATCTATTAGGCAAAGGTTGTCCATGGATTTGTTGTTCCGCAAGTGGCGCTTCTTGTAATACCACATGGGCATTGGCACCGGTGAAACCAAAGGAATTCACACCTGCAAACCTCAAGCCACCTTCTTTAACCCAATTCAAAGTTTGCAAAGGAATGGTGGTATTTTTTAGCTGTATGGCAGGATTTAGCCGTCTGAAATTGAGGTGTTTGAACAAGGTTTTGGTTTGTAAGCTTAAAACAGCTTTGATGAGTCCGGCCACACCTGAAGCACTTTCACAATGACCAATGTTTGTTTTAACAGCGCTGATGAATAATGGCCTCTCTTCGCTGTGACCTTCACTGAAGATTGAAGTCAATGTGTTGAATTCTATGGGATCGGCAAGGGGAGTTCCTGTACCATGTGTTTCTATAAAATCTATGTCTTTAGGCAAAAGATTTGATTTTTCCAGTGCCCCTCGTATCACAGCCTCTTGGGATTTACCATTTGGAACCGTAAAGCCAGCACTTTTACCATCACTGTTGATAGCAGAACCTTTGATGACCGCAAGGATTGTATCCTTATCTTGTATAGCAGACCTTAAAGGTTTTAAAACAATCATCCCACAACCTTCACCTCTGGCATACCCATCGGCATCATCACTGAAAGATTTACACCTACTGTCAGGAGACAACATATCGGCTTTTGATAGCATGATATTAGTCAATGGGCTGAGTATCACATTGATACCACCTGCTAAAGCCATGGTACATTCTTTATTTTGTAATGATAAACAAGCATTGTGAATGGCTGTTAAAGAAGAAGAACAAGCCGTATCTATGAGTTGAGTTGGACCTTTTAGATCAAATGCATAAGCAATTCTTCCTGGTAAAGCACTTAAAGCATTTCCGGTAGCAAAATATATATCTAGATCTTCTAGACTATACCCTTGTTTATAAAGCACATAAGGATAATCATTGCGCTCACATCCTATGAACACACCTGTACTTGAATTTTTGACAGTATCTAAAGAAAGATTGGCATTTTCCAAAGCATGGTAACTTATCTCCATCAATATACGTAATTGTGGTGACATGATTTTTGCTTCTCGGGGACTGATGTTAAAAAATTCTGCATCAAATTGTTTTATACCATCCATGAGCCCCATTTGCTTGTTGCATAATTTTCCTAGTGCCTGTTCATCATCGCTATAGAAATCTTCATTATTCCAGCGCTCTAAAGGGATGTCGCTGAGTCCACTGCCTCCATGTTGTAATAGAGATAAAAAGGCATCCACATCACAGGCTTTGGGAAAACGACAACTCATACCGATGATTGCAATTGGCTCGTTTATGTCTGAGCTTTTGGATGGTCTTGCTTCATGCCAATAAGCTTGCCTATCGAAAGGATAAAGCGGTAAGGCAACTTTCCTATAGGGGCTTTGATTAGAATTTGAATCTACCCTAGCCCCAGATAAATAGAGGTCAGAAAGTTCATCAGCATGCTGAGTTGTTATTGTAATTTCTTTATTGATGACGACTTTTTTGATTTCATAGTCACCGCATTGAATTTTTTTAAGTAATACTTTTCTATTGTTTGCCTGTATGATGCATCGGAATTTATAGTGATCTCGACAAAACCGAAGCGTGGCACAAATATCATGCAAACTAGCAGATGACACTTGCAAAAATTGCTCATATTGCGCCAACATATAGTTTAAAGAGGATTCACTGTTTGCTGAAAGCATAAAGCAATGCAGCTTTTCCTCCTCCAGCTCAGAATTTTGTGTCTCACCACTGGGTGGCTCTTCAATAATAACGCCCACATTTGTACCACTAAATCCAAAATTAGATACCTGTACGCGTCTTTTTCTTTTTTTATTTTTAGTAAATTTCATGGCCTTTAGGGGTAGCACCGAAGGAATACTTTCAGGATCTATGGATGCGTTTGGGCTTGAATAATGTAAGTTAGGTGGAATACAGTCCTTGTTTATGGCTGTTACAGCTTTGATAAGAGAGGCTAACCCCGATGATGCAATTGTATGACCAATGGTAGATTTTAATGCACCTATAATCAAAGGATTGTCATGATGATGGTGCCCTTGGTGTATTGCTTGGATGGCATTGAATTCTACCCTATCGCCAAGTGCAGTCCCAGTCCCATGTGCCTCAATATAATCAATATCACTTGCTATAAGGTTTGCCTGCTCTAAAGCAGCTTCATGCATTCTAATTTGAGCATCTATATTAGGCGCAACCAAGCTTGTTCCATCGCCATCTTGATTCATCACAACACTTTTTATAACAGCATGGATTGTATCTTTATCTCTAATGGCATCACTTAAACGTTTTATTATGACTACACCACAACCTTCACTTCGTACAAATCCATTGGCCTGGCTGTCAAAACTTCGACATTGCCCCTGGGGTGAAAGCATATGCGCTTTTGAAAGTCCAATAAAATTTTCAGGACAAAGGTTTAGTTGTACCCCACCGACCAAAGCAAGGGAACAGTGGTTTGATCGCAAGGCCATTACAGCAAGATATAAGGCAGTGAATGAGGAAGAACAAGCCGTGTCCACAACCATGCTTGGTCCTTTTAAGTTTAAAAAATGACAAAGCCGCCCTACTGCTGCACTACCTGCAACGCCAAGCTGGGTGTATGCATTAAATTGTATCTTATCCTTGAAATTAAGTTGGTTATAATCTTGAGAAGAAATACCACAATAAACCCCGGTATCAGAACCTTCTATAGAATCAAGCCTGAGGTTGGCATGGTTTAAAGCTCGGATTGATACTTCTAAAAATAGTCTATGTTGGGGGTCTATTTGTTTGGTTTCAACCGAAGATAACTTAAAAAATTCCGCATCAAACAGCTGAGTATTCTGCAGAAAACCACCTTGTCGCGTGATGATTTTATCGGCTTTTTTTCTATCAGGACTATAATAAGCATCTATATCCCAGCGATCCTTTGGAACTTCTTTGATAGGTGATTGTCCACTGAGCAGCATATTAAAAAATGAATCCACATCTTCAATGTCTGATTCAATGCCTGGAAATTGACAATTCATCCCTATGATTGCAAGAGGCTCATTAAAGCTAGTTAGCTTGTGTATAGGATTTTTTTTTGTCATTAAATGCCACCCATCCTAAAAAAGAAAGACTCACACCACGAGGGTGTTAAAGATTTGCCAAAAAGTCATTAAACTTGAAATAAATACTATTATTCTGATATAAAAAGAGACCACTTTATTTTGACAAAGCTCATGCAGATAAGCCAATGGATGTTTTAAAATAAGGCGTCTTACTATTTTTCTACTTACCAAGGTTTGTATACCAGACATAGGGTGCTCATGTATTACGATATCTGGATCGTGGTTCGCTTCGATTATAAAACCTCTAGATTTGTCTATAGGTATAAGGATATTTTCACAAGCCACATCAAATCCTACGATATTTAGTCCTAAATGAGTAGCCGCGCTACAAAGCATTTGAGCATTTTCTTTACAGATTTGATTCCCCAATGAGTTTATTTCTCCACCGCGACTTGAATTACAGGTGTAACAAAGCACCACAGTTTCATTATTTTGAGGAATTGAGTCAAGGGTCAGTTGAAGTTCAGATAATCGGGCTTGAATTTCTTCATCAATTATGATTGGACCTAAGGCTACAGTATATCCGGGTGCAGCATCATCATCCATCTCCTCACGCGCTGTATTGTACCTATCAATCAAGGCCCCAATTGTATGAATACCGTCCCCAATTATCCTAGCAGATATGCGTTCACACACACCAATCACTTTGTTAAAGAATATCAATACACGGTAGGTAATAAGTCCGCCGTGAAACTCTTCAACAGATAAAAAGGGGTATTTCTGATAACATTTTTCCATGTAGGATTTTAACTGGTCATGATTGGTTATATTACAAAAAACCCCCTCACCACTGGATGTGCCCTTCATGGGTTTAACTACCAAGGGAAAACATAAATCTCCTATTAATGCCTCCGTTGTGGTATTTTCAAATTGTTTATAGCAAAAGGCATTTGCCTTAGGTGTTGGGAAACCCAAGGCTTCTAATCTTTTATTCATACAATATTTATTAGTTGCAATACTTGCACTGCTACTGGGATTAAAAGGGGTTTCCCCTCCTCGAAAAAAATAGCGGTGAGATCCTAATTTAATCTGAAAACCGACCACCAAATCTTCTAATTGTACTGGGTTTAATTTTAGATTGATCGCGCTTTTATAATACAGTCTAGTATTTTTGTCCATTCGGTCAGTCTATGTAAATTTTCATAGTTTTTCAATTTATTTTATGGAGTTGACAGGGCAAACCAAGGCTATTAATTTCAGTACAATTTGCCGGCATGTCGAACGCAGTGAAGTAACCCAGAACTGGATTTAACAAGCCATCGATCTTGGTTGCTTCACTGCGTTCGCAATGAAGGCATTTAGTTTTAATTTGATCAAAGTATGATTTTGCCCTGATGGACATGAATATGTGTTGGAGATAGTTAAATAATCTATGTATAATATCAACCATGAAAAAAAGTGGATTTCAAAATAGTTTAATAACCCAAATTTATATTATCCTAGTGGGCATTTTATTTATCGGGCAAATACATGCAACAGTCCTTGACTTTAGCCTTAACACTTTTTCTCAGATAAAATCCCTGTATGACCATAAATTAATACACAGTGATAAAACGCTTATTGTTTTTGACATAGACGATACACTTCTAACCACCACAGAACCATTGGGTGGTGTAGGTTGGTGGGATTGGCAATATGCCTTACTCACTAAAAATCCAACATCAAAAAAGCTGGTTGCCGCAAATTTTGATAATTTATTAAAAGTCCAAAATTATTTATTCTCAATTATTTTGATGAGGCCTACAGATGCCTATGTTCTCCCATTTGTGAAAAGCTTGTGTTCCCATCAACATTCATTAATGGTTTTAACTGCCCGCGGACGCTATCTTTCAACTAGCACCAACCAGCAATTGGAAAAAAATGGATTTACAGATTCTCATCACCATTTGCTGTTTCATACTAATCAACCTGCTTTTAAAGAGATTGCTAGTGACAAAGCAGGGTCCTTCTCCTGTCCGCACTTAAAGCACCCGATTGAATTTTCTAATGGAATCATGTTCTTGAATGGACAAGATAAGGGCGAAGCTTTGAAATGCATCCTTGGGTATACAAAACAAACCTATGATACAATTTTATTCGTTGATGATTCCTCAAAAAATACCGATGCTGTACGTAAGGCTTTTAATAAAACGCATGGGATTACAGTGTTTAACATTTTATATACACATGAGCAAGCACGAGAAAACGAGTTTCGACATTCCTTGGCGCTGCAAAAAGCTGCCTATTTAAAATGGAAGGAATTGGCCTCAAAAATGCTACCCCATTTGAGTTTGAGAAGCACCACTTAATTAGTCGCTAGCCGCGTAATTGATTTTTACATTTCTTGAATATATAGGCTAAGTATCATATTATCACAAGATTATAATTACATTCTAAAATAGGATTGGGTATGACAAGTGATTTAAAAAGCAAACAGTGTGTATCATGCGAGGGTATAGGTGCCTCATTAAATGCTGATCAAATCAACAATCTAATGCCTCAATTAACCACAGGTTGGGAAGTGAGCTCTGATTTAAAAAGTATCAAAAAAGGATATTCTTTTGATGATTTTTATGAAACTATGGCCTTCATCAATGCTATCGCTTGGATTGCAAATCAGGAAAACCATCATCCAGATTTGGAGTGTGGTTACAATTATTGTCGGGTCAGTTTCATGACTCATTCTTTGAATGGTTTAACGCACAATGATTTCATCTGTGCTGCAAAAATCGACAACCTCTTAGGATCCTAGATGTTGACATGTATTTTAATTCCCTTCACAGAGCTTGCGAAGGCTTAGTAGCGCTAAATGTGGGAACCTATTTCGAAACGGCATTTATAAAATAGCAGAAAGATGCATTAACTTTTTATGAAGCAAATCAGTTCTACTGAGAAAATGGTTCCCGGAATTTAGCGCAACTTGCCGAGCTTGCGAAGGCTTAGTTGCGCTTAATGTCCGGGACCCATTCCGCAAACCTGAAAGTGTTCATAAAAAGTGTGCAAGTTCAGTCCTCAACCCTGTAATCCCTACTTAATTATCGTAAATGCGGAAATAATATGACATCACGAATAGACTGAGCGTTTGTAAATAACATCACCAAGCGATCAATACCTATACCTTCTCCAGCTGTGGGCGGCAGTCCGCATTCTAAAGCTTCTATGTAGTCGTTATCAAAATGCATGGCCTCCAAATCGCCTGCATCTTTTTCTGCAACTTGTTTATGAAAACGTTCTGCTTGGTCTTCAGCATCATTTAATTCAGAAAAACCATTTGCTATTTCACGGCCAGCAATGAAAAATTCGAATCTATCTGTTACCTCAGGATCCGCATCATTACGTCTAGCCAAAGGAGATACTTCGGTAGGATAGGCGGTGACGAATGTTGGCTGTATTAATAGATGTTCTACACGCTCTTCAAATAAAATCATTTGAAGTTTACCCAAGCCATCAGTTTCTTTATAAGTTAAAGAAAAGTCATTTAACAAAGTCCTACAGCTCTCAATCGTTGCGAGGTGCTGAGCCTTTAATTCAGGATGAAACCTAAGAATTGCCTCATTTACGGTCATACGCTCAAATGATTTATCAAAATCCAACAAATGTTCTTGATAGGTTATTTGTCTTGTGCCCAGGACTTCATCACACAAGTGCTGTAATAGATTTTCAGTAAAATCCATGAAATCCTGATAATCGGCATAGGCTTGATAAAATTCTACCATAGTAAATTCAGGGTTATGGCGGGTAGAGATGCCTTCATTTCGGAAATTACGATTGATTTCATACACGCGCTCAAATCCGCCTACGACCAGCCGTTTTAAGTAGAGTTCTGGTGCAACACGTAAATACATGGTTTTATCCAGGGTATTATGATGTGTCACAAAGGGACGAGCCACTGCCCCACCAGGGATAGGGTGCATCATGGGTGTTTCTACTTCTAAAAATTTGTGTTTATCCATAAATTGTCTAAAGGTCTGAATCAAATGAGACCTAATTAGAAAAGTTTTCCTGCTGTCTTCATTGGCAATCAAATCCAAATGACGATTTCTATACTTCATTTCTTGGGAAGTTAACCCATGAAATTTATCAGGTAAGGGCCTTAAAGACTTGGTAAGCAATTCAAGGTGCTCAACCAACAAGGTCAGCTCTCCTGTATTGGTTTTAAACAATACACCTTTGACACCGACGATGTCCCCTAAGTCCCAATGTTTAAATTGCTCATAACATTCAGGTAAATCATTGGCTTTGATATACACTTGCATACGACCAGAAACGTCTTGGATATGAAAAAAACTGGCCTTGCCCATAATGCGTCTAAGAACAATACGTCCTGCCAAGCTTGCTTTCACTTGCTGTTCTGCTAAGTCCTCTTTTTCAAGCAAACCATATTGCGCACACAAATCTTGGGCTTCATGTTCCCTGCGAAATGCATTGGGAAAGTTAAATCCGGCGCTGCGTAGATCTAATAATTTTTGTTTACGAATTTGAATTATCTCATTTTCATCTAAATCGTCTTCTTTCATGCGTCCCCTACTCCAGCTTTTAAACTTGCTTCTATGAATTGATCCAAGGCACCATCTAATACCGCTTGGGTGTTTGATGTTTCAACCCCTGTACGTAAATCTTTGATACGCGATTGATCCAATACATAGGATCGAATTTGTGAACCCCAGCCTATATCAGATTTATTAGCTTCAAGTACGTTTTGTTGTGCATTTTTTTTCTGCATTTCTAATTCATATAGTTTTGCACGCAATTGTTTCATGGCTTGGGCTTTGTTTTTATGTTGACTTCTATCGCTTTGACATTGAACCACAATACCGCTGGGTGCATGTGTAAGCCTCACCGCAGAGTCAGTCCTATTAACATGCTGTCCACCCGCGCCTGAGGCTCTATAAGTATCTATCCTTAGATCAGCAGGATTGATTTCTATTTCCACATCATCATCGACCTCAGGAGAGACAAACACAGCGGCAAAAGAGGTATGACGCCTATTGCCTGAATCAAAAGGCGATTTACGTACCAAACGATGGACCCCCGTTTCTGTCCTAAGCCATCCATAAGCATACTCACCACTAAATTGAATGGTTGCACTTTTGATTCCAGCAACTTCACCCGGAGAACATTCAATCAATTCAGTAACAAAACCGCGGTGTTCGCCCCATCGAAGATACATACGCAGTATCATCTCCGCCCAGTCCTGAGCTTCTGTGCCACCTGAGCCTGATTGGATATCTACATAAGCATTGGCAGCGTCCATGGATCCTGAAAACATGCGTTGGAATTCAAGCTGAGCCACTTGTTTTTCCAGAACAGATACCTCTTCAAAAATCGAATGCAGTGTTTCATCGTCGGATTCTTCTTTTGCTAATTCAAAAAGTTCTAAAGCGTCGTCTATGGACTGTTTTAATTGCCTTAATAAAAAAACCACACTTTCTAACTGCGTGCGTTCTCGCCCTAAAGCCTGAGCATGCTCGGGATTGTCCCAGATAGCGGGTGACTCAAGCTCACGAACCACCTCTTCTAAACGTTCGGTTTTAACATCAAAGTCAAAGATACCCCCGAAGCGCATCAATGCGTGCATCGAGGTCCGTTAAATTCAGATTGATTTGATTCACTTCCAACATGGTGAAGTCTCATAATAGATATTGATTCATTTTACAGGAATTACCATCTTTCTCACAGCATTATAAAGAAAATACCCTGATAGACAACGAGGGGGTTCACAGGGGGGATTTAAATGTAGGGTTTTGCCACAAATTCTAAAGGTAAATAAATTTTGATAATACTTTTGACAAAATTGCTTAATTTAATATATAATGTCCACTTTTAAATTTAAAGAACCACATTTAGCAAATCTAAAGCATTAACATAAGGAAGGTGCTCGTGAGTCCTATAACAAGATTAACCAACATTGTGAAAACCAAAAAATCAGAGAATTTTTTAGTACTTAAAGATCAAAATGTAAGTAGCCATAAAACAGAGGTAATTATCGACACATTTGCATCTATCTCTAAGGACATAACCGCAATTGACTTGAGTAATAATTATTTACAATCATTCATTAGCTCAGATTTGATACGAGTTTTTGAAGCCATTCCAGTACAGGTTACTACTTTGATTCTCAGTGGCAATCCATTGTTCATTCCAACGGAGGAACCAACCGGAGTACTGGCCCTATTAACTTATGTACTTAAGAGATTTAGCTTTGTGAACTTAGCGAATACAGGAATCGGCCAACATACGGTTGATTCCCTAAAAAACTGTGATGCATTTCTTGATTCTCCACATGAAACTTCGGTGTTCTTTGGGCCTTGTGAGGCAGAATTATTAAGGCAATTTTCTTCAAAACCACTTGGGCTTACAGTCATAACACCAGAAGATATAGAACTTAAAACTAAGGAAAGGCTCGTAGATAAACTCCCCGGACCATTAATCGATGTAGTAAATTCATACCTCTTTTTCACTGAAAATACTAAAGGCTTGCAACCTACCTATTCCAATGATAAATCTCAAATGTTTAGTAGCCCGAGTAAACGCATCGGAAGATAGAATATAACACAGTTACCCTATGTCCGTGCTTCATCCTAATTTAGCACAGTATTACTATGCTATATTTAATGTGGCAATCTAAATTACCGTCATCCCGAGCCATTCAGCGCTGGCCTTATATCATCAGGGTCAGCGAGGGATCCGTGTATAGCACCATGCTCCGTCATACTCCGGAGATCCCTCGCTATTATCCTGATGATATTAGGCAAGGCTTAATAGCTCGGGATGACGGTAATGAATGCCGTCATCCCGAGCCCCTCCGATTTTAACCAATGTCACCTCGGTGCATTATTCATTTCACATGTGTTCATTTAATAATTCCTTAACACTTATAATATACAATTGAATCTAATCATCGCTGAAGGCCTTAAAAAGGTTGGCATGATTAACTCTATTGATGAATCTATTTTGGTCTAAATAGAGTTAAAGACAAATTATTTTGGAGTACTATTATGCCTACTAATTCATTGAGCTTAAATACAGCTGAAGCCAAAGCTACTAAGGCTGTGTCCTTAATTACCACTATATCCAAGGCTAAACCCGAAGTTACGGTGTCTCTTGATATGAGTGCATATTTTAATTTATTAAGTCGATATTATGGTGAAATAAGTGGTCCTAATCCAAGAGCACTTGTGGTAGAAAAGCAGAGTGAACTACGTGGGCACTTATCTAGTTTAGTTAAAAGAGACAAGGCCGGCGAGATTTGGATTGAAATTGCAAGTGCATTTGATAAAAATGAACTGGTGGACGCAAAAATCAAACCATTTTTACATTTAGAAAATCCATCAATTGTAGCTGCTGTGATGGACCCTGGCATTGTTGAAATCATGAAAAATGGAATGGACGCGCTGCTGGAGAAGCATCTTAATCATATAAAAAGCTCTGAAGAAAAAACAGAAGTCAATAATATACCATCTATTTTAGAGATAACCTTCCAAGCGACATTGAATCAAGCTGAACAACTTGTACTAACTATTACACATAATTCTGGTGCATTTCCAGAAAATTGCTTAGAAAAATACAATACTCTAAGTGACTCACATCAATTTCTAACTATGGTAAAACCGGGTGAAAAAACGGAAGAACAAATGAAAGCACATCAAGAGAAATTGGTTTTAGGATTCGGAGGCGCTGGTAAAGGTTTAATGGAAATAGTGGCTCATGTTTGTCATAAAACAAATTTTCGACCCGGTAAACAAGTGTTAAATACCATATATGAAGGTGATGAAGCTACTAGTATGGTGTTATCAAACACAGGGCCTACCAATGCTGCAACCATTCAGTTAACTGGGCCTTTGGAGCCTTTAAAACCTGCTGCGACATTTTGGGAAAAAGCATCGAATCTAGAGGATGCACAAGAAGATAAACCAATAGCAGTAACAAATAATAGTACATTAGATATAGATTCTGATTCTGATTCTGTAGAAGAGCTACTTGAAGTGATTAGTCTGACTAGTAATGGTCTGAGCCTAGAAACACAGCCTGATGATTCTCCATCTATTATAATACAAGATGACCCTGAGTCACCTGTAAATATAATTATGTCTTCACCTTCGGAAGATAAGCCTTTAAACAATCAAACGCCGGAGGCAGTGGTTATGCATGCAGTTAAAGTAGCACCTAAAAAGGCGGCTCGTCCTTCTATGCTTGGGTTTTTTGCTTCAAGTCCTGTGGGCAATGATAATTCAAACTCTATTAAGACCACCAATCTTCCAACGCCATAGAATATAAACCTGATAGTTACTGTGCTTCCCAAAGAAGCCAGTAACTTTTTTTATTCTAAATCAATCCTTGCTCTAACCCTATGTATAGCTTGGCTTAAAATTTGTGATACCCGTGATTCACCCACTTCTATTACCTCACCAATCTCTTTTAGATTTAAATCATGCTCATAATATAAAGACAACACAAGACGTTCTTTAGGTGGCAGACCACTAATGACAGCACTTAGTCTATCCACCAAATCAGTACGCAATACATGTACGTGTGGTTCAGTAGCGCTTTGTTGGTGCTCTCCTTGCATTGTATCATCCGTCATTCCCAAATCATCAAATCCATACAAATGACTACTGGCTGAATCTTGGAGCATTTCATGGTATTTGGTTAAAGGCACTTTTAATTCACATGCAATTTCACAATCTTTTGCAGCTCGTCCCAATTCATGCTCAAGTTTTCTAACAGCAGCTGAGATCATCCTGGCATTTCTATACACTGAACGGGGTACCCAATCATTGGCTCTGATTTCATCTAAAATATTGCCTTTGATTCTGATTCCAGCATAAGTCTCAAAAGATGCCCCCTTACTTGCATCATAATGATTAGCTGCCTCCAGTAAACCAATCATGCCTGCTTGGATTAAATCATCAAGCTGCACATTCTGAGGTAAGCGTCCTAAAAGGTGATAAGCGATACGTTTAACCAAAGAAAGGTGACCTTTAACCATCATCTCTTGGTTTTGTTGATTTACTTTGCTGATCCCAGACAAAGCATCCAAAGAATCCACAAGGCTCTCCTTTAATTGTTAAATTTCCCCAGCCACTAAACGCTCTAAAAAAAAGCTGGTATTGCCACCTAAGGACGATGTATATGGTCTATCTAATATCCTTTTTGCTAAGCTTGTAAAGGCTTGTGAGACATAAGCGTCAGGATAAGCAAGTAGAACAGCCTCTTGTTTTTTTACAGCTTGATGCACTTTTTCATCAAAGGGTAAAGCGCCTAAATAATCTAGTTGTATATCTAAAAATTGTTCAGAAATCTTGCATAGTTTGTTGAATAATGCACGCCCATCTTTCAGTCTTCTAACCATGTTCACCAGAATATGAAAATGTGATCTTTTATACCGTTTATACATCAATTTAATGAGCGCAAATGCATCAGCCATAGAGGTAGGCTCATCGCACAACAGGACAATCAATTCTTGAGAAGAACGAGCAAAACTTAACACTGTATCTGATATGCCTGCAGCTGTATCAATGATTAAATAATCTAAGTTATCCGTTAATTCGCTGAAAGAGTTAATAATGCCTGCATGTTCTGCAGGGCTTAACTTGGTCATAAAGTCTGCCCCTGAGGCTGCTGGGATCACACTAACATTACAAGGGCCCTTTAATATGATGTCACTTAAAGCACATTCGCCTTTTAGTACATGGGCTATATTATAATTTGCCTGAAGTCCCAATAAAATATCAATATTGCCTATGCCTAAATCAGCATCAAGCAACATCACCTGTTTATTTTTCTGAGCTAAGGCGATGGATAGATTTGCTGCAACATTACTTTTACCAACACCGCCCTTTCCCGCTGTTATGGCAAAGACGGTGACAGGTTTTGGTCTTGAGGCATGTTTGGTTTCAGAATCCACCATAAACAACTCCAGGCACATGTTTGTGTTTCTAATTAAATAGCAAAACTCATGCCATAAGTTGGGGGAATAAAGATGTTTCACCACAGGCTACTAGCCACTTTCCCTGGGATGGAAACTGCTATTTTTAATATTATGCTGACTACTTGCCATGGCAATTTTTAAATTAAGGGCATAGCTTTGGTTTCATTAGGCGCTCCTGATTTAAACTGGTAAAATGAAATTAGTATCTCTTATTGAGTTACAATTTACATTACCCAACTGAGTAAAAGATGCGGATTAAGAAAACCATTCTCAGTAATTTCACAAGAACAGGCTTCAGTGAGGCTTTGTGTATACGTCCTCAACATGAAAGACAACTTCAACAAGGCCTAGATCAGTATAAACTTTCTCCCATACTGGCCAGAGGTGCCGGGTTAAGCTACAGTGATGGTTGCTTTAATACAAAGGGATATGTCGTTGACACCCAACGTTTTAATCATTTCATACACTTTGATGAATCCACAGGTGTGGTAGAATGTCAAAGTGCTGTAACCTATAAAGATCTTTTCTTACTTCATCCTCAATTCATTCCACCCGTGTTTCCAGGTACAGCACATGCAACCATTGCTGGGGGCATTGCCAATGATGTTCATGGTAAAAACAACCATTGGGAAAGCAGTTTTGGAAAACACATACTGTGGATTGATTTGCTGATAATGGACAAACGCCTTCGTTGTAGTCCTAAACACCATCCTGAATTATTCCAAGCAACCATAGGGGGCTTAGGCTTAACCGGCATTATTACCAGTGTTGGTCTTCAATTAAAAAAGGCATCTAAACAGGTAAAAGTCACAAAACTTGCATTTACATCCCTGTCCGACCTAATTGGCAAGATGTCTACTTTAGGACTTGATGCCCACTATCAAATGGCCTGGCTTGATTTAATCAATAAGCCAACACGCGGCGTACTCGCTTTGGCTAATCACACAGAAGAGCATGCACCACAAAGGCGCTGGATTGGAAAGGCCGTGATGCCAAAGGTACCTTTTTGTGTGTTACAGACTTGGAATTTAAAATTATTAAATCAGTGTATTTTTAAAAAGTCGACCTCAGAGCAACTGCTTAGTCTTCAACACTTTAATAATCCTTTAGATTCCATTCGACATTGGAATAGATGTTATGGAAATAAAGGTTTGATTCAATTCCAAGCCTTGTTTTCTCAAGCAGAGGCTGACAATATCATCAAACAGTTGGTTCATATAATAAGACTTCACCAAGCCATCCCCACACTTGCTGTATTGAAATTATTCACCAACCCAGGTAGGGGGTTGCTTTCATTTTGTAAACCCGGCTTCACATTAGCCATTGATTTTATTGGCACCCCTCAGGCTAAACAAGCAATCCTTGAAATGAATCAAATCATCACTGATTTAAAAGGTAGGGTTTATTTGGGCAAAGATTTATATCTAAAAAAAGACCAATTTGAAACCATGTATGAGTCACACCAGCAATTTAAAAACATATTAGCCCAATACCAAAGCCCCATGCAATCTGATTTATCAAAAAGAATAGGCCTATTGCCATGAGTCCAAGAATGTGGGTAATTTTGGGTGCTACATCCATCATTGCGGAAAAATTTGCACACCTGGTCGCATCCAAAGGTCATGCGGTTCGTTTGGTAGGTCGGGATACAGATCAATTAAATATCATAGCCACGGACATTCAATTGCGGTTTCATGTTGCTTGTGAAGTGAGGATTTTTGATGCCAATGATCTTAATATTTTATTACATTCAGATAACCCAGAGCTTGATTTATTCATAGCGCACAGTGACATGACTGAAAATTGTCTGTTAAACGAGGACCGCATCACAAATCTTATAAAGGTTAACATTTTAACCACAATCCAACTCATACATCATTATTTAAAAATAGAACAAAAAAGACATAATGTAATCTATTTAAGTTCGGTTGCGGCCAGACGAGGACGGGCTAAAAACAGTTTGTATGGCGCCAGCAAGGCTGCAGTTGAAATATACCTCCAAGGATTACAGCAATTAGCCACCCCCTCACAGCATATAACAATTGCACGTTTAGGGTATATTGATACACAACAAACCTATGGTTTACCAGGAATTTTTTATGCAGCCTCGCCTTTAAACTGTGCTCAAGCCTGTTGGAAGGCCATAATAAGAGGTAAACGGTGCTTTTATTATCCCTTTTTTTGGCAAGCAATTATGTATATTGTCAGCAAGCTCCCCTTTTTTTTATATAAAAAGGTACCTTAGAGAAGCGCCACTAGCTGCTTAAAACACACACTACCTATGCAAGTGTAAGCTATGATATGTGCAAAAATGTATGCAAAAATTAGATACACTTACTCTCACGTGAATGCCATCATCCCGAGCCCCTCCGAATTAAATAATGTCATCAGGCTAGCAGCGAGGGAGTATCACAGAGCATGGTGCCATAACTGGACCCCTCGCTATTATCCTGATGATATCAGGCAAGGCTTAATAGCTCGGGATGACGGTAATTTAGTTTGCTTGGACTGTATTTAGATTGCTTGGGCTGTATATATCCTTGTAATACCGTGCATAAAGCACGGTATGTAGGGAAGGATAGGTATTTTATGTTCAAGAATTAGATGCGTTTACCCAATGATTCATCGTAATATTCTGTACATGGGGAGGATGTTATGAATAACATTAAAAAATTGTAATATATAAATGATTAAAACGATTATTACTAGAACATTCAACAAACTTTTAATGGCTCCTGGCATAGGTAAAAAAGCATTGATAAGACCAACGCCCACACCAAATACGATAATGATAGCAATTAAATTTAATACATCGTTCATAATACTCCCTTAGTTTTAGTTTTAGTTTATTTTTGGTTTAACATTTCCCTTATTTGTTGCACCCTTTCTTTCAAATCTGAAGGAATCGGGCCACCACCCTGGGCCATATCATCTCGGCCACCGCCTTTGCCACACAAATGTTTCACAAGTATCGCAGCACTTGGTGCCTTACCTAAGCTATTTTTACTCAGTCCTGCGATGACATTGAGTTTGTTATCATGCAAGCTGTATAACACAATCACTGCAGTTTCTACACTGGATCTCAATTGATCCATCGTAACACGCATGGCTTGATTGTCCATGCCATCGACTTGTTTTATTAGTACATTCAAACCATTGATAGGTTCGAATTCAGATATTAAAGATGTACCAGATTGATGTGCCTTTTCAGCCAGAAGTTTTGAAATTTCTTTTTCTTGCTTTTTAAATTCCAGGAGAAATTGGGTTAACTTTTCTTCAACAAGATTAGCTTTTGTTTTGAGTAAGGTTGCCACATGCTCAAGGCTTGCAACTTGTCTTTCAACCCAAGCAATTGCTGCACGGCCTGTGACAAATTCAATACGTCTGATGCCACTGGCAACACCATATTCCTCAGTTATTTTAAACAAACCAATATCCCCCGTACGTTTGGCGTGGGTGCCACCGCACAGCTCCTTTGAGAACTCACCCAGCGCAAGTACTCGTACAGCGTCGGTATATTTTTCACCGAATAAGGCTACTGCACCGCTAAGCTTTGCAGCTTCGATGTCCATTATCTTGGTTACTACCTCGTGATTCACACGAACTTCATCATTTACAATTTCTTCAATGGTTTGAAGCTGTTTTGGAGTTAAAGCCATGGACTGTGAAAAATCAAATCGGGCACGTGAAGCATCTACCAAAGAACCTTTTTGTTGTACTTGAGGCCCTAACTCTTTTTTTAATGCTGCATGTAATAAATGCGTTGCGGTGTGGTTTAAACGGATATTATTTCGTCTATCTGTGTCAATGACAGCCTCAACTTCCTGGTTTAAGCACAGTTTTCCACGCAAAACCTCACCTATATGGACAATGGCTTGCCCAATTTTTTGAGTATCATCAACCCTAAAATTGAATTCCTTAGACTGTAAAAGTCCTTGATCCCCCACCTGTCCGCCGCTTTCGGCATAAAAGGGTGTGTGATTTAAAACCACAGCGCCTTTATCGCCCCTGTTTAACACCTGAACCTCAAGCCCTTCTTGTAATAATGCAAGGGTTGTAGTTGCAAGCCTTTCTTTTTCATAACCCTGAAATTCAGATTGGTGAACCAATTGAGCATGGGCATGATAATCGGTATTGAACTGACTTGCAGCCTGAGATTGTTCTCTTTGCTGTTGCATCAGTTTATTAAAGCCATCCATATCTACTTGCAGACCTTGTTCTCTGGCGATATCAGCAGTTAGATCTATAGGAAATCCATAGGTATCATAAAGTTTGAAAGCTATTTGTCCATTAATTTCATCACCGCCTAAAGTCTGCATTTGTTCTTTTAACAACCGTAAACCAAGCTCTAATGTGTTTGCAAATTGATTTTCTTCACGTAAAAGGGTATTTTCCACATGTGCTTTATTGGCAGACAATTCAGGATAAGCATCACCCATCACTGCTATTAAGGGCGCAACCAATTTTGAAAAAAAGCCTGTTGGTAAAGCCAGGGTATTGCCATGTCTGACTGCTCGCCTAATAATACGCCTAAGCACGTATCCTCGTCCTTCATTACCTGGAGTCACCCCGTCTGTAATTAAAAATGAACAGGCGCGGATATGATCTGCTATGACTTTTAAGGAGGTAGCTTGTAAATCAATGCCTTGACCTAATTTCGCTATCGCTTTAATCAAGTGTTGAAAGGAATCGATGTCGTAATTGCTATGAACCCCCTGCACTACTGCAGCCAATCGTTCAAGGCCCATCCCGGTGTCCACGGAAGGCTTAGGCAAAGGATGTAATTGGCCCTTTTTATCTCTATTAAATTGCATGAAGACTAAATTCCAAATCTCAACAAACCGGTCACCATCTTCATCCGTACTGCCTGGTGGTCCGCCTGCTACCTCGGGGCCATGGTCGTAAAAAATTTCGGTACAAGGACCACAGGGTCCAGTGTCTCCCATAGACCAAAAGTTGTCTTTTTCTCCACAATAAGAAAATCGCTCTGGCGAAACCCTCATGTCTTTTAACCAAATATCCGCAGTTTCTTGGTCTTCAGAATACACTGTAACCCACAGGCGGGATTCTGGTAGGTGTAAAACCTGGGTTAAAAAATCCCAGGCAAAACATATGGCCTCTTTTTTGAAGTAATCACCGAAACTGAAATTGCCCAACATCTCAAAAAAGGTATGGTGTCTGGCTGTATATCCTACGTTTTCTAAATCATTGTGCTTACCACCTGCGCGCACACACCGTTGTGCTGTTACTGAGCGTTGGTAAGAACGAGTTTCTAGACCTAAAAATAGATCTTTAAATTGTACCATCCCAGCATTGGTAAATAACAAGGTGGGATCATTGGCAGGAATCAAGGCACTGGATGCAACTTTTTCATGGCCATGTTTCATAAAATAATCAAAGAATGCCTGCCTAATTTCAGAACTTTTCATTTTATTGATACCAAATAAATTTAAAAAATGTATAAATACACCATGCCGGCGCTAAATAAAGTGAAGCAATTTAAAACCACGATTATGAAACTGTTTTACTTTTGGTAAAAGAATAACTTGCAAAACCGGGTACATAAATATAATGGCAGCAAACTCAACACTCTAGTGCCTCCACTACTCTGGTAATGGTCTCAGAACTAAAGCCACGGTACAACAAAAATCGTTGCTGTTTTTGCAACTCAGCAAAAGACCATTCCACCTGACCTTTGTTTTTCTTCAGCCATACCCTAGTAGCATGATCCACCCAATGCGCATCATCTTGATTTAAAATTTTAAAAATCAAGTTAGCATCCAGTTTTTTCTGTTTTAATTCTTGAGTGATTTTTAAAGGACCATAGCCCTGCCGAATGCGCGAACGGCTGTAACTTTCTACAAACCGTTCATCCGATTGCAATTCAAGCGCTTGGCACTTAGCGATTGCATCACTTGTTGCTATCTTATCAAACCCTTTACGCTCTAATTTTTCACTTAACTCAAAAGCACTGTGCTCACGTCTTGCTAACAGCCGTATTGCACAATCAAAGGCTTTAGTCATCCATTTCCTCAAAGGCCTCTTCTGTTATTAATGCTGGAGCTACCTCATTTTTTGTGAGAAAATTCTGCCGAATTAAGTCTTCAATTTCTGTAGAAATCAATGGATTTTCTTTGAGATACAGCCGGACATTTTCCTTACCCTGACCAATTTTTTCTTGTTTGTAACTATACCAAGCACCGGATTTCTCGATGAGATTTAATTGAACACCTAAATTCACTATTTCACTTTCACGAGAAATACCCTCATTGTATAAAATATCAAACTCAGCCATTTTAAAAGGCGGTGCCACTTTATTTTTGACTACTTTAACGCGGGTTTCACTGCCTAATATTTCCTCACCTTTTTTAATTGAGCCAGTACGACGAATGTCTAACCGAACAGAGGCATAAAATTTTAATGCATTTCCACCTGTGGTCGTTTCAGGGCTACCAAACATAACCCCAATTTTCATACGGATTTGATTAATAAAAATAACCAAGGTGTTTGAGCGTTTGATGTTGGCAGTCAATTTACGTAGCGCTTGAGACATGAGTCGAGCTTGTAAACCAACATGATGATCACCCATTTCACCTTCGATTTCAGCCTTAGGCGTCAAAGCAGCAACAGAATCGATAACCACAACATCCACGGCTCCAGAACGAACCAACATATCGGTGATTTCTAGTGCCTGCTCCCCTGTATCCGGTTGGGAAACCAACAAATTATCAACATTTACCCCAAGTTTCCCAGCATAATTGGGATCCAAGGCGTGTTCTGCATCAATGAAAGCGGCAGTGCCCCCGGCTTTTTGACATTCGGCGATGACTTGAAGGGTTAAGGTTGTTTTACCGGAAGATTCTGGTCCATAAATTTCAACGATACGACCTTTGGGTAAGCCACCAATGCCTAAGGCAATATCAAGACCTAGAGAGCCCGTAGATATCGCTTCTATATCTCGAGAGACTGTACTGTCCCCCATACGCATTACAGAACCTTTTCCAAATTGACGCTCAATTTGCAAAAGAGCCGCTGACAGTGCTTTTTCTTTATTATCTGACATGATTTTTTCCAATGAGGGTTTCAAGTCAAAATTATCACACAGATGCTGGTATGCAGCAATTGATTTTTACCCAGTCCCCTCGTACTGCGGCTTGTCAGCGGGACGTCGAACTAAGAGGTACAGTGAGTTTGCCCGCGACTAATTATAACCAATCAAGCAAACCTTCTAAGGCTTGTTGACATGCGCTTAAGCGAATGGCTTGTCGATTTCCAGAAAAATGTTTTTTGAGGGTACCAGTTTTGTCATGGGTTGCCCAAGCAAAGCAAACGGTACCAACAGGTTTGTTAAGGCTACCACCATCTGGACCGGCAATACCGGTAACTGATACAGCAATGTGACTGGTACTGTGTTTTAAAGCGCCTAAGGCCATGGCCAGAGCAACTTCTTCACTTACTGCTCCGAAGCTTTCCATTACTTCATTTGGGACAGCAAGCAGTTCATGTTTTGCCAAATTGCTATAGGTAACAAAACCACGCTCAAACCAACCTGAGCTCCCTGGTATTTCCGTAAGATGGGCAGCAATAAGACCACCAGTACAAGATTCTGCGGTCACTACTTGCCATTTTTTATAGTCTAAACGGTGACCTACATTTAAAATCAAATCTGTCAGGGACATCATTTGGATTGCCTCATAAAAAAAACCCCAGGACTACTTTGGGGTTTAGATAAGAAATTAACTCTAAGCCTTGAGGCTTTGATGATTAATCTGGAGTTTTCTCTGTATTGGTAGTGCTAGTAGTAGAAGGCGTAGTAGAAGAAGCAGGGGTATTAGTAGAAGCAGGGGTAGAAGCAGGCGTGGTCACAGTAGTGTCACTTGTTACTTTCTTATCAGAAGTATCTTCTCCACAAGCTGTTAACATAAGTGCTAAAGTACCAGCAGCTGCAAGAATTGCTAAACGATTCATATTCATTCTCCATTAATTATAATTTTTATTCCAAACATTTCAAGTGTAGCACCACATGAAAAAATTTTCTGTATTTATTAAAAATAAACTTTAAAAATGGTTAAAACAATCACAATGTGTCACTTAAACCCTAATTGCTATGTGTTTTCTATAGCATCTTACCCCCGCTTGAGCCGTGAACCACACTGTAATCACTTTGTGGTTTTTTTTCATCCAAAGGTTTTTCATGGCCTGTCTCAACAAAAAACCCAGATTTTGCTAATAAGAGATGGGGGTTATCCGATATGGGCGCAACCAAGGGAAATTGAACATCAAAGTATGCAATGCCCGCCGGCAATCTTCTATAAAATTCTTCTTTAAAATTAGTGCAATGTTTTTGGAAAAGATACAAAACACGCGCTCCTGTTGAGCAGCCGTTTAATTGGCGGAACACTAGGCTGTCTGCGTCATATTTTAGTAAAAAAGAAAAAAGAAGGTTAATAAAACCCGAATTATTACCAAGTATCTTCAAAATATGCGCATGTCCTGTTGGAAATTTTACCAGCTGATACATAAGCCATTCTTTCACTGGTAATTTCTTTGAATGACCTATGGTTAAATTGAAAACATTGAATTTTGCTAGGATGTCTTGTCTTTCTAAACTCTTTTTGAGCACTTCTTTTCCTTCCAAACTGAAGGTCAGTTTGAACACATTTGAGCTGTTTTTGTCTTCGCGTCTGTCCGTGCTTTTAAATAAAAGATCCGCTGGCATGGACTGAAATAAAGTCGTATTTTTCTCAAAGATGTTTAAGAGAATACTTACACAACCATTGATAAGCAGGGTTTCAAATAGGGATAATGGGCTTTCTTGGGTTTTATAAAACACCGAGGCTTGAATGGTGAAGACCTTATTGATTCGTATTATATATTCAAAAAGGGCTATGCCCAAAGTTGCCAATCCATGCAAAGGGGTTAAATGTACGACATGACCTTCTATCATTTGGATGACTTCTTCACAAAGAATGGTTGCAGGTATTAATTGAGCATACTTAAGATGGTCTTTATGCATCAAAAAATCAGCAAATTGGGAAAACTTCTGAGGCGAAGATAAAAGATGCTGAAAAAAAGTCATCTCCAGAGGCTGGGATTTGATGTGAATTCTAAGTTTAAATAGTGAGATTAAAACATTAGGGGTGGCTTGACAGGTATCAAATAACTCTTTTATCCGTTCAAAAGATAAATCATTAAAACAGGTTTCAAACAGCTTAGACAAACGTAAGTAAACTGGATAAGCGGTTTCACTATCTAAAAACCTAGCCTTAGCATTGCAATCAATGTCAAAAATCGCTTGCAAAATTGGCATGCAACACATGCTTTGTATGTGTTTTTTTAGGGCTTCTTTTATAACCGTTACGAAGTATTTATCCACTATCTCAGGTTTATTTTTAATTATTTCTCTTATAAAAAAAAGTCCGATGTCATGTTCAACCAACTTTTTAAGAGGGATGTAATCGTCTTGGTGCAAAAAACTCCTAACCGGCGTGAGGAGATGCGCTAAGCTTATTTTTTTATAAAACTGGGGCTTTGAAATACATAGTTCCAATAAAAGTCTGCAATGAGATTCTGTGTTGCAAAGGGAAGAAAATAAAGACAGGCCATTGTTGAGTTGATGAAACAGGCATTCTTCAGGCACGATTATCTTGGCTAAACGGTTTAAATAATACCAAAAGTAAAGACCTTTAGGGTGATTTAAAATAATCCAAATCGGGTAAAAAGGAATATCATTAACGCTAAGCTCAAGAGTTAAGACACCGCCCGTTAACTTTTTGGCATGCTCCGGATAGCGTTTTAAAAAATTTAAAAAAATGTCTACCTTAGATTCATCTTTAAAAATTTTAGCAATAAAGCAGGTGGACGTATCCTTTTCTATGCTTATTCCGAACAGATATAGCTCTAATTTTGGGTCCTCAAATAGTTTTTCTAAGTGGTCTTCAGTAAATCTATGTTCATAAAGATCAGAAACATAGTCTTTTTCTTTTTGATTAACAACAAGCGATGCTTTTTTTGATTTCTTCAAAAGGGCCATAAATTTCTGACCCGATGGATGAAGGTTAAGCTGAGATCTTATGATGTGTTCAAAATCGTAAACGGGCAAATTAAAAGCCAGTTTGTACATGGATTTAGTATTGATATTCATCAGTTGTAATAAAAGACTGCAGCCCTCTTCACTTTGAGCCAAAGAAAAAAGCAGGCTGTCTTTGGGTTGTCTCAACATCAAAAAACTCAGGCATACATCCTTTGTTACTTGCTCTTTATTTTCTAGTTGACACAAATTTATGCACAGCCTAGGGTTCTTGAAAATGAGGTCAAGGATGAGCTCCACTTTTCCATCTTTATAAAGCGTTTCAAAAAAACCGTCTTCAAACACATCCTCTTCCTCGAGAACAAATTCTGCTTGCGTGGCTATTAAGACATTCAATAGGTCGCTTGCGTGTTCAGCTAAGTAAGGCAAAGAGGTTTTAGAATTGGCAACATTCCCATCCAGAGTATGCATGGTAGCTCTGGTTCTCATTAAGCCCTTTGTTAATTGCAAGCCATAAACGGCATTCTTTTTAATAAAGTGAACCAAGCATTCTTTGCACCGAGGATTCTGTAAAATGGCAATGAAAAAGTTAATGGGCTCTTTATTTGGGGCTTGAGTAAAGTAGAATAAGAATAAAAGGTCCTGAAAAAAGTGAGAATGAAAGATTTGCCTTAGACCCTGCTCGCTTGGCATTTTTAAAAAGTCTTCAATAACATCATAACATTGCTTAAATAAACGCAGGCTGTGGTTTTCATACTTCATTCCAGGTTTTAATTGTTCTAATCTTCTTAATAGCCAAAGCCCTGCACTATCCTTACATAAGTCTTCTACTGCAAGCTTGTTATTAAAAACGGCCTTAATGAGTCCCTCATGATTTAAGAGAGGCGTCCTTTCTAAGATGACTTCTAGAAGCAGTCTGCCTTCAAAATTTCGTGAGAGATAATAAATACTAATACGACCCAAATTGCCTTGACTTAAGGCTTCTACGGTTATACCCAAATACAGGGAAGGGTTGGCTTCCAATAATTGCGCAAAGGTAATAAAGCGCGTCATTAAACGGCAGAAAAGAGTAAAAACAGAAGAGTAATGATGGCCTGGATAAGTTTTAAAGAAGGCCTCTCTACCTATCTCTTTAAAAAAGTCCTCGTCTAAGTTTAAGACGTGAAGGCCACCCAAAAAACTGGCATTGAGCAACCAATACAATGGTGGCATGGCCTGATTGGATTCATCATAGGCGGCAGAACATAAACGCCTACCAGTCAATTCCTTTTTAAATGAAGGATGAATTGTCAGGAAATTGAAAAAAGAGCCCCTTTTTTTATGATCCTCTAATATTTTTTGCAAGAGTGATTTACTATCCACTCCTGTTTTAAAAAGCAACGATTCAAATTCTTCATGTTGAAACAAGGCTTGAAAATCCTGGTCAGTGCATTTATTCCATAGGCGCTTTAAAAAGTCTTCAGTATTTTCTTTTGTCCGTTTTTGGGGGAGGTTTTTTTGCCTCTGGTTGTACTCCGTATCCCAGGATGCGACGGTATCAGCGGTTTCAGCTTGTGATTTCTTCGCCTCATTGAGAAGGATACTCGAAGCCTTCCCTCGATTGCCTTCATCATAAAACTGCCTGGCCTTCACTTCCCAGTCACGAGCAGTAGATGCCTGATTCAAGTCCTCATCCAAGACCATTTGTTTTGGATCCCTAGGCAGCCCTTGTTTGATAGCCTTAAAAAGCGGTTCAAGTTTGGCACGTTTTTTTTGAACAAAAATCAGCTCTTTTTGCCCGCGAGTGATGGCAGTGATAAGGCTTGCAAAGCTTGTATTGTACCGTTCATTGCCATCTTTTTTACTTTGTTTGCTGTTATGCTCTAAGATGTCAGAAATTTGAATCCAGAGAGGATCATCAAACAGGTCATGCAAAATCACTCGAAGAAATTCAAGTCCCTTGGCGTCTTTAATGCTTAAGACCATGGATGAGTCGCCATATAGACTGCGAACCTCTTCTAAATTTTTTTCTGAGGCGATGATCGCGGTGTGACTGTTTATGACCAGAGAAGGGATGTCTTTTGGCATTTTCCAAACAAGTGTTCCAGGCTTTTGATTAATGGACGGGGCATCTTCAAGATTAAAGGTTTTTCCCAGCACCTTGGCTTGCAAACCCATCACATGATGGGCCAAGTCAGTCAGCACTTGTGGGCAACGAAAGCTACGTTTCAAGGTATAACGGGCTATATTTTTATAGGACAATTTATCAAAATATTTTTCATTAGAGTGGCTGTCTAGTAGACGTTGTTCATAAGAGTTTAACCATAGGATTTGACCGTCTAAAGCCATAGCATCAATGGCTAGAAACTCTTCCAAGGTCAAGTCTTGGGTTTCATCCACAAGTGTAAGCCAATTTTTTTCTCTGTTTACCGACCCTGCAAAAAAATGTATTTCCTTGGCACATGCGCTTTGACTGAAAACTTCAAAGGCTGTAAGCACAAATTGCCTTTGTTCTGTATCTTTAAAATGCGAGTTTAATCCTGGCGTAGAAAGGTAGGATTTGCCTAAGCCTGCGATGAGACGAAATTCTTCAAATATTATTTTCTCATCAAAGAATAGGTTGAAGTTTCTTGCTTCTTGTTGGGCTTTTAAACAATCTCTATGGTGGTTTTGATAGGCTAACAACCAGGCTGTAAAGGGTTCTTTATGTTTGAAGGGGTTTTTTGTCTTTTTTCTTGGTTTGTCTAAACGTGGTTCAGTTTCTGCTGCCTCTTCCTCAATTGTTTTATTGAAAAATTCCTCGCTTGTTAGAAACTCGATACTAAGAGCGGGGTTTTCCAGCAGTTTTTCAGTTAATGGATTAGCCCAAAAGCACTCAGATGTTTTATTTATTAAGAAACCCGATTTCGTCACCCATACTAAACGCAGGGGCTTATCTTTGGTAGCCATAGGCGCGGCTTGCAGCGCCTTGTGTAAAAATAATTTAAGACCTACGCCAGTTTTTCCAGTACCTGGCTCTCCATGAATGATGGCAGGTAAGGGGGCGTGGAGGATTGATTGTTGTTCTTCGCTCAGCAAATAATATTTATTGTGGAAAAGCAGGTTTTCAAAAGCAAGCAATTCCCTTTTTGACTCCTGCGCACAAGGTTTTACCTCAATGTCCTCAAGGGCAAGAAAATCTGATTCAGTGATGGGGTCCTGAGGAAGAAAGCTACTGGCATAGGCTTTTAAGGAGGTCAAACTTAAAGAGCGCAATTCTTTATCATAATCATGATTTAAGATTTCTTTGTATGCAATTAAAAACCTTTTTCCACCAATTTCTTCAGAAACGAAAGCAAGTCTATGCGTGTGGTTAGCCCGGGCAACTAAAATAGGAAACTGCTTAAATTGTTTTAACTGGGCCGATTTGTAGCGCCTTTCACTTAATTTATTTATTAAATTTGGATAAGTGCTTAAAAGTGCTGGATCTCCTAAAATCTGCTCTTCCCAATAGCCTATCTTATCTTGCATAAAAAACCCTCTACAACTGTTGATGTCATTTAAATAACCTATCGAATAAGATGCGATGAGAACTGAAGGACATTAATATATCACAACTTGCTAAAAAATTCAGCATAGTAGTTTGTACCTATCTCATTGACCGTCGCATTCACATCGGTAAAAATAACAACGGAGATCTGTTATTTAAGCGTACTGACTTATTAATGTTATTTTGTTATTATAAGGATAACTTTTATTTGAATCAAAGTTTCATGACTCCAAATCATACACCCATGATGCAGCAATATCTGCGCATCAAAGCAGACTATCCTAACCAATTGTTGTTTTATCGCATGGGTGATTTCTATGAGTTGTTTTTTGAAGATGCAAAGCAAGCAGCACAGTTATTAGATCTGACCTTGACCCATAGAGGTCAATCTTCAGGCAAGCCAATCCCAATGGCAGGCATTCCCTACCACGCCCTTGAAAATTATTTAGCAAGATTGATAAAAAAAGGGGAATCCTTAGCCATCTGTGAGCAAATAGGAGACCCCGCTACCTCTAAAGGGCCTGTCGAACGCCAAGTAACGCGTATAATTACCCCGGGCACGGTTACTGATGAAGCATTGTTAGATGCCAAGCAAGACACTGTTTTATTGGCTGTACATCAGCACAAACAAGGTTTTGGTCTGGCTTGGGTAGATTTAAGTGGCGGACGATTTCATTTATTGGAATTAAACAGCGAAGCTCAACTAACAGCCGAATTAGCCAGATTAAAGCCTGCTGAGGTTTTATTGCAAGAACATTCTTCTTTAGAAACGCACTGCAGTCATTTCCCTTTAAAAATGAGACCAGGTTGGGAATTTAACACACAGACTGCCAACCAATTGTTATGCGAACAATTTTCAGTAACAAGCTTAAGCGCTTTGGGAGAACAACAAAACCACCCCTTATCCTTAATTGCCGCAGGCGCTTTGTTGACTTATCTATGCATCACCCAAAAACAAGCTTTGCCACATTTAAAGGCAATCACTTTTGAGCATTCAGAAGACTACCTACAACTTGATGCAGCCACTCAAAGACATTTAGAACTCTTTGAGAGTATTCAAGGTAAAAAAGAATATTGTTTGCTTGCATTGTTAGATAAAACTGCAACAAACATGGGCAGTCGTTTACTTAAACGCTGGCTTGGAAGGCCCCTTAAAAACATACAAGAGATTCAAGCACGTCAACAAGCCACCGCTGAATTCATCGAAAAACAACTTGATATGCCTATTCACCAAACATTAACCCAAACCGGCGATGTGGAACGCATCCTTACACGCATCGCTCTCAAATCTGCACGGCCTCGTGATTTGATTGTGTTACGTACCACATTGGCGCGGCTACCAGAGCTTTGCCAGGCAATAGTAGACTGTAAAGCACCTTTGATAGTTCAGTTAAAGCAACAACTTCAGCCACAGCCAGAATTACAACACTTATTAGAGGTAGCTCTGGTTGAAAATCCACCCATGCTGGTTCGTGATGGCGGTGTGTTTGCCCGGGGTTTCGATGATGAGCTAGACGAATTAATCACCTTAAGCGCCAATGCCAATGATACTTTGGCACAACTTGAGCTTGAAGAAAAAAAGCGCACAGGTTTGTCTACTTTAAAATTTGGTTTTAATAATGTCCAAGGGTATTTTATAGAGCTGTCTAAAGTCCAGGCACAACTTGCGCCTCTTCATTATCAAAGAAAACAAACATTGAAGAATGTGGAACGTTATATCACACCAGAGTTAAAAGTATTTGAAGAAAAAGTATTGTCTGCCAATTCCAAAGCTTTGGCGCGTGAAAAATGGCTTTATGAAAATTTACTCGAAGAAATACAACAACATTTCAATAGGGTAACCCAGCTTGCTCAAGGATTAGCCCAATTGGATGTGTTGGTCACACTAGCTGAACGTGCTCAAAGTTTGCGCTGGTGTTGCCCTGCGCTGGTATCTACTCCTGGTATTTCAATCCAAGCTGGAAGACACCCAGTCATTGAACAAATTGTACAAGAGAAATTTATTGCCAATGATTTAATGCTGATACCAGAAAAAAATCTTCTATTGATTACAGGCCCCAACATGGGTGGAAAATCAACTTACATGCGACAAACTGCATTAATAGTCCTATTAGCACACATTGGCAGTTTTGTGCCAGCGAAAGCGGCGACTCTTGGGCCAATCGACAGGCTTTTTACACGCATTGGGGCCAGTGACGATTTGAGCGCTGGACGTTCTACGTTTATGGTAGAAATGATTGAAACTGCACAAATTTTAAGGCAAGCCACTTCCCAAAGTTTGGTTTTAATAGATGAGATTGGGCGTGGAACCAGCACCTATGATGGCATGGCTTTGGCCTATGCTACCTGTCTGCATCTTGCAACCACCATCAAAGCCTATACCTTATTTTCAACACATTATTTCGAATTAACCACACTTGCTAACCAATGGGCCTGTATCCGTAACATCCATTTACAAGCCTCCTTAGAAAAGTCCGGCATCGTCTTCCTATATCAAGTGGAACCTGGACCTGCCAACCGAAGTTATGGATTAGAAGTGGCAAAGCTTGCAGGATTACCGCAAGCCGTATTAGCCATCGCTCACAAACAATTACATGAGATAAAAAACCAAATACAGGCCCCACCTATTGTGGATAAACCTTATGAAAGTATCCACCCAATAGTGCAGATGATTGCGCACCTTGATCCGGATAGTTTAAACCCACGTGAGGCTCTGAATTTACTATATAAACTTAAAAATATGGAAAAAATGAATGTTACTATTGCTTAAAACTTGCCTATGAAAATTGTTATTGTTTTATTTTTTATTCTTACGAGTTGTTCCTTGTTCGCTGAGAGCCCACAGTTTGAACTGTCAGGTATCTCAGGCAAAGTGCAGGCCAATGTTAAAAAACGGCTACAAGAATTACAACAAAATAAAGCTTTGCATGATACTGATGCCATGGAATTACGCCATCAAATCCTCAAGGCCATGCAACCATATGGGTATTTTCACCCTGAAATTACACTACAAACCAACAACAAAAAGCTCAACATCTCCATTAAAAAGGGACCTTCACTGCACCTAGCCACAGTGACAGCTCAGTTGATTGGGCCTGGATCAAACAATCCCAAATTGGTTGCCCTGGTTAATAACATACCCCTTCAATCTGGGCATATCTTATCGATGAGAGATTACAATAAGGTTAAATTAAATTGGTTAAGTACTGCTGAAAACCTTGGATACTTGCATGCCAGCTTTAAAAAAGCTGAAATTTTTATTGATGAAGCAAACAACAGCGCCGACATCAGTTTGATTTTTGATACTGGACCCTTGTATTATTTTGGTCAGGTTCAATTTGATCCAACCTATATAAATCCAAAATTACTACATAAATTTGTGCCCTTTCATGCAGGCGATCCCTATTCTACTAAACAAATTTTGGAATTTAATAATTATCTTTCTAACAATGGTTATTTTAATTCAGTGCTCATTAAACCGCTGATAACAGACTCACAGGAAGTTCCAATTCATGTACAATTACAACCTGTGACGAAATATTCTTATACTTTAGGCGGTGGATATGGTACGGACACAGGCTTGCGAGGCCGAGCAGATCTACATGTCATTCCCGTGAATAAAAGTGGTCATTTATTCAATGCATCAGCACAAGGCTCCTTCACTCAAAATGTACTCCAGGCCCAATATTTAGTACCTGGATTTAATCCTATGGTGGATCAGTATACATTGACCGGCAACTTTTCCAATTTGGATTATAACAGTGGTTACTCTAATGCCATCTTGGTGTCTTTGGCACAACAACATCATCAAGATTGGTTTCAACGCAACCTGTCTTTAAATGCTTTATATGAAGGATTTACCTACAATAATCAGCCCAACAGTTATCAATTTCTATTGTATCCAAAAGCAACTTTTACGCTAAGCCAAAGCCAAAATAAATTATTTTCACCAACAGGGTTTACCTTTAATGTGAATACTTTGGTTGCTAGTAAGCTTGCTTTATCTAGTATCGATATGGGACAGGTATCCCTGGATGCCAAAGGGGCTTACATGTTTGACCCTTTGCGATTAAGGCTATATGGGCATTTGCTCCAAGGCCTTACTATAACCAAAGACATCAATAAAGTCCCATTGTCTTTAGCCCTGCTCCTTGGCGGTACAGAAAATTTAAAGGGCTATTCTTATAATTCTATAGGCCCTGGAAAAGTTATAAGTTACGGGGGATTTGAATTACAGAAAGAAACAAAAAAAAATTGGTATATATTGGGATTTTTTGATGCTGGCTTCGTGGATGCTCCGAACATCAACAAACCACATTTGGATTTAGGGCTTGGCCTGATGTGGGTTTCCCCTATTGGCCCCATCAAAATAGGTGTGGCCCAGGCTATCAATAACCAATTTCAAAGGCTCAATGACACAAAACCTCGTCTTGTCATCAGCATGGGATCTGATTTATGAAACTCATCATAAAAAGAATACTTCTTAGCCTATTGACACTCAGTATATTACTTATAGGTATGATATCATTTTTAATAACCACCACCCCGGGGTTATATGTGTTGATTAAAATAGGTCAATTGTATATACCGGGGGCACTTACCATTCACACACTTCAAGGGCGTTTGATAGACCAAGTGTCTATTGATAGTTTAGAGTACAAATATAAAACCATAAACATACATGCAGAACATATAAAATTACAGTGGACTTTTAAACTCCTGATTAATAAAGCTTTGTGGATAAAAGCGCTCAGCGCCAAAACCATTGTAATCAATGAATTACCAGACAGTATAAATGATTTTAGTGTCCAAGGAACAATTGATCCCCAACACTGGGAAATCAGCCAACTTCACTTTAATTATTTAAATCAAGCGCTTTTCCTAAAATTACAAAAGACTGAGGCACCGAAGGCAGCTCTTTCAGGCAATTTAAGCTTAGATGCTTTAAACAAATACAGCAAACTCACTGGTAAGGTAAAGATCACAGGTTCCCTAGCAGATTTAAAATGGTCAGGAAGTTTTCTTGGACTGATTGAGGGCACCATAGATGGGCATCTTAAACAATCTGAGTTTAGTCAAAACATTCAATGGCATGCTTTGAAATTGGCGAAGGATATGAATAGCTCTGGAGGCCATATACTTGTAACAGGCATCTGGCCAAATATAAACGCGGAAGTTCAGGCCACGCTCAATCCTAGTCCAAAGGATGATTGGATATTAAAAACAAAAGCTCAGGGCATTCTTCCTTGGAATTGGCAGGTGCAAGCAACAGTGTCTCATAAACAAAAAACCTCAATGCAAGAAGGTTTTTTCACAAAGATATCAGCGCAGGCAAAGCTTGAAGATACACAGCATGGTACACTGCATCTAACACTTGCACCTGGTCAGTATGTAACAGCCCAGTCCAATTCCTTGCCTTCCTTAACATTTGAAGGTGGCACATATGATGTAGACTTAAAACCAAAGGGTCTGCAAGGTAAGGGAAGCTTTCAACTGAATAAAACCATTCATTTGGACAATGAATTTAAATTACCCGCCTTTGATTTGCTCAATCCCATGGAAAAAAATAAATCCCATTTTGGACAAATAAGTCTTGTGGTGAATTCTCTTTCGTTTTTAGAAACTTTGTATCCTGGCATCAGTCAAATTAAGGGGTCCTTAACCGCCTTTATAAAGTCCCGTGGCAAATTGAATAAACCAATCATTGAAAGCCAGTTGAAATTGACCCAAGGCAGCCTCATACTATCTAACCTTGGACTAACCTTAGACAATATCTCCTGTCAAATCAGTGGGAAAAAACATCACTGGCTGGGGGATGGCACCATCAGTTCAAAGGAGAATAAGTTAATCCTTAAAGGCAAGGGGCTTTTAAGCACCCCCTTTGAAGGAAACATCAGCTTGCAAGGGTCACAATTTCCTTTAATAACCACACCAGAGTATCAGTTAAAAGTCTCGCCCGATTTAATTATGAAATTCAGCAAAGACCAGGTTGGCATTACTGGGGATGTGGTGATCCCTTATGCTCAAATCAAGCCCCAAACTTTGACCAACAGCATGGTATTATCTGATGATGTGGTTTATAAAAAAAACCATCAAGAAGCAACACCCATTCCTTTCAACACCAGTATGGATGTACAATTAAAAATGGGCGATGAGGTAGAAGTTGCAATCAAAGGACTGCATGCCACCTTAGAAGGCGGAATACGTCTAACCCAAGCACCCAAAGAACCACTCACAGCCAATGGCGTATTATCTATTAAAAAAGGAGAATACAAAGCCTATGGTCAAATTTTAACGGTAGAGCAAGGGCAATTGATGTATGTAGGTGGTCGCTTAGACAATCCTGGGATTAATCTGCGAGCTTCGAAGAAAATAATTCAAGACGATGACATCAGAGAGTCAGGTGCCAACAAACTGTTTGATTTGAAAAACCAATTGCAAAATTCAAATGTTGATTCGAATACTAAAGTTGGTGTTGAAGTTACAGATAGACTAACTTCTCCAAAAATCCAATTGTTCTCAAGTCCAACCGCGCTCTCACAAACGGATATCTTGTCCATGCTTATTTTAAACAGACCTGCCAGTAAAGCCAAAGATGCCAGCGGTCAATTGTTACTTGCAGCTTTGTCCTCAATGAATTGGGGTAATGGGTCCGAGGGAACTCAATTTGTGGAACACCTCAAACAATCACTTGGATTTGATGTAAATATTCAGACCAATACCAAATACGATCAAGCCAACAAGCAATTTACCGACAGTACTGGTATAGTAGTTGGTAAATCTTTGACCAAAAAACTGTACCTAAGTTATAACATGGGTTTGTCTCAAGCAAATCCAAACGTATTGACTTTAAAATATCTCATTAATAAATTTTTTAGCATCCAAATATCTAATAGTAGATCAATCAATGGTAGTAGCTCTGGTAGTGGTATGGATGTGTTATACAGCGGAGAAAGGAAAAAGTTACATGAATGATACCCCCTTATCAATGAAAATGACGCGTTTAAGACGTACGGCTCAAGCACGTGCTTTGGTCACAGAAACCAGACTCAGTATTCAAGATTTTATTATGCCACTATTTATTAGTGAAACATTAAAAAGCGCTAAACAAATCAAAGCAATGCCAGGCCAATTTCAATTGAGCCTTGGTTGCCTACCAAAGGAGATAGAATCTATCAGCGCCCTTGGCATCCCCGCGGTATTATTGTTTGGCATCCCTGCAGCAAAAGATGCATTGGCAACTGAAGCATTTTTTGAAGAAGGTATCATACAAAAAACCATTCAAACCATTCGTGCAGTTAATAAAGATCTCCTAATAATTACCGATCTTTGCTTTTGCGAATATACTGATCATGGGCATTGTGGCATTTTAAATGGTACCACCATTGACCGAGATAAAACCTTATATGCCCTGGGGCGGCTTGCTATCAGCCATGTTCGAGCAGGCGCAGACTGGGTTGCCCCCAGCGGTATGACCGATGGCATGGTAAGCGCCATAAGACATGCATTAGACAGCTCAGGATTTGAACATATTCCCATTTTGAGTTATTCTGCTAAATATTGCTCTTGTCTATATGGTCCATTTCGAGATGCAGCCCAGGGGGCTCCACAGTTTGGTGACCGAAAGGCCTATCAAATGAATATTGCAAATGCTCATGAGGCTCTTAGAGAAACTGCCTTGGATTTGGCAGAAGGTGCAGACATGATCATGGTAAAACCTGCAGGTTTTTATTTGGACATCATTCACAGATTAAAACTAAAATTCCCTGAAGTGCCTCTGTGCGCATATCAAGTCAGCGGTGAATATTCGATGATAAAGTATGCAGCAACCCAAGGTTTGATAAATGAAGAACAGGCCATATTAGAAAGTTTAATTGCGATAAAACGCGCAGGAGCAGATTTTATCATTTCTTATTTTGCAAAACATGTTGCAGAATTGTTAAAAAAAGTTTAAAAAGTTAATTGATCCTTTAAAAAACCCGGAGATTGTATGAATTTAATTAAAAGCATTGCAGCAGTTACACTATGTTTGAGTGCTACCACGGTCTTAGCCAACCCTGCTTTCTTAGTCACTCATAACAGAACAAGTCAAGAATCAAATGCCTATGTTGCTGGAGCACCATCCCCTTACCCATCAAAAGCCAATATGGACAATAAAGTAGATTGGAATTTGGTTAAGTTTGTTTGTTGGGGACATTTAGTAAACAACCAATGCAAGGCTGAAATCAAAATGGCTACTAATACAGCCTCTCCAATCTCGATTGGGACAGTTTCTATGGATATCATTACTGGCTACATAACACCAAGTCAATTATCAGCCAATGGATACACCGTTACAGTGAATGGACCTGGTGAGACCACCATTACAAAAAATTAGAGTTTGTTGACATTGAACCCCCTCGCCAAGGTAAGGCGGTTATCCGTGGTACCTTGGTTATCTATATATACCTGCTATCTCGGAATTAGCGCGACTTGCTGAGCACAGCGAGGCTAGTTGTGCTTAATGTCTGGGATATCCATTATCGCCACTATTTTGCTATTAACTTATTGGGAATTTTCCACCTATTTTTCGTAAAAAAATCTGTAGCATTTGACAACCCAGTAAATGTTCCAGGCCCACCACTATCACAATAAATGCGCCTATATTCAATAAAATAGATGGAGGGATATAGGCGATTTTTAAATGTAAAAGTCTTATTTACGCACGTACCCTGAGTCCCCCCTCTTGAGTGCTCTTCAAAGCAAACCGTAATTCAATTAATCCTGCACTATCTGCACTGGTTAAGTGTCTCTGGCGATCTTGATACGGCCTGAGTGTATTGAGAATTTCTTGGCGAGCTTTAAAAGTTTTTACATGAGAGGGGGGATAAGCTTTATCAACCAGCTCTACTACTTCCTGCAACAACTTTTGGGTTTCTGGATCAACGGGTAGTCTGGGGTTGGGTGATTTAGTTCTAAAACTGGATGTGGCAGAGGTTTTAGCAGCAAAAAAATCTGTGTTAAGGGATGAAGATTTGGATTCCGGAGCACGGGTTGATGGAGGAATAGGAAGTACAAGGACGCCTAAAGGTTTGGGGTTAGATGTTTCAGATTCAAGATTTGGAGTGGTGGCAGTTTTATTTCCAAAAAATCTCAGCTCAGTGGTTTTGGATTTGGATTTGGATGCAAAGGTTGGTTGATGCACAGGAATTTCTGAGACGTTTAAGGTTGGTTTAGCACTGGGCGATTTAGCTCTAGAATTGATTGTGGCAGTGGATTGGGCCTGTCATTTTAAGTGTGTAAGTAGCCATAATCCGGTAATATCGCGCTAGCGGTATATTACCAAGCACTAAGGATAGTAATATGGCTATTACAGATGAGATGTTAGATGAAATGATAGGAACAGCCAAGACCCAAGAG
>JACCWN010000149.1 GCA_013697625.1 Legionella sp.
CCGTTCTTCTGATGTGAGTTTTACGATATACTTATCCATGTGTGCTTCTTTCCAATGCGCTTCAAGAACGCGGAAGGTTAGCACACTTCACTTTAGCAAGACAGAATCACTGAAACGTTGTACTAGTACAAGGATTCACTGATTCTGTCCTGTTGCATTAAGGACAGAGTCAGTTTTTTTAACTTAATTCTTGGATAAGATATTCTTTCTTTCCCATTATCTATATAAACAATGGGGGAAATATCACGCCGGCATTTATAAATATCATCCTTATTTACATTCATTAATTCGCTTAGGAAACATGTAAATGAGACAAATATATCATTTGGTACCCTAATAATTAAATATTTATACAGTAATTGTGTCAAAGGTATATTGTGGTAAATAATACGTGTAAGAAATAAAGAGAGAAATATGAGCGAATTGTTTGATGATAAGATTAATCAGATTTTCCAAAATGCAATTGAAATGCATGGCTATAATACTCAGTATGCAAAAGTTGTATCATCGTCTCGTCCTGAATTAGGACACTTCAATGCAATGCCGCTATGTCTTTAGCCTAGGAAATTGGTAAAAATCCTTTAGAAATATCGCAAATAATATTGTCGAACTTATTTCTAAAAATGAATGATTCACATAAACGTAGCCCGTATTAGCGCAGCGTAATACGGGATTTCTCCGGACCTCACTCCTCATTCAAAGATGATTTTAATTTTTGTAAAAAATCCCGTATTACGCTGCGCTAATACGGGCTACACTGCTTGGTAGGCGACAACTTTCCTGAAACCGGGGGTGACTGCAAGTCTGCGATTTAATTTCTTTTTTTGATCTCATGGAAAATAAAAATATACAGAGTTCTGGATCACCTCTAACGCATGAACAAGTAACAAGCAATGAAGAATTAAAGGGTATGATCATTAATACTCGATCCATCCCCTTTACATCTTTAATACGTGCTAGACGCAGGTTCTCATGTTCTTTATGTTATTTGAGCATCTATGATGTCTCGGGAAATAACAGAAGGTACAAACTACAACATTAAAGTTGTGGAAATTTTGAGTCAATGCTGCCAAAATATGTCAGTGTTTAACTCATAAAAGGTTTGCAGTTGTCTAGAACACAACGTCTTTTTGATTTGATTCAGACTCTTCGGCGATATCGCTATCCCGTCAGTGGAAAGCAATTAGCCGAGGGGCTTGGGATAAGCTTACGGACTCTTTATCGCGACATAGCCACGTTACAGGCACAAGGAGCCTCAATTGTAGGCGAACCCGGTGTTGGCTATGTCTTGCGTCCAGGATTTATGCTGCCTCCCCTGATGTTTTCTGAAGAAGAAATCGAAGCATTGGTTCTTGGTTCGCGATGGGTAGCGCGTAGAACAGATAAAAAATTAGGACTTGCTGCAACAAATGTTTTAGCCAAAATAGCGTCTGTTCTTCCGGAGGACCTGCGACATCGACTTGAGTTTTCAGGATTACTGATTGGCCCTGCTAAAACTTTAATAGAACTTGATGATGAAAAAGAAGCCTCAATACGTCATGCTATTCGTAAGGAGCATAAGCTTCAGATTACCTATACTGATGTCAATGGGGATGATTCAGATCGTATTATTTGGCCACTAGCACTTGGTTTTTTTGAAGAGGTGCATGTTGTCGTTGCCTGGTGTGAGCTTCGGTCCGATTTTCGTCATTTTAGAACGGATAGAATCGTCACATTAACGCAGTTAGAAGCTCGTTATCCTAAACCTCGTCAAACCTTACTTAAAACATGGCGCGATGTTCACAATATTCCTGAACAATAAGTTGACATTTAATGCTGACAAAAACTGTCAGTACATACCAGTAGAATAGGTTCGTTAATATCAAATCATTTCAAGGGGGAAATATGATACTCGAACCAAATGTTATTGTGCTTTATGTTAATGATCTTGCGATAGCCAGCCAATTTTATCAGGACTTACTTGGAATAAAGCCAGAAGAGGCATCAATAACATTTCATAGTTTCACATTATTAAATGGAATGAGTTTAGCTTTGAAAGCGCGTCATTCTGTGATGCCGCCAACTGAAGCAAAGAGCGGTAATGGCGAATTAGCCTTTACACTCGATGATCACAAAAAAGTTGATGAGTTATTTGCACAATGGCAAGCTAAAGAAGTAAACATTCTTTTTCCACCAAGCCAGGCGCCTTTTGGCTATACTTTTGTTGCCCTCGTTCCAGATGGTCATCGGTTACGGGTTGCTTCTCTTGGCAAATTATAATGAAAAGCTGGATTGCTGTTGCATCAGCAGAACATGTTCGAAATGGTCGTTCAGAAGGTTTTATGCAGGTTTGTCATGGCAAAGCAGCACCTTTACGGCGTTTGAAACCCCATGATTGGGTTGTGTATTACTCACCAACAGTGACATTTGGCGGTAAAGATAAGTTACAGTCTTTTACAGCAATAGGACAAATCAAAGAAGGTGAACCCTACCAAGTGGATATGGGTAATGGTTTTTGTCCATTTCGGCGAGATGTGCGCTGGTATAAGTCAGAAGAAACTGGAATTATACCGCTTCTAAATCAATTGGATTTAACAAAAAATAAAAAAAACTGGGGCTATCAATTTCGTTTTGGACTGCTGGAAATCAGCGAACATGATATCCAACAAATTTCAATGGCGATGACATTAACAATATGAAGGGGTGATACATGTCTATACAACCAACCGTGAAAAAAGTAGAAAGTTTTATCGTGACTGGGTTCAGCGTAAGGACTCAAAATAGTGATGAGTTTAATGATAAAATGGCAAAATTACCGCGTCTTTGGCAGCAATTTTATACCAGTGAGTTAACTACTAATGCCAATATCTTTGGTGTTTATTCAAACTATGATTCAGATGCCAATGGTCCTTACACGGTTACTGTAGGTGTTACATCTCACCATGCACATGCTCAATTGAGTTCTGTTACAATCCAAGCGGGTAATTATCTTGTTTTTCAAGGCACAGGTCCAATGCCTACTATAGTGGTTGAAACTTGGAAACGTGTATGGGAATTTTTTGAAAAAAATACAAAATATCTTCGTAATTTCATCAGCGACTTTGAGGCATATAGCGGTTCAGATAAAGTAGAGATTTATATTGGATTAGAATAATTCTGGCAGTTTCTATAATGGTATAATTTGGGTTTTGACGCTTGCAACTGTGGGTGTTGCACCAGGGGTTGTGCTTGGTTTAGCTGTTGGCGGTGGGTTGCTTTTCTTTGGGGACTTGGAGTAGCTTGTCATAGTCGTTCCAATAATAATGAACCTGATGATCAGAAGTTCTTGAGTCTTCAAGTCTGCCTCCTTCAACACGCTAAAGAAAAGCGAACCACTCATAGGCTTGGCGTTATTCTAATGCCAAGGCTATTTTTTGGGCGGGATCAGTTTCACAAAATCAAGGAACCAATGCTTCTGTTCTTGATCTTGTCTTTGTTTATGAGGCTATACCCGCTGCTTATGGTGAAGCTTTTATTTACGATGGCTGGCCAATTGATGCGTTTATCCATGACATTGTACCTTTCGGTATTTTTTTGAAGAATCAAGAGTTGGGAATGGCATCGCTGACCTGAGTCATATGATTTTGAATGGACGAGTCGTTACCGAGCCCAACACTTTTTCAGAAACATCTAATTAATTTTTCATGACGGCGAAAGTTGAAATAAATTATTGTTATCCACTGGTGGCTTTGTCTGTTCAACAACCGCAACACGTTTTCCACCTGCATTCATATTCTGGATAAAGCTAAGTCCGGGAGTAAACCAAGGCTCCTGAATCCTAATTGGCTTTTGTTCTATTGGACAATCTTCTAAAATGGATACTTCGTATTCAATAGGTTTGGTGGATGAATTTCTAATCCAAAAACTCATGCCTAAAATAAAAGAGGCACTGCCAGCAAATACCCCGCAAATGGATGCTAATCCAATGATTAATCCTAATGGGGGCATACCAATCCCAGCCAACACGAAGGTGCCCGATAATAAACTCACTCCGGCATAAGTGAGCGCAGCATTCACTAAAGCATTCACAGTAATGCAGACATACCCCAAAAACGCATGGTTCGTCTTCCTCATATCCTCACAATTCTTATCAAAAGCATTGCAAAATTTAGCTAAAAAGTAATTATAAAAATAAAACTCAGTAAAGGCCCCAAAAGTGAATGCAACCGTTAAGCCAATCACAAGAGCAGGAAAGGCCGCAACTTGGAATGCTACCAGAACGTCAACGAGAGAAAGTGTGAACAACAAACTAAGTGCAAGCACATTTCCTGCCGCAATGAGGTGACCACATGCTTTTTTAAAGCTTAGTGTTAGGTACCACGCATTGAAAATGTTTTTTAGGCTTCTTTTTTGAGAACAGCTATCCGTAAGGCTCAATAAGGCATTTATTTTTTCTAGATGATCTGCAATTTCAATCGGTCCTTCCTTTGTATATTGTTGCAAGAGAACGAGCAATTCAAGATCATGAATATCTTGTTCTTCATATTTTCCCTGTGTATTACAAAAACCGATTTTGTAAACATTATCGATAGAGATGATTAACACATGATTTTCAGAAAGCACATCCTCTTGATCCAATGCATTCGACTTTCGTGGCAAAAATTGTACGTGTTCATCAAAGCTTTGCAACCAGGTTTCAAGCTCCTGAATGGTCATAACAATTGCAACGAATACCCCAGCAGCTAAAGCCAAAATGGCTAAAGGCGAAGACGCACTGAATGCAAAAGCCATCATACCAAATAAAATACCGGTGGTTGAAAAAATAAAAATACCTGCATAATATCTAAATTTTCTCCATCCACTGAGTCTAATACTCTCTTTATCTCTGCTTATTCGTTGCAAAAATCCTTCAAGCAATTCAAGGTTAATAAAGTAATTGACAAGCCCATTGCATGCCCCTCCTGCAATGGAGAGGACTTGTATGGTGCTAGATAATAAGTTCGATATCGGAGTAAGGCCCAAAATAATGCCACGTAGAAATAGCTCGACCGCAGCGTAGTTTTGCAAAGCACCACCGGCGGCGCCTAAGGCACTCACAACATAAGTCAGTGTTTTTTTTACTCCAGCACTTATCTTTATTCCCATTATAGACTCCTGTTAATGAATAAATATTCATTAAAGTAGTATAATTATTCATTGACGTCAATCAAATATTCACATCCTTTACTAAATCGCTGAAAAGGAGTAATTTTTCTGTCAAATTTAACGTTTGGGAATAATTATGCAGTCAACCACACAATTGCTGCGCGGCATTCTATTGGAAGGCAAAGCAAGAACGCAGGCAGAAATTCAGCAAGAATTTGAAGCGCGTTCTGTATCAATCAGCCAATCTAAAATTTCCAGGCTGCTCCATCAAATAGGGGCTGTTAAACTGGTTGATAATAAAGGAAAAACGCATTACCGTCTGCCTCATGAAGCAGGATTAATTCATGAATTATCCAGTACGAAAGAAAAGGTCATGATCAGTCAGTGGGTGCTGGGTGTCAATGCAAACGATAGCCTCATCATCATCCATACCACGCCAGGCGCGGCAGGCATGGTCGCTAGAATTCTGGACCAACATAGAACCCATCTTCACTTATTGGGAACCATCGCAGGCGATGACACCATTTTTATTGCACCAATGAAAACAAACAAAATTAAAGAAAGCACCGACAGGATCAATAAACTCTTTAATTTATAATGAGGATGATTCCGGTCCAGCTAAATGATTTTCAAGGTTTAATGGATGAAATTGTCTGAGATACCCGCTCAACAAAAAGGTGAGCCTTTAGAACCCCTAAAAAAGCCAGATTATTTACTGCTTGACGATTCAAAATTGCCTGTTGATACATTTTGCGGGCGCGTGTGTAGAGTAATCTTAATTTCCAAAATGCAGGAGGATTTTACAGTTATTTTATAGTATAATTGGGTGAATTCAATCAATCATTATCGATGGAAAAAACCTTGTCGTGGTTTATTTTAATTACCCATGGCCGCCTAAGCATAGGCTAAAAT
>JACCWN010000003.1 GCA_013697625.1 Legionella sp.
GACTGGCTTAAACCACTTCCTGACCATTTTTCAATGTGGTCTTGCCAGTATTTATTCTTATTCTTATTTTCTACTTTCATGATGAACTCCTGCTATTAACTGCAGAAAGTATCTTGCAAAAATATAAATTAAAAAAGGAGGTGGTTTATTGAGCGCTTACTCAAAAAGGAACATAAAGGCATTCTTGAAAGACATCCGAAATTTAATCAAATCCAATTCAGCAGTAAAGACAGAGAGCTTGATCCGGTTACTCAACCCCAAAATACGGGGCTGGGCAAACTCTTACCGGCATGTTGTGGCGAAGGACACTCTTCACCATATTGATAGTCAAATATTTGCAGCACTTACAGGATGGATTAAGAAAAGACATCCAAATAAAAGTGCCTCATGGATGCAAAAGGCCTACTTTCGTAGTATGGGAAATAGAAATTGGATCTTCTATGCAAAGCTAAAAGGTAAACAATCAGATAAAGATTACCTTCATCTATTTACCGCTGCAAAAGTTCCAATTAGGCGACATATCAAGATTAAAGCAGAAGCAACACCATATGATGCTCGATACATAGACTATTTTATAAAGCGTGAACAACGTAAGAAAATACTTCTTCAAACCGAGCGGAGATGGTCAGCTAGCTTTTCTGATATAGCTCTAATGGATAACGTTCATCTCTTAGCTGGGCCAACCGATGTTGGCTTTAGAAAGGCTTGAGCGGAGTGCGGTGAAAGTCGCACGCTCCGTTCTTAGAGGAGCTGGCCTTGGTAACAAGGTCAGTTTACTCGACAAAAACCCCAGGTGAGGATACTGATGTATCTACCTCTGTTGCAGCCACTTTTCGAAAATCAGGCATTATTGTGCGGGAAGGTTTTGGGGAAATTGAGTCATTTGAAAAAACAAATATTGGTATTCGAAAGGGTATTAACCACATTCCTTCGTAAATGCGGCATAAGGTGCCATTAGACAAACGAATTTAGATTTAATGCAGAGTCACAATTCTTATCTGTATCAATTCCAAAGTCCGTTTATCAAGCACAAACTAGAAACAATATTAACTATTTTATCTAAATAGTAATATGATTATCTAATGGGATTAGATTGTGTTTACAATATAGAAATAATTGCGCCTTCTTTTGTAGGTGAGGTGTTTAATTAAAAAGGGTCAGGGAATGACAATTGATGAGATACGTTAGGTTAATAAGCATAATCCTTGGCTTGCTGCTACTTTGGCTTACTTGCACATCGATGGTTTATGCTGCCCCTAAATTAAGTTTAAAAGAGGCAGTGGTATTAGCCCTTCGTACAAACCCTGATTTACAAGCGGCACGTGCCAATGTGGCTATTGCTAAAGCGCGCTTAATCCAGGCAGGTCTTTGGCCTAACCCAAATCTTAATTTAACAAATTTGGATGATAAGGTTTTTAAAGATGAGGGCGAATACACACGAAGTATTGAGTTAACACAAGCACTGCCTATTTCTGGTCGTCTTGGCGCGCAAAAGCGAGTTGCGTGCGTGGATGTAATCAAAGCAATCGCTGAGATAAAGGATGCCGAGCGCCAATTAAGTAATAATGTAGCTAATGCATTTTATGCACTTTTACTAACTGGGCGTCGATTACAACAACAAGATTATTTATTAAACTTAAATCGACAATTAGTAGAGGTAACGCATGAACGTTATCTCGCAGCTGAGGTTTCTGAATTGGATACCAATACAGCCCGGCTTGAGTACCAACGCCTTCATCAAGAAAGACATTTATTAGAAACCGTTAGAATCAACCAACTGGCCCAACTTAATCAATACCTAGGAAGAGAAGCAAGTGCTTCGTTACATCTTCATTTAACCCTTCCTAAACAAGGCCCTTGGCCTTCACTATCTGTCTTGCAACGAATAGCATTACATAACCGCCCAGATAGAAAAGCGGCTCTTTTAACGATAAAACGGGCAGGGTCGGATATTCAATTAGCACGTGTTGAACGTTTTGCTGACTGGACTCTCGGCATCAAATTTCAGCAAGAAAAAATTGTCGTAGAAGGGGCGCCTCCCCAGCAAGCTGACCGACTACTGGGTGTAGGCCTTACAATCCCCTTGCCACTCTTTAATGCCAATCAAGGACGAATTTTAGAAGCCAGTGCAACAGGAACTAAAGGCTTAATGACCTTAAGGGCACTTGATTTAGCCATTAAAAACCAGGTGGCAAGTAGTTATGCGCAGGTTAGACTTCTGCAGCATACCCTTTATGAAACACAATTCCAATCATTAAGCTTAACGCGTAAAAATGTGCAATTAGCACGCGATGCCTATAAACAAGGTATGCTTTCTTTATTAAATATGGTTCAAGTCCAACGTCAGCAAAATGAATTTCAGTTAACCTATCTGACTAATCTTGAAAAATATTTACAAACTTTTGTGGCTTTATGTACAGCAATTGGTGTAGGGAGCCCAAAAATCCCTTGTGACTACTTACCGTATAAAAAGGAATTAAAATGCATGCCTTCTTGCAATGGCGCACAAAAACGGTTTACCAAATAATAATATTATTTTGCTGTGCTTTAAACGGAGTACCAACGTTTTCTCATGGCGAAGAAATTAAAATAAATAGTGGAGCGCAAAAAGGGCCTGTCACTTTAAGCATTGCGCAGGAAAAGATGCTGGAAATAAAAACCTCACCTGTTAGCATGCGCCCTTTAGCTGAGCTTTTAAAGTTAAATGGCCAAATTGAATTACTCCCCAACGCCCAAGCAGATGTTTCAGTAAGAATTAGTGGAAGTGTGGTGGCCATTGATGCCAATTTAGGGGATGAGGTTAAAGCCAAACAACGACTTGCTGTAATCCAGTCGCGCTTAATTGGTAACCCGCCACCCAGTGTGGGGGTAAATGCACCTATGGCAGGACTCATTGATGCACGAAATGTTAATTTAGGCCAAGCGGTTGAACCAAACACCGTGCTTTTCCATATTAGCAATCGCGACAAACTACTTGCTGTTGCAAAAGTGTATGAAGAAGATGTCGGAAAAATAAAGTTAGGTCAAGAAGCCAATGTTCATGTGCTTAGCTACTCCAAGAAAGTTTTTACTGGAAGTATCACCTTAGTTGAGCCTAACTTGGATGTGTTAACCCGAACTGTAAATGTACAGGTTAGTCTTAATAATCAGAATGATTTACTAAAGCCTGGGATGTTTGCCCGTATTAATGTGATTTTAAGTAAAAACCAGTCCGTGCTTGCCATTTCTAATGCGTCATTAATTGAGATGGGTGGTGAGGCCTTTGTGTTTGTTCGCACCAACCATAACTATGAGCGTGTGGAAGTCAACCTAGGTGCCAGCGATGATAACTACAGTGAAATTATCAAAGGGCTTGTCCCCGGCGATGAGGTAGTTACCCAAGGTAATCGCGAGCTCTATACGCTTTGGCTAAGTGGTAGTCAATCAAAACCCAAAAAAGAGGACCACCATTAATGTTTAATCGTCTAATTGCTTGGTCACTCTCTAATCGTATGCTTGTCTTAGCGTTAACCCTTATTCTTTGCCTGCTGGGCGGTTATGCTTTGCAAAAAATGCCGATGGATGTTTTTCCAGAGTTTGCCCCGCCGCAAGTAGTGGTGCAAACAGAAGCCCCTGGGATGGCGCCGCAAGATGTTGAAGCTTTGATTACCTATCCTTTAGAAAGCGCTATTAATGGCACCCCTGGAGTTGCTCATGTGCGCTCAAAGACTACTGTGGGGTTATCCACAATAGTGGTGGTTTTTGATGACAACACCGATGTTTATCGCAATCGGCAATTAATAAACGAGCGAATTGAGCAAATCAGTGACCGCTCGCCTGCTGGCAGCAAAAAACCGGTAATGCTGCCAGTAATTTCTGCCGTTGGTTGGTTGGTTAAATATGCACTCATCAGCCAAACCGCAACACCCGAAGAATTACGCACGCTTTCTAACTGGATCATTCGACCCCGCCTTTTAGCGTTAGGCGGGGTAGCCTCTGTCGTATCCTTAGGTGGGGAAGTAAAGCAATACCAGGTGAGGTTAAATCTTGAACGCATGCTTGCTTACCATATCAGTGTCGAGGACGTGCGAACCGCCCTAGAAACCTCCAATCGAAATGTGCCCGGCGCCTTTGTACATCAAGCAGGAGCTGAATTTGTGGTTGAAGCGCAGGGACGTATTAAAACACTAGATGATATTAAAAAAACTGCCATTGTGACACGAAACGGCGTACCAATTAGCATTGGCAATGTTGCAACAGTCACCTTTGGTGGCGAGATTAAACGAGGCGATGCAGCCTATAATACACAGCATGCCGTCATTGGCACTATTTCCAAGACGTATGGTGCAGATACCGTGACTACCACGGCCAAAGTAGAACGGGTGTTAGCTGAGATTAAAGAGTCTTTGCCTAAAGGCATACAGTTAAAGACTAATGTGTTTCGACAAGCTAGTTTTATTGAGTCTGCTATTTCCAATTTAACGAAAGCCCTTCTAGAAGGAGCCTTGATTGTCATTGTGGTGCTCTTTATTTTTCTAATGAATTGGCGTGCTTCTTTTATTACCTTCCTAGCAATGCCTGTTTCTTTTGTCGTGGGTATTTTAGTGCTGTATTTTTTTGGTGTTGGCATTAATTCAATGACCTTAGGGGGCATTGCAATTGCCATTGGTGAGGTTGTTGATGATGGGATTATTACTGTTGAAAATGTAGTGCATCGTTTGCGCTTAAATCGTCTTTTAAGTCTGCCTCTACCTGCAATGAAAGTGGTTCTTGACTCAGTCTTGGAAATTAGAAGTTCTGTCGTGTATGCAACCGTAATTATCAGTTTGGTTTTTTTGCCCATTTTCTTTTTATCAGGCATTGCTGAGCGGATTTTTAGCCCCTTGGCTATTGCCTATATTGCCTCAGTTTTAGGCTCTTTGGTGGTATCAATTACTATGGTGCCAGCGCTTTGTTATCTCCTCTTGGTTCGACCAAAGGAAAAAGAAGAAGATGTTTTTGCTAATACAGAGGAGCTTAGCCAACCCAAGCCATTAGCTATTAATGAATCCTTCTCACGCACCGAAGAAGAACAAGAGACTCATTTCGTTAGGTGGTTAAAAAAACACTTTCTTAAAGTTTTACATTGGTCAATTGCTCATGTTAAAACAGTGCTTGGCCTTTCATTATTATCCTTTTTCTTGGCATTGGGACTTTTATCTTTTTTTGGTACCTCTTTTTTGCCGGAGTTTCATGAAGGCAATTTTATCGTAGCCATGAGCACCATACCTGGGACTTCCTTGGAGGAATCCATGCGTCTTGGCACCCAAGTTCAAAAACAACTCCTAAAATACCCGCAAGTGATATCGGTGGCCCAGCGTGCAGGGCGGAGTGAGCTGGATGAAGACGCGCTGCCGCCCAATATCAGTGAATTTGATGTGCTTCTTAATTTTGATAAAAATAAAAGCATGGCTCCTGGCGAGTTACTTGCACATATTCGCGCTGATTTAGCACAGATACCAGGGACGGTATTTAATGTTGGGCAATTTATTGCTCATCGTATGGATGAGGTGTTATCAGGTGTGCGGGCGCAAGTAGCGATTAAGATTTTTGGTGATAATTTATCAACTCTTAATGAATTAGGGCAGTCAGTAGAAGCACTCTTAAGAACGGCTCCGGGGGTTGTTGACATCAATAAAGAACAGCAAATCAATGTTCCGCAATTGGTGATTAAAATTGATCGGGAAAAAGCGGCTCGCTTTGGTATTACGGTAGGGCAAATTTCTGAAGATTTACAGATTTTATTAAATGGCCTTGCGGTATCATCTATTTTAGAAGGCCAAAAGACGTTTGATTTGTATATCCGAATGGATGAGTCAGAGCGAAACTCGATTAAAGCCATTAAGGATATGTTAATTGATGCGCATGGTTCAACCCAGGAGAATAAGACGGCTAAAATTCCTTTGCGAGTGGTGGCTAATATTAGCCTTGAGTCCCAACCTTTTGCCATTAATCGCGAGAACGTACAACGATTAATAGTGGTGGGCTTTAATGTCCAAGGTCGAGATTTAGGCAGTGTTATTAATGAGGTGGAACAGCTTATCAAAGAGAAGGTACGAATGCCTAACGGGTATTTTATCAAATACGGCGGCCAATTTGAAAGCCAGCAACAAGCAATGAGAGTTATTTTAGGCTTTGGCACATTAGTTATTTTTATGATGTTTATGTTGCTCTATAAAGCGTTTAGCAGTGTGCAAGAGGCTTTGCTCGTTATGTTTAATCTTCCATTGGCTTTAATCGGAGGGGTTGTTTCCCTTTATATAGCTAGTGGCGAGATGAGCGTGGCTGCGATGATTGGCTTTATTACCTTATTTGGGATTGCAACACGCAATGGCATTATTCTTGTTAGTCATTACAATCAATTACGAAGCTTTGGTCGGTCTCGTGAAGAGGTTGTTTTGCAAGGCACCCTTGACCGTTTAGTACCAGTATTAATGACGGCAGCGACAGCTGCATTAGGGCTTTTTCCTCTGCTTTGGGGTTCCCCTGCTGGAAAAGAGCTTGAAAGACCTTTAGCACAAGTACTCATAGGTGGTCTTTTTACCTCAACCCTTTTAAATATGGTAGTAGTGCCTAGTGTCTATAATGCTATAGAGCAATGGCGAGAGAAAAAGCGCCATCAAAACTTACAATAATAAGGAGAATTATTATGAGTCATACGTTGAGTGCGGTTAAACAAGGAATATTCCTTTTTATGACAGGGTGCTTATTGAATATAAGCATGCTATCTCAGGCTTTAGCTCATGAGAGTAAAGCGCCACCGTTTAAAGTGCCTACTACCATCCCTGCCATTTGGCAAGCGATTGATGAACAAAAAATTAAAATTACAAAAGCAATTGAAGAAAATCAGTTAGCTAATGTTCATTCTGCAGCCTTTGCTATTCGTGATTTAGTGCATGGTTTGTCAGCATTAAAAAGTCACTTATCACCAGAGCAAGTGGATACTGTTAAACGTGACAGCGGTTATGTTGAACAACTTGCCGGGCGCTTAGATAAAACGGCTGATGCAAATGATAAAGAGGGAACCATTGCTAATTATGATAAACTTAAAAACCCGCAAACCCCAAAAAGGGTGTTCATTTTGAACTAATACATACTATCATTAGTCTTCGCCATTTCAACGACTTGCTTTAGTATCTCAGGGCTATACATCTCGTTGGCGCATTCTAGGTCACGAAAATATGTGTCATCAAACCAGCTTACTGTATATAGATAACCCGAATTCTTATCGCCAGTCACGAACACCGTGGTGACTTTATCATTCACATCGTACTTGACTACTTCTTCAGCAATATTTGATGAGGCATGACTTAGCTTGATAGCGTTCACCAACAAACTACAGCTGCCTGCTTTGGATTCAAATAATTGAACACCACCAGTCCATACATTTGTAAAAGTTCCGGCTGGCGCAAATCCCCAGGTAGTTGTTGCATCAGTTGTAATCGCTGGAAAATCGAAATCCAAATTTCACATTTGATAATTTGGGACGTAAATGGGTAGATTGCACATTAGTTACCCTTGCTGTCTTAGCTAGCTGTAAAGGTAATAAATGCTTCTGTTCTAATAAAGATTTAGCCCTGACACTATTAGATTCAATAAAGCCATTTTTGGCTTGTTCGGCATAAATTTTAATATCTTTTTTTATTTGAGTCTTATCCCCAAATTCCTTTCTAGGAATAACTCTTATACCACCATCAGGTTGCGGCAACCCACTATCTATATTTTCTTGTGGCACACCTTCAAATAGGTATGCCGATGATGGGGTGCAAAAAGATGCTAGTAATGCTAATGCTAATATATTAGGTTTCAATTTCATAATCCTTGTCTAGTAGTCGTTCCAGCCATCGTAAATAGCGCAATCTACTGCATCTGTTTTAACATCTAGAGTTTCACGTCCATTTGGATAGTAGTAATGCATACCTAGAACATAATAATTACCACCGGGGCCTGATTCACCCCAGTGAATAGCAGCTTGCCGCCGTATAACTTTTACCTGTATCCATGGTATGGTGGGGGGAATTTGGGCCAGAAGGGTGCCGACTAGTGTAATGGTAGCTTATAACACGCCACCAGTACGCACCACTTAAAAACCATGTAACTGATTCATTATTGCCGCAATTCGCTCTACTATGTGCAGTGACAGCATTTACCCCTGCTTGAGCGGGCATTGACAGGACTATTATTAGGACCATATGAAATAACTTCATTAATTCTCCTTTCTGGCTTAATTGATTAACTCTCCTTGAGAGCATATTACTCCCTGTTAGTGGGTCCGTTACCATTTTGAGCTTCAGACAAATTTTTAATGTTTTATCTTATGGTTCTTGAACATCCACAATTTTGAATAAACCCTAGGCGAGGACGTGCGCCCTGGCCTAAAAAGGCTTGAATCAACTCATCACCAATCTTTTTTTCTTTTGCCAAGTGAACAAGAATGTCGCAAGGCATGCAGTGCCAATACTCTCTGAAACTTTTTGATTTCGGCAGCTTCACTACCTAACTAGTTGAATTTCAGGGGCGAACCCTATCATAAGAGGTTGGATAATGGAAATGTTTTTTGATTCTTCAATTATGCAACTGTTGGCAAAACCGATGGTCCTAGCCCTAGGCATAGTAAGCATTAACGAATTCAACAAACTTTTATTGTAAGTAGTGATCTCCTCCGGTGTTGGGAAAAGTATTTTTTCAAGAATCTAGGGAAGGTCACTGAACTGTTAGAAACACAATAATAATTGTGATCTCAGAGGTCCATTCGACCTGTCTCTAAATAAAATTTTCGCTTTTCAACAGATAATTTTTCAATTGAATATCTAAGCATGGTGCGTGGCATTGTGTTGGCATATTGTTCAAGAAACCCTATCAAGACGTTTTGATCACGCTTACCTGCTTCTCGTAACATCCACCCAACTGCTTTATGTATTAAATCATGGCTATCATGACATAATAATTGGGCAAGCTTAATTGTCCATTCGAATGAATTATGTCTAATGAAATACCAGGTTGCCACAATGGCAACGCGACGTTCCCATATAATATCTGATTTGGCCAATGTTAAAAGTAGGTCTTTTTCACCATGCATGAGGTGCGCACCTACTATCCAATGAGCGGAGGCATCAACGAGATTCCAGTTATTGATATGGGCTAAATTTTTGATGTAAAACTGGAAGCAGGTTTCTTTATCTAAGGGCCCTTTTTGATATTGATTAACCAAAATAAACAGTGCCAGCAGGCGTTTTTCATTAACCGGAGAATGAATCAATGTCTGTATTTCTAGGATAGACAGCATGTGAAATTCTTTTGCTATGGAACGTAGCACAGGGTTACTAACTCCAATGAATTGGTCGTGTTCGGCATAATCACCCACGCCTATTTTAAAAAACCTGCTTGTTATGTTGGGTGAACGTGCCGATAAATCAAGTTTCGATGCAATCTGTAAAAGGTTGGTCATTATTATTTACTCAGGCGAAATTGTTTTTCATGTTTAATTAACCATTGTTTACGCGCAATACCACCGCCATATCCACCCAGCTCACCATTACTATTAATGATCCTATGACATGGGATAACAATAGCAATCTGATTCGCCCCATTCGCATTGGCAACTGCGCGACAAGCAGATGGGCTACAAAGTGTTGTGGCCTGCTGAATGTAACTTCGGGTTTCACCATATGGAATAAGGCATAGAGCCTCCCAAACGCTTTTTTGGAAAGGACTGCCCAGTAAAAATAGTGGGGTTTTAAATGTCTTAAGCGTTCCATCAAACCAGGATTTTAATTCCTGTTCAATCGATAAGAGGGGTGCTGTCGTACCAGGAATAATGGGGGATTTTGTACGTTGCCGCAAACGTTCAACTTCTAGCTCCAACCCGCGCCGATCAACAAATTCCAATAGATACAAGGCATCTTCAGATGCAATACCTACCATGGGTCCAAGTGGCGTATCTAACCAAGATGCTTTTAAAACCTGGACTTGTTTTTTTGTTGATGAAGGTGGTGCGCCCATGATTTTGGAAAAGGCATCGCGAAAACCACTGCTGGATTCGAATCCAGCATTCAGTTGCGCACCGATGACCGATTCACCATCACGAATTTGCTTGAAAGCCAACCCCATACGGCGTGCTCTGGCATATTCAACAAAGGTCAGGCCAAATCGTTTTTGAAACTGGCGACGAGCGGTAGATGCATCCATATATAATGCATCAAAATCGCTGTCTTTCCATCGCTTGGAAGGATTTAATTCCACCGCTGCAACCAACATGCGAACAATATCAGATACCTGATTGGGATGAGATAGAGGACGGCATCGCTTGCAGGGACGAAAGGAGGCAAGCAGGGCTTCCTGTGCGGTTTGATAGAACTCGCAATTTTCAAATTTTGGCTTTCTTGCAGGACAAGATGGTCGACAAAATACTCCGGTGGTTCTAACTCCAACGTAAAACACGCCCTCATAGTTGGTGTTTTTATCAAGTAACGCTTGGTAATAATCATTTTTTATCGTATCAGTTAACATAGCGGTCATCATTAATTATGGTTATATATAGCATACTTTTTAAAACCAACTATACCAGGCTTTATAAATTGTGCGACCGAAAATCAGGCGTTGATTTTTTTTGTCATCTTTGTAATTATAAAAGTGTAGAGGATAAAAAAATTACCTATTTTTTTTCTTTACGCTATATTTGAATTTAACAATTGCAAGATTAACTTCAATACTTGCCTCCGTTTCAGAAGTATCTAAGTCCTCTGGAACAACTAAATCAGATATTAAGTCACCTGCTCTTTGCATGAGCTTTTGGTATTTAGGCGAATTTTGTGGAGTTTGAGGTATTGCTTTAATGGTACGTGAAATTTCTCTTACTTTGGTAAAGGTATCAATAATGGCCAAAGTGGTTTCCGTTGCTTTAGGACTTTTTAATATGGTAGCCAGCATATATAAGCCTTTTTCAGTAAATGCCTTTGGATGTGCTGTTGAATGCTTAAGTTTATGGAACCGGTCGAAATTTTCGACCAGTTCATTTTTTTCTTGAGTATTCAATTCAAATAAGTAGTCACTTGGGAATTTTTCAGGGTTATTTTTGACCGCCTCATTAATGCGTTTAGTTTCCACATGATACAAATCAGCTACATCACTATCTATAATGGCGTGTTTGTCTCTAATTTCTATTATTTTTTCTTCTACTGCAAATTCATTGATGTTCATGATTCGAACTGTGGTTGCTAACTAAGAAGGTATCATAAGGTATGTTGGGTTTATTTCACAGAAAAATTTAAGGAGTAGGGGGCTTTTGAAGTTTACTGACTATAATAAACTTTCAGATAGATAACATACCTTATCCATCACAAACAGGGTATAATTGGGAAAAATCAGAAAAGGAAGGCTATGAATTTGCTCGATCACCAAAATGTGTCATTTTCAGAAGTGTTCTGCACGGATTGTCAGAAGACAATTGCACTAACAAATATTGTCCAGTAATTTTTTCCCATCTTCTCGCAATTCACCAGTTGGGGCAACATGTCGATATAACGTCTGCTTAGTGATCCCGAGTTCTTCACATAAAGGACCAATTTTAGTCTCAAGTTGGCCCAAGGAAGCCATTGCTAGTCTAAGTTTAGCTTGTGTCATTTTGTATGGCCTCCCTCCTTTTCGACCTCTGGCACGGGCAGAGGCCATCCCAGCTAGCGTTCGCTCCTTAATCATTTCGCGTTCAAACTCAGCCAAAGCGGCAAAAATTCCAAATACTAATTTTCCAGCAGCAGTTGTGGTGTCAATCGCAGCACCTTGTCCTGTCAACACTTTGAAACCAATATTTTTAGCTGTTAAATCATGTACCGTATTAACAAGATGGCGTAAATCACGACCCAATCGATCGAGTTTCCAGACAACCAGCGTATCGTTGATTCGAAGTGCTTTCAGACAATTTTTAAGACCAGGTCGATCTTCGATCTTTCCTGATGCGTGATCTTGATAAATTTGATCCTCATGAACTCCAGCTTCCAATAATGCATCGTGTTGAAGATCTGTATTTTGCGAACCATCGGCTTTTGATACACGCATGTAACCAACTAACATTTTTCCCCCTATTTAGATCTGATGTTAATGAACATTGTACTCAAACTGGTACTTAGGCTAATAAACAATGTCACCAACATTTTCAAAAAAAAAATTATCTATTTAAGATTCTCTCATAAAAATTTTAGCAATTACTTTAGCTGGGTCTTCACCATCGGTTATTGCACCACGCAGTATAATCGTATGATGGCATTGCCCAGGGAGTACGATTTTAGAAACCTGACATCCATTCGTTTTCAATTTTTGATAATATAATTCGGAGTCACTCCGCATTCCATCAAATTCAGCTACCACAATAGATGTCTTAGGCAGTTTGCCAGTATTTGTTGCATAATAAGGTGAATACATAGGGGAGCGTATGTCTGTTTCAGTTAAGTTCCAGAGGCGATAAATATAGCCAGTCCCTTCACGAGAAACCATTAGGTCTTGAGATTCATATTCAGCGTAGTCTCGCTTATTTAGTGTGGCATCATAAGCACCATTAAGCAGAATTTGATGATAGATTTTTGGGTGTACATCTGCTTGTGTGATAGTTGAGATCACTGCGGCACAATGTGCACCAGCACTAAAGCCCCCAATAAACATTTTTGTTGGATCAAGTTTAAATTGGTCTGCATGCGTTGAAATATAGATTGTCGCGTCAAGTGCATCAAAAATTGAAATAGGCAATGGGTTTTCTGGCGCTAATCTATAGTTAATTAAAATAACTTTCATGCCCGAATATTTTGCTATTCTTGAGCAAGCAATAGCATTGGCTTCAAATGTATCCATCACATAACCCCCACCAGGATACATGATCAATATTGGTCCAGCGGTAGTGATATTTGAATTAAAGACTCGAATAGGAATTTCGCTGCCATCACGAGATAGAATTGAAACATTCTCCATTACTATATTTTCTGTTTCACCTCCAAACTCTAAAAATAAGGAGCTGCTTGCACGAAATTCATCAACTGTCATTTTATCCAATGGCTTAGATGGATTTTTTTGTTTACGCCTAGAAAGTAGTTCAAAGAATTTTTGCTCAGCTTTATTGACAGGCATTTTTTTCTCCATCATTGCATTAATCCTAGTCACATAAACGTTCGGTTATGTGACCACTTAAAGTTTCTTCAAAATGGCAATAAAGTTAGTCACTTATCTAGTCACCAAATTAACGTCTTTTAAACCATTTCACAATTTGAACATGTTACTAAAAATTCAGGTGGTATGCCAATTTTGATTAATGAATTGTAGTTTTCTGGATTGATTCAAAATCTACTTTTCCGCATAAAAATGAATTACGGAAATTTCTAGCCACAAAAGGGGAAAGCAGGGCATATTTATACGTCTCGCCAATGAGATTTCGGAAAATATCGAAAAAAGTACTTGAAAAATTTTTTAATGGGATCATGCTATGAGGCATGAAAACATTAATTCTAACAGAAGCACAAACGAATGAACTCAGACG
>JACCWN010000048.1 GCA_013697625.1 Legionella sp.
GTCTTGCCAGTATTTATTCTTATTCTTATTTTCTACTTTCATGATGAACTCCTGCTATTAACTGCAGAAAGTATCTTGCAAAAATATAAATTAAAAAAGGAGGTGGTTTATTGAGCGCTTACGGTTAATTCCATATAGCGCTGGTTTATCAGCATGATTGATAAATAATATATAAAATGAGCATTAGTGAAGTCATGCGGTATTATTTTAGGCGATTAAAGGACTTGTCTTTAACCAAAAATAGAAATATTATTAATTGCGTTAATTTGCACATAGGCCTTATTGCATAAGGGTTATGACAGAACATGCTGATAAACCAGCGCTATATGGAATTAACCCCGATTTCAAATTCTTCATTCGACATCGCTGATGCCCTAGACCATACGGTAGACCTGAAACCCTGAGAGAATCCTTCCCTGTATATGGGGGTTAAGAAAATAATTAATAAAAGTGGATTAATTACTGGCTTGTATATTGACCAAACTATATATATAGATTAATTTAGCCACCTCTATATAAAAATATGTATTTGGAAATGGATATCAATACTAATCAATTCACCTCTCTTAATCTTGAAACCAGAACAACCCTACCAACAGATGCTGCTGCATACCATTTGAATCGTAAGCCACAAACTTTGCGAAGCTGGGCATGTAACGAGAAAGGTCCGCTACGCCCTCTGCGTATTAATGGTCGGCTAGCATGGTCTGTTGCAAAAATTCGTTTGATTTTAGAAGTTGAGAGCACTTAAAAAAGGAGGTAGGCCCCTAAAAAACTGTAAAGTAATTTCTAGTTTGTATTTGTATTTTTAAATGGAGTAAACAAAACAATGAAGTGTATAAATAAAATAGCAACTATTGGATTAATAGCATTTTCTCTTCCAGCTACAGCAGGATTTTGGGGTCCAACGGCCCATAGTCGCGCAAACTGTGCAGGGTTTAATGAGTCCGTAACATGGCATGCGGGGCATTCATATTTTTGGAGAGTAAAAGGACTTCATTATCCTTATGGATGGTTAAAGCCTGCTCATATATTAGATACAGGAAAAGCTTTCACCTGGAGAGCTGCGGTATTACATGCAACTGAAGCCTACTCTTCCCGTGGTGATAGATGGACAGTTGCCGGATATCATTTCTGGTATCCGAACGGGAAAGAATTGGTTGATGTAATTACTACTGCTACAGATTGTGCTATTTACGATGGCTGGTGGGATCAATGATAAGAAGGAATTCTAATATGAAAAAAACAGTATCTATTTTGCTAATGTTGGGACTAAGTGTCGCATTTGCAGACCAAAAGTCAGATGATGAATTAGCAGCCAAACGCCTTGAATGGGCAAAATCTTACCTAGAACAGGAAGGGCTTCCGGTGCCAGATAGTGGCGTAAAAGTTATTCCAGAAAAACAGATGTCTAGCTATAATGAGACTAAAGAAAGACGAATAAAGGCAAAAAAAGACATTGAAACTTTAGGGTATATTAATGAGTCAAGTCCTGCTACTGAAAGACTTTTGCATCTACAAATCACTGCAAGTCACGATTTAAAGGCTCATGCAAACGAGATAAATCCTACAAGCACCCATCTTAAGAAAAGTGTTGCAGAACTTAAAATGGCCTACTCTCCAACCACAGTTCCATCCACAGCAGCCGATGAATATATAGGTGCCGCACCTTATCTAACTTACTTGCAAGATAGGGGATGGGTTGGCTTGATACAGTTCTTTACAAATAAAAACGTAGGAAATTGTTCTTATAGTGAAAATAACTTAAAGCTAAGTCATGGTGCAATTGTTATTGCCAAAGAAGATGTAAGAGATGACATAAACGGGAAGGTTACTACTGTAGAAGTTGTTGGTACTCCTGAGGAAGGCTTTACTTATTCCGTAGAATGGTTTGATAACGATTTCTTTAAAAGAGTAGATTGTGCCAATAAAAAATATTCTGCTAACTTAACCAATGCGGTTATTGATATTGCCAAAGCGATTGCTAACGGCTAACAATACTTTGGGGAGACTAGACTCATTAAGTCTACGTCTCCAATTCTACGCATGTATGTCTGTCTTCATTTGGACACTGCTTTTTAAAACTTCTATAATTTCTTTAATATTTGTGGTTCCTTCCGCGGCTTTCACTGTTATTTCTAGCATACTTGCGGTTTCCTCAATAGAAATTCCATTTATATCTAAAAACATTAGAGATGCTTGGTAGGGGTCCTGTGTACAACAATGGCATTCGGTAAGGAAATAAAGCTCCACTGGAGCCACCTAAGCTTACCTTTTATAGTGGCCTAATAACGATTTTAATCAGTAGTAAAGCTTAACCGAATGCCATTGTTGGGGTAATGACCCCATTCGTGTCAAAATTTACGGTGGCTAATTTTCTGCAATTGTCCCTTGATGATAGATAATTTTCCACTGTTGTTTTTCATACATCCATATAGGGGTTCTTTGCATTAAGGTACGGAATTTCCCACCGCCAGATAGCCCTTTGCCAGTCTAAGTTGATAGCAATAAAATTGATTTTTATATTTATAATTATATATTGATAATCTCGAGTTATGCTCGAATCTGGTGTATGGAAAAATAAATTAGGTGGCGTATCCTGTTGATTGTTCGCCAAGAACATTAATCAACAAAAGGAAATACGCCATGAAGGATTGTAATCTGAAAGAGGTAGCT
>JACCWN010000053.1 GCA_013697625.1 Legionella sp.
GCAAATTCAAGCGGTTCTTTGAGGAGCATTCCTTCTCTCATCAATAAAATGCGCGCAAACTTATCACAATGGTGAGTGGCATAAAAGAGGGGTGGTAGTCAAATTAAAAAACTTGAGGATCGAGTAACAGAGTCTGAAATTTTCTGCGACAAAACCCCGGAGACTATAATAGTCATTAGTCCGGGAGCTATTTAATCATTTGTCTTGTCGTTGATTTAATAATTGTATTTCTTTTGTAAGCTGCTCAATAGCTTTTATAATATTTGCTTCAAAATCGCTGTCTTGTTTATCTTTTTCAATTAAAAAGCTCGCCACTACAGCAGTAATATACCCAAAAATAGCAAAAGCATAAATAGCAAGTGCTAAACATAAAATTCTTCCCTCAATGGTTTTTGGCCAAAAATCAGAGCCCATAGTTGTTATCATCATAGCAGCCCACCATAATGCATCCGCATAGGTTGTAAAGGTCCCTTCAAAGGTATAAATACCTGCAGCACCCACAAGAATAATTATAAAGGTAAGGCTAACAACGTAGTAAAACCCATGTTTTCCTAGAGTAAATCCAAGAAAACGCATACTATGACGAAGTGAAGTAACTATTTTAAATAGATAGACACTCCTGGTCACTCTTAAGAATGAAAATAACCGGAAAATGCGGATTGCTGGAAAAATTAAGACGATTAAAGCAAACCAATTTGACTTTAGATATATCATTTTTGAGGGAGTTAAGTATAGTCGAACAATAAAATCGATTATGAAGATAATCCAAATAGTAAAACTTAGTGTTTCCAGAGCTGGATTTAAGCCCCTTACTAATTCTAAAACAAGTAAAATTAACCACAAAAGCGCTAGTATGATTAAAGGAAATTCAAACCATTTCTCCCAAAGAAACAGTGCTTTTGGACGCTGGTTTGATAACTTCATTTTACCCATTAATTTTTATCTAATTTATGTGATTACTATTATACGCATTATATGCGTGCATTTTTTAATATTAAAAATCCCATTGCTCCTGAAAATAAAGAGCCAATTAGTACTCCCATCTTAACCATAGGCATCAAATATGCGTCCTCGTTTGGATAAGCCAGGGAACCAATAAATAAACTCATTGTAAACCCCACCCCGCATATCAAAGCAATTCCATAAACATGCCTAAGATTGATGTTTTCTCGTCTAAGGAGTTGCTTATATTTTACAAAATAGCTTAATGATAAAAAAATCCCAACCTGTTTTCCAAAAAATAGTCCTAATGCTATACCCAAAAATACCGGGTGTGTCAAAATTGATGTGTTTACACCAATAAAAGAAACCCCTGCATTAGCAAAGGCAAAGAGTGGCAATATTAAAAAAACCACCCAAGGGTGTAATATATGTTCTAGTTTAGCTAGTAGAGACTGTTTTTCCTCATCAGGGATAGTCATTGCTATGACAATCCCTGCAAGGGTTGCATGAACACCTGATTTGAGAACAGCAATCCACAAGGCAACTCCAAAGAACATGAAAATTGAGATGCGACGGCATCCAAAATTATTCAAACCAATTAAAATTAAAGTAAAAAACAGCGCAAATATTAGGGAAAGAGAAGATAATTCACTGGTATAAAAAAGTGCAATGATACCAATAGCTGCTATATCATCAAAAATAGCAATGGCTGTTAATAAAATCTTTAATCCAAAGGGCACGCGGGAGCCCAGTAGCGAAACAATGCCTAGACTAAATGCGATATCAGTAGCGGTAGGGATAGCCCAACCTTTCAAAAAAAGTGGGTTGTGTCTGTTTAAAAATACAAAGATTAGAGCGGGAATGAGAAGTCCGGTAAAAGCCGTAATAGCAGGGACTAATAATTCTTTTTTATTGCTTAAAATACCTCTATTCACTTCCCTCTTTATTTCTAGACCAATGAGCATAAAATACACAGCCATCAGTCCGTCATTAATCCAGTGTAAAAGTGATTTTTTAATAAAAAAAGTTCCTATAGATACACTTGCATCTAGGTGTAGGATGTTTTCATAACCAAAACGGTAAGGGGAATTAGCTATAAGAATCGCAAGCAGGGCTGCAATAAATAATAACATACCACCTATGGTTTCTAAGTTATGAAATGAAGTGGGTTTACTCATACCTTGTGTGGAAAGACCAGTTATTTCAAACTTTAATAAGAGTAATTCATATTCCTACTTTGCGCCACTGATTGATGCAATTCCATCCCCCCAGAACACTAAGACGTAAGCTTCTCCTGATGTTGGGACTCTTCGGTTCTGTCGCAGAAAATTGTTGAATCTGCTAAAGTTCCAGAATTTTCAGGAGCTGTAGAGATGATCAGTTTCAAATGGAAACATTTTAAACAAGATATTATATTGATGTTGGTCAGATGGTACCTTGCTTACTCGCTGAGCTACCGTGACATTGAAGAACTGGCTCTGGAGCGAGGGTTAAAAGTGGATCATTCCACCATCAATCGTTGGGTGATTGAATATGCGCCTCTTCTGGAAGAGGCATTCCGCAAAGGTCACAAGCGTTGTGTTGGGATTTCCTGGCGTATGGATGAAACCTATATCAAGGTGAAAGGGCAATGGGTGTACCTGTATCGCGCTGTTGACAAGGAAGGCAATACCGTTGATTTCATGTTATCAGAAAAGCGTGATGAGCCCGCAGCACGGGCATTTTTTGAGAAAGCGATTGGTTCAAGTGGGATTCCTGACAAGGTCACGATGGATAAGAGTGGTGCCAACAAGGCTGGTATCGATACCACCAACCTGCATCTAGCGTTGCTGTTTATGCTGGGTGGTATTTTTACGCAAATTACTGTTCGCCAGGTCAAATA
>JACCWN010000072.1 GCA_013697625.1 Legionella sp.
TGCCCATACCTTAGAGCAACTTGAGATGCTTCTGCCATTTAATGTGAATCCAGATGAGTTAGAAGATATGCGCAATATACCTAAGCTGATTTTCCCTGCAAAGGAGGTGGTTAATTAAACCCTTACACATTTATTAAATTTATTGGCTCTTTTTGGGATCTTCCCGAGACTACGATATACCGTCAAAGACAATATCAAACTAAGGATAACCCTTTATTATATAAGGGTTTTTGATGGTCTTTTATGGTCAGTGATGGTATTAAGTAATGGTGGAGGCGGCGGGAATCGAACCCGCGCCCGGGGATTTGGACCAGATCATCAAAAACAATGGAAGACCACTAATGCCCATAGTATGTAAGGCCAAGAAATTGGAAAGAACCACCTGCTGAGTTGTCTTTGATCGCCCTTTATTGTCAGTGAATAAACCCGCAATAAACCCTTTTAGTAACAACTGCTCTCTTATGGCAAAAAGATTTTATAGGTATTCTTATCGAGTCTTGTATGAATAACAGTTTCTGCTACAGAACCCGTTATTTCAATATATGCATCAGAATTATGAAAATTTTCAGGGTAGACCGCCAAAGCATTGCTATTGGTTTTCACGGAAGGATAGAGTATTGCTTCAATACCTGCAGAATATGCAATTTGGCCCAGTATTTGTGAATTAGCAGGAACATCAAACTGCATGGGCATCAACCTCCATTCTTCAGAAAATATGGTTTTTTGTAATTCTTCCAAGCTTTTAACTGGAGGCATTGTAGATATTTTTAATTGCCGTGCTTTGTTTTGATAATAAAGAGGTAGCTGTATTCCTTTAAGGTGGGAATAAAACTGTCGTAATGATTCGCCCGCGGTTAAATCTAATACGTTAGACAACTTACCCTGAATTACAAAGTGACTGAAATTTCCTGCTGCAGCAAGTTCATTTCCAGATAGTCCATCAATGATATTGTCAGGTTTAATTCCTAACATCTCTAATAAAGCCGTGCCAGTATTCTCAGCTAAATATAAAGCTGCAAACACTGGGAATCTTTCTATATCTATCACACCTATATTGAAACGACCTCCCGGAAAACTTTTAACACTGCCGATAGCAGATAATGGAGTATTTGAAAATTGTTGAGATACTATTCTCCGCCAGTTGCTGAATTCAAAATTAATCGTATTTTCTTGTAAGGATTGTTTTAGATCTTCCATCACCTGTGATCTACGATGAGCAAAAAATGCGAAATGCTCTGCTGTATAATCGATTACTTTATCATGGAGTTTTATCCAAGTTTTTATTGCACGTGGAGGTACACTATCAAGAAGGGTAAATATTCGATGATCATAAGGCTTCATGGTTTAAGGGTGTATTCCTGCTAATGCATTCCTTATAAATAACTCTAATTTCTTATATCGGCCATAGCGGATCATATCTCGGGGTGAAATGCCTCCTATTGCAGGATTTTTAATTTTAAACCATAAAGCAGTTTTTTCGACATCCCCATTGAAATAACCTGCCATTAGTTCACAAATATTAGCTATTTCATAAAGGCGGCGCTTCAAATCTTTTGTTATTTGACTGTCAAGTCGAACATGTTCCTTATCCATTTTCATGGCTTTAGAAATATCATTCCGGTTTAACTCTAAAAAATCCGCAACCTTTTTAGGAGTATTTCCTTCCAAGAGATGTAGATAGTTATGAGTAGGAACTGTATTTAAAAACCCGTTTAATGCGTTTGTATTCATTTTCAATAACCTCTACATATATTATATACTACAATTCTCAAAAAAACTTCAATAATACATCAATAATACATCAATAAGACTCAAATTAGACTCAATAAAAAAATTATAATTTCTCGATGTAACTCATTGAATACAAATTTAAATCCATGTGGTAATTTAAATTATAATATTTTTTTTCATTAATTTAATAATTAATTGAGTAATTATTCAGAATTATAATACTTGCTATATGTAAAGAACATGGGTAAATTTTGTTTGGTAAGTAGTGACAAAAACAACCCTCAAATAGAGGATCATAAATTGTTTATACCAGATCTCAGCATCGATATGTCTACCCTTCAAGATTCCTAACAATACTCAAAACAACACCAACTATTGTACTATCACTCATTTTGTCAATTATAATATTCCCCCAATTTTCATTTTCCGCACATAATTCAAAAGGGTTAGCTTCCTTTGATAAGGTTAATTGTTTGTATCTGCGAACTAAAACTTCTTTCTCATCATAGAGCGTTACAACTACTAGGCTTCCAGGATGGAATTTAAAATGGGGATCAATGATTAAAATGTCCTGCATTCTTAATTCAGGAAACATACTGTCATCAGTCATTTTTAATGCAAATGCATATTCTCCAATACGAGAACTTAGTTCAGCAGAAACAGGTATAAAGCTGAGCTCCACTTTATTTTCTCCATTTTTAATTCCTTGTATAAACGCTTTAGGATCGCAGGCCTTTTGATGATCAAGCAAAGGAATTAGAGCACCAAGTCCTGGAATTTTTTTAGTTTGTTTTTCATCAGTAAGACACATCAAATAAGCTGGGGAAACCTCCAATGCGTTAGCCAATTGCTTAATTTCTTCAGGACCAGGAGTTCTATCACCTCGTTCCCAATTACTAATTCTAGTTTGCTTCAAATCGTCAGTTAATTCCTCCAATGTTTTCAAAGTAAAACCTTTTGCTAAACGTGCTTCTTTAATTCTTTGACCAATTTTTTCTTTTATATTCATATAATTCCAATTAATTACAACATTTGGTGAAAATAATTATTGATTTTTACGCTATTAGTGGTATATTAAATTAATATTTCCACATAAAGTGGATTTAATAACAGTATTAACAATAAATATAACATGAAAATAATATAATTACGAAATTATTCACGGATTGAGGGAGATCATGGATTTTTTAATTAACTTTGGAGAGCTCGCTGCTTTATGTGGGTTACCCCATATTCAGCAATTAGCTTATTTAAGAGGAATTCGGCCTTATATGGATTTAGTAACTGGAGTTGTAGGAGTAGAGCGACGTATCAGCCATCAATCCATTGCTGAGCAACTATACATTGAACCACATCAAGGCATTAAAAGCCAAACCTGGTCGCGAGATCAAATTCGGCGCGCAGTTTCTGGATTAGCACGGCTGGAGTTATTATCTTGCAAACTGAAGATCACCATTTAATTTTAAAATGTCAGTTAGCTACATTGGGTTATTCCGTCCAAAATAAAGCCGCCATAAACCCGCCACAGAAAGCCACCATAAACCCACATGGGAAAAACCTTATAGCGACTGAATTTCCTGGACCTGCCCGACATAGCAGAACCCGCAAAAGCCGCCATACCTCTTAAAGAGAATAATTATATATATATTTTATTTGAAAAATTCTGGGAAAGTTATCCACAAAAAAAATCAAAAGCTGCAGCCTGGGAAATATTTGAAACTCTGAATCCTGACACCCCCTTTTGCCAAATGATACTCAATGCTCTTGCAGCACAAATTGATCACCGCACTCTTTTGCAAGCCCAAGGCATGTGGGTGCCGCCTTGGAAATATCCAGCCAATTGGTTGGCCCAACGATGCTGGGAGGATGAATTACCCATGGATATATTACCGGAGACTAAACATGCAACGCATAAGCCAGATTCTAGAAAACGTAAAGCCACTACAGACCTGTTCTGTCCTCCCAGGGATGCAGAACAACCACAAAGAAACAATAATGTATCCAGCTCAAGCAACACCCTTCAAGCTGAGCGCCGCATTGATTTGTTGTTTTCAAAATTTGCGGCTTTTTATGGGCATGTATGGCGCAGCCAATTTAAAGATGAGGTGTTTATGATATTTGCAAAAAAAGAATGGTTGGATGCATTAGGTGAATTTTCAGAAATGGTGTTAACAAAAGCAATCTTAAACTGTCGAGATTTTTATGAATTACCGCCCACCTTGCCGCAAATGTTGCACTGTTGTAGGCAGATAAAAAAACAAACCGTGTTTCATGTAGTAAATGAAAGTCATGTCCCCGCAAACAAAGCAGTGGTTGAAGCTTGCTTGCAACAATGTAAGAAACTTTTAAGCAGTTAACAAAGGAGAGATCATGTTGGTTTTAACAAGAAAAATTGGGCAACAAATTTTAGTAAGTAATGGCACGATTAAATTTAAAGTGTTAGGCGTAAAAAGAGACATGATTTGTTTGGGCGTTTTAGAGAGTAGATTGTTTTTATAAGAAGGAGATTTAGTAATGAAATGGGTAAACTTAAAAAGTATTGCGAAAATACCGGCGATACAAAAATGCCGTGCACTGCAAACGTAAACAAGGCATGTGGTTAGATGGCTTACATTGCAAACTAGGGCCAGATGGTAATTTATGGGTCAATATAGTGGAGGTTGAAAGATGGGTGGAATACGGCGATCAAGCAACCCTACAAAAACTCCAGAAGGTGTTGAATTAAGGCAATGGAAATGGGCCTGTCATTTTAAGTGTGTAAGTAGCCATAATCCGGTAATATCGCGCTATCGGTATATTACCAAGCACTAAGGATAGTAATATGGCTATTACAGATGAGATGTTAGATGAAATGATAGGAACA
>JACCWN010000080.1 GCA_013697625.1 Legionella sp.
GTTTACTCCTTAAACATAGCGACAATTATCGCTATGTTTAAGGCAAAAAGCAAGCTTAAATAGCATCTAATTTATTGTTAATTAATGTTTTTTTACAACCTAGCTACAATTTTTTCGGGAAATTAGGGTATATATAAGAAAATGTCTGATGAAATTAAATTAACCGAGTGGACAATATTTTTTGAACTTGATCTATATGTTTTTGTAAAGAGCCTGTGCTTTTTTTAAGAACTAAACTTGCATTTTGAATCATCTGATCGCATAGCCTCTTATCTTTATGCAATCTTATGAGTGCGTCAATCAATTGCTCTGCTGACTTAACCAATTGTATGGCTTCTCTTAACTCAAGTTCATTACAAATCCTTTGAAAATTATGAACCCTATCTCCGCTAAAAACTGGGATATTCATTGCAATGGGTTCTAGTACATTATGTCCCCCAACCGGCACCAGACTCCCCCCTACAAAAGCATAATCGCTAACATAATAAAAGCCCAAGAGCTCACCTAAACTATCTAAAATTATAACTTCAGATTTTTCAGACACAGAGGTTTGTAAACTTTGCATACCTGTGTCAAATCCCGCCTGCCTTGAAAGTTCATAAACCTTTTGAAAACGCTCTGGATGTCTTGGTGCAATCAATAAAAGTACCTGGGGAATGGATTGCTGTAAGCGTCTTAATTGGCTTAAAATTTGAGATTCCTCATCCCCATGCGTACTGGCTGCAATAAAAACTACCCGAGACTTTCCCCATAATTGTTTCATTTTTTGATATTTTTGATTATCGACAGTATTCAGTTGTAAATCAAACTTCATATTTCCAAGCATCTGTACCATAGCCTTGTCTGCACCTAAGGTAATAAAGCGTTTAGCATCCTCACTACTTTGGGCATATATAGCAGTAAATCCATTTAAAATCGGTTTAAAAAATCTTCTAAATCTTAAATAACTTTGCAAAGAGCGCGCAGACAGGCGTGCATTTGCTAAAAGCAAAGGAATTCCCGCTACCTTTGCCTGACGTATCATATTTGGCCAAATCTCAGTCTCCATGATTATCCCTAGACAGGGTTTATAACGCATAAAAAAACGCCTGAGCACAACAGCTAAATCATATGGAAGGTATTGATGTTGTATTTTTGTATCAAATCTCGATAGTAACTGTTGTGATCCAGTAGGCGTCATTGTAGTAACCAACAGAGTGTGCTGCTTGTCTAGCAAAGCATCTATCAAAGGAATAGCAGCAATGACTTCACCCAAAGAGACCGCATGAATCCAGATATCCACAGGCATAGGTGTGTATTGTGTATCAAGACAAAATCGCTCTGATATTCGTTGTCTATAGGCGGGAAGCTTCCTACCTTTCCACCATAGCCGAAACAATAGATAAGGAGTAAGTAAATACATCATGATAGAATACATATACTGCATCTAAGGAACCCTCAATAAAGAGTGGTCATTCTACTGGAATACGGTAAAGTTTACGATATGTTATAATAAACGAAGAATTATTTATTATTTTTTCAATTAGTGAAATCAGATTCCCTTACAACAGGATCATCAACAATGAATTTGCGTGAGTTCTTTATAACAAATACCTGGTGGGGAAAATTGCTCGGTGCTTTCTTTGGCTATCTGATCGCAGGTCCTCTTGGAATACTTTTTGGACTTTTAATTGGTAATTTTTTTGATAAAGGTTTTTCAAATTATTATGCCAATCCCCATTGGCTTTATCATACAGAGAGTGCACATGAGGTACAAAAAAAGTTCTTCGAAGCCACTTTTTTTATAATGGGCTACATCGCAAAAGCCGATGGACGCGTTAGTGAAAATGAAATAAAAATGGCTAGATTGTTGATGGATGAGATGCGCCTAACCAAAGAACAAATACGTTCTGCACAACATCTATTTAAAGAAGGTAAAAACGCTGATTTTAAATTAGATCCTATTTTATCCCAACTTAAAACAATGTGTAGTAATAATCGTGGATTGCTTACATTGTTTATAGACATTCAATATAGGGCTGCACAGGTTGATGGCCTTTCATTTCAAAAAATACAAGCTTTAAATGTCGTCATACAAGGACTAGGATATGCGCCTTTAAATCAGCAATATCGCTTTTATGAAGATTTTTCTGATACAGCTTATCAACAGCAACAGCAAAAACAACAACAAAAACAGAGTCAACATAAAACAAATTACCAACAATCATCCTATCAACGCCCTGACTTTCGGACAAGCAATACCCTTGATCATGCCTATGCCTTATTAGAAGTCAGTCCAAAAGCCAGTAAACAGGAAGTTAAAAGAGCTTACCGACGGTCAATGAGTATTAATCATCCTGATAAATTGATTGCTCAAGGCTTACCCCAAGAGATGATTAAAATTGCAAATGATAAAACGCAGAAAATTATCAAGGCCTATGATCTTATATGTAAATCAAAAGGCTGGTGACTTATTCATTTACTTACATGGTGTTGATAGCTGTTGCATGAATCATTTTATTTTGACAAAATCTCCTAACCACTTTTGAAAGAAGAAAAGAATGGAAAGCAATTATTTGCTCTGGATTAATGAATTTCCAGTACAGCAAGAACTACGTGATTATTTTGAAAAATTTGATTTGAAATTTGTACAACAAAACACTCTAGTCTCCGCTCCAACTGATTGTGGAATACCTTATGCTGTTTTAATAAGCTGGTTTATTTTAAAAAACAATTTACAAGCCATGTCGTACATTTATAATTCCTACAATGTACCCATATTGATAACCAATGAGAATGCAGATGAGGAGGCTTGTGTACTCGCCTTAGGTTCAGGCGCAGATGACTTCCTAACTCTACCCTTAAATCCCCGTGCTTTACATGCGCGGATCACTGCAATAAAAAGACGCTTAGGAAATACTTCCCTTAATAATTCAGAAAAAAACGAGCTGATGTTTGCTAATTGGAGGCTCATTCCCGCATCCCGACAACTTTTTAATATGAATAATCAAGAGGTGCAATTAAGTGCTGGGGAATATGACTTGTTATTTATTTTCATTCAAAGGCCCCAACGTGTTTTAGATAGAGGATTGCTTTTACAAATTACTAAAAACAGTCCTTTTAATTCTCTGGATAGACGTATTGATGTTCAAATCAGCCGATTACGTCAAAAAATAGAAGCTGATCCAAAAAAACCACGATTGATTAAAACAATACGTAACAACGGGTATATGTTTACGCCTACAGTGGTAAAAATTAACTTTGAAAAAAACTAAAACACTATATAGTGTGATACTGCGAATTTGCCTTTAGCAGTAATAAAGCTGGTAAGGGATAGCCAAAATTGTCTGCCCATAAGATAAAAAAATAATCATTATTACAGATTGCAAGGGCTGCAGCTACAACATATTCAAAGATTAAAAGAATAAATTATTTGTTAATTTCCTAACCGAACTAATTTTTTTTCTTGGTGATTTTATTCATCCGAACACCTCTGATGGTATTGTCACTTACTTTCAAAATTTCAATCTGGTAGTTAGCAATTACCAAGCAAGAATCCGCAGGAGGAATATAACCTAAGGTTTCAATGATCAAACCACTTAAGGTTCTAGGACCTATGAGAGGTAATTGCCAAGTCATGATTCGATTTAATTCACGTAAGGTCAAGCTTGCATCAATGATTACCGAACCATCATCTTGTGGGGTTATATCGCGACTTAAAGCTGCGATGTCCGTAGTAAAGTCTCCAACAATCTCTTCGAGGATGTCTTCCATGGTAACCAAACCCAATATATCTCCATATTCATCTACTACAAAACAACTTCGCCTTCTTTTTTTTCTAAAATTTAAGATTTGTATATTTAAAAGGGTAGCTTCAGGGATAAAATAGGGTGGATCGGTTATTTTTGTAAGTGTCTCAATATTGAGTTTATTTTCTATGGCTAAATTTAAGATATCGCGCACATGAATCATACCTACCAAATCATCAATTGAATTTCGGTATAAGGGTAAGCGTGTGTGTTGAGCCGTTTCCAACTGCTCCAATAATTGTAACCAAGGCTGCTCTAAATCAATACCTATGATTTCTGACTTAGGTATCATGATGTCTTCAACTCTTGTCTGTTCTAAATCCAATAGACTAATCAGCATACTTTTGTGTTCAACCGGCAACAATCCTCCAGCTTCATGCACAACAGACCGCAATTCTTCTCCAGTCAAGGCTTCCTTTTGAATTCTATTTATAGAGATACCGAACCATGACAAAATACCATTAGAGGTGCGGCTTATAATGTGAACCAGCGGTGCTAAAATCCATTGGAAAATTTTTAAAGGCAAAGACACCGTAAAGGCAACCTTCTGAGGATAAATTGCAGCATAGGTTTTAGGCATCATTTCTGAGAATATAAGCACCAGAAAGGTTAGGATAATCGTCGAAATTATTACACCCACATCCCCATAAAAATGCTGACCAATTAAAGTGGCAATGGTGGAGGCCACAATGTTAGCAAAGGTATTACCTATTAAAACAACACTCAACATGGTATCGGGACGTGATAACATCTGATTTACACGAATTGCTTGTTTATTTTTCTTTCGTACCAAATGCCTTAATTTATAACGATTAATCGACATGATACCTATTTCTGATCCTGAAAAAAAACCAGACAATGCAATCAGAAATACCAATATCAGCAACAAAGTAACTAAATGAAATGGCACCCACGTCCCTTAAATTTTATTGTGTATTGTTAAACCGCTCAACGCTGGCTAATATTTCATTACGAGCCTCATCAGCACTGACCCACCCTTCCACTTTAACCCATTTCCCTTCTTCTAAATCTTTATAATGTTTAAAAAAATGTTCTAAGGAGAGTAATAAATGTTGAGGTAAATCAAGATATGTTTGGACGGATTGATACATTTTTGTAAGTTTAGTGATTGGAACAGCCAGCAGCTTGGCATCAATGCCAGCTTCATCTGTCATCTTCAACATTCCAACCACTCGACAAGGTATTACAGCGCCACTTATTAAAGGAACTGGCGTAACCACAAGCACATCCACCGGGTCTCCATCTTCTGATAAAGTATTAGGCACATAGCCATAGTTGGTGGGATAGAACATCGATGTAGTCATAAATCTATCCACAAACAAAGCGCCTGTTTCTTTATTTACCTCATATTTTACAGGTTCCCCATGCATAGGTATTTCAATAACTACGTTAATTTCATCTGGTATTGAACTGCCACTGTTGATTTCCCTTAAACTCATTTTAACCCTCACACTATAAAACCCTATTATGCGAAAATTCCTCGCAAAAGGCAAAGAGAAATAATTGCCTTGTATAGACTCTTATTTGGGGAGACCTATTTGATAAATGTGGTTAAAAGCAATGGTCCAAAATCAGGAACTTCAGGTATAATAGTTAGAAACTAACTCTTGATTATACTGGATGAATATGGATTGTTTATTTTGCAACATTGCTAAAGGAGATATACCTGTAAAGGTTGTCTATGAAGATGAGCACCTCTTAGCATTTCAAGACATCAAACCCCAAGCACCAACCCACTTATTAATCATACCCAAACAGCATATTTCTACTATCAATGATATAACTGAGGCGGATACCCAGTTATTAGGAAGCATGTTGTTGAGAGCCAAGCAGTTAGCGAAAACTGAGGGGCTTAGTGAAGGCGGTTATCGTTTGGTTTTCAATATCAATTCAGGTGGTGGGCAAACAGTTTACCACATTCATTTACATTTACTGGGTGGTCGACAAATGATTTGGCCTCCAGGTTAGGATTTAACTATGGAACAACTTTTTACAAAAATACTCGAAGAACTTGGGGAGGATATTACTCGTGAGGGCTTATTAGAAACACCACAAAGGGCAGCGAATGCCATGCGTTACCTAACCAAGGGGTACAGTGAAAACCTCGAAGATATTTTAAATGAGGCTTTATTTGATTCAGATATGAGTGAAATGGTCATTGTGAAAAATATAGAATTATATTCCATGTGCGAACATCATTTGTTACCCTTTTTAGGTAAGTGTCACGTTGGTTATCTACCGAATGGTAAAGTTATTGGATTATCTAAAATTGCTCGAATTATGGATTTTTATGCTCGGCGTTTACAAATACAAGAAAGATTAACTGGCGAAATTGCACATTGCATAGAAACCATTACAGGCGCACGTGGGGTAGCAGTGGTTATTGAAGCACAGCATTTATGCATGATGATGCGCGGCGTGGAAAAACAAAACTCTGTCATGACTACCTCTGTTATGCTGGGAGAAATGAGAGATTCACCCTGCAGCCGTAGTGAATTTTTGAGCTTAATACGCTAGTTACATACTTTTAGGTCTATATTATAAACAAAACTAATGGGGCCTTTACCTTATAAATTGATTATTTTTATCATTTTAGGTAGGTACAAGAGCACCATATGGATTAATCTCTTCAAATCAGTTATTTATCCATTTTCTACACGATTTTATGACTAAAGCTTGTCACTGTGCATAATTCTATCCATTGGAAATTCATAATACCAAGTATCAGAACCTATATAAGCTTATGCTATTAATCAATGGGTTAATGCTTTTAATAGAGCTTTATTTTAACTTGAGCATCCCTAGATGCCTCGGACAAGCCGAGGCACGTAGGCGAGTGCAATTTTCAATAGCCCTAGTCTGTAATATAGAACAACTAAATTTCTTCATTGCTCTTGTTTTCATCAACAGAGGTTTGTTCTTCTAGCTCAACAGTCTCTTGCGCTGAGGTTTCTGTAGCTGCAGTTTGGGGTTTGTCTTTCCACTCAAGTTTAATACGACCTTGCTTGTCTACGCCGGCGATGAATACTTCAATATCTTGACCTTCCTGAAGAACAGTTTCTACCTTTTGTGCTCTGTCGTTGCAAATTTGAGAAATATGCAATAAACCATCTTTTCCTGGTAGCAAATTTATAAAGGCGCCAAAATCAACGATTTTACTTACTTTACCTTTGTAAGTTTGTCCAACTTCAATATCTGCTATCAACTCTTTGATTTGATTTTGAGCATTTTCAAGGGCAGATAAATCTGGAGAAAATAGTTGTATCAGTCCAGTATCATCTATATCTATGGAGACACCGGTGCTCTCAATCAGCCCTTTGATAGTCGCACCACCTTTACCGATGATGGTCCGAATTTTATCTTCATTTACCTTCATGGTAATGATTCTAGGGGCATGTTGAGATAACTCCTCTCTATGCTCAGAAAGGGCATTATTCATAACCTCAAGGATATGAGTTCTTCCAGCTAAAGCTTGTTCTAAAGCCTGTTCCATGATTTCATTGGTGATTCCAGAAATTTTTATATCCATTTGTAAGGCCGTGATTCCATTTTCAGTACCAGCCACTTTGAAGTCCATATCCCCTAAATGATCTTCATCACCCAAAATATCGGTTAACACAACATAACGTTCGCCTTCTTTGATAAGCCCCATAGCAACCCCTGCAACAGGTGCTTTAAGAGGGACACCGGCGTCCATCAGAGCTAAACTTGTACCACAAACACTGGCCATAGAACTTGAACCGTTAGATTCTGTTATTTCAGAAACAACACGTATTACATAGGGGAAATCAGTGGTTTCTGGTAAAACCGCCATCAGAGCACGTTTAGCCAAACGTCCATGACCAATTTCACGCCGCTTAGGACTGCCTACACGACCGACTTCACCAACTGAATAAGGAGGAAAATTATAATGAAGCATGAATCTGTCGCGGCTTTCGCCAGAAATTCCATCGAGGATCTGAGCATCCCTATCATTACCTAAGGTGGCTGCAACAATGGCTTGCGTCTCACCTCTGGTAAATAAACAAGAACCATGTGTTCTTTCCAAAAACTTTGTACGAACTGATATAGGTCTAACTGTTTTGTGATCACGACCATCTATGCGTGGTTCACCATCAAGGATACGATTTCGAACAGTACTACGTTCAATTTCTTCAAATAAACTTGAAATAGAATCCGCTTTATGGTCACTATCTACAAGAAGCTCTGATACAGTTTTGTTTTTAAGCTCCGCCAATCGTTGATGACGCATTGTTTTATCTTTTATCAAATAGGCTGATTCAATATCATTTTTTGCTGTTGCATTTACTTTTTCTTGTAAATTGGTATCGACTTCAGCCAACGTCCAGGTCATTGGGGTTTTATTGACCTCCGCGGCCAATTCTTCTATCCCTTTGATAACACCTTTCATCATCTCATGGCCATAATTAATAGCACCAAGCATGATGTCTTCACTTAATTCTTGGGCTTCTGATTCAACCATTAAAATAGCGTCTTTTGTACCCGCAACGATCAAATCAAGCTTGGATTGTTCTAACATTTTTCTGCTGGGATTTAATAAGTAAATACCATCTTTATAACCCACTCGCGCAGCGCCTACTGGACCTGCAAAGGGCAAACCAGAAATAGCAAGTGCAGCAGAAGCGCCTATCAATGCAACGATATCAGAGGAAATTTCGGGATTTAAAGATAAAACCATAGCGATGATCTGAACTTCATTCAAAAAATTCTCAGGAAATAAGGGTCTGATTGGTCTGTCAATCAATCGAGAAATAAGGGTTTCATGGTCACTATTTCCTTCACGCCGCTTAAAACCACCCGGAACTTTACCTACAGCATAGGCTTTTTCAATATAATCTACAGTCAGAGGGAAAAATTGATTATTTTCACCGCCTTCTTTTTTGGCCACAACAGTAACTAAAACTTGAGTACCATTCATACTTACCAACACAGCACCATCCGCTTGTCTGGCAACTTCACCGGTTTCTAATAGTATTTTGTGATCGCCAAATGCGATTTCCTTTGTAATTTTTGACACTTAATGTTCCTCATAATAACGAAAAAAAGCGCAAAATGCGCTATTTTTATATAAATAAATTTTCATAAGCTTTGTATAAAGCATATTTTCAATTATCAATAAGAATCTCTCAACCCTAAACTTTGAATCAATGTTTGATAACGGCCTTGATCATTTCGCTTCAAATATTTTAACAATTTTCGTCGCTTATTTACCAAATGCTGCAAGCCTCGACGAGAATGAAAATCTTTCTTGTGTTGTTTAAAGTGATCAGTCAAATACTTAATCCGACCTGTAATTAAGGAAACTTGGACCTCGGGTGATCCTGTGTCTGTATCGGCACGTTTATAATTATTAACAATTTCTGCTTTCTCTGCGCTATTTAGCGACATCATGTACTCCTGGATCTTACAAGTATTGATTTAAAGGCATGTATTCTACCAAGACATGCCATATGAAACAAGTATTTATTTAAATATAAATACAATTTCTTTTTAGTCAGCAGCAGTCATTTAATATACTAGCGCTGTTACATATATAATGATTATTAACTTGCAAGCTCGATGGCAAAGGCCAATCCAAGTTTTGCAAAATTCACCATATGTTCTGGACTTAGTCTCTCTATGGTATCCTTTGAAGTATGAACCGTCTCATTGTGATTCTCAAAACTTGTCTCAAAAGGAAATACAGCAGGAACTCCAATAGCTGTCCAAGAGGCATGATCACTACACCCATATCCACATTGAGAACGGCCAGTGGGTACACCGATGTATGTATCAATCAGACTCTCCATAAAATTGGTTAGATTTGGATTGGTATAATCTGTAATCAACCACATAGTATCTTGAGCTTCTTTGCGGTACCCTGTCATATCGAGTTGAATCACAGCTTTTACCGGTATTGATGACTTTTTGAAATATTCAGCAACCCGCTGAGAGCCTACCAACCCTCTTTCTTCTGCTGCATACCAGATAAAATAAATAGGATGCGTCAAAGGTGTTTTCGATTCTAATAAAATCCTTGCAATTTCTAGTACTGTAGCTGCACCACTGGCATCATCATCAGCGCCTGGCATCCTTCCACCTAAAGTATCTAGATGCGCACCAATGACCACCGCGGGTGCTTTGATATCTTTGCCTAAAACAGCCACTAAAGAGCGTTGTTTAAAAGAAGGGCCTGTGTTTACAAAACGAAAACTTGCATCTAATCGTTGATATTTATTGGTCATGTCTATGAAATAATCACGTATGACATTTGTTGCTAATACACCCGTTCGTTCCGTAGCAGAGCGATTATAAAATTGAGCTAGTCGATGAATTGTATTTATCAGATTATTTTGATTGATTTCATGAATTGCTTGAAAAACTTCACCCACATGCTTTATAAGGTAGATTTCTTCATGTACTGAAGTTGGCACAAGGGGCTTATTTAAGAGACTGATGGCAGTAAGCTTTCGCAAATATAAAGCTTTACTCCCTGAAATCATGTGGTGGCTGACATTGACAAAACGTCCGCAATGCATGTTATCTGCTAAGAGTGAAAGTTTATCCATGTCCTTCAGAGGAATATCAAATATTTTAAATGATTTGTTTTCAGCAAGTAAGGTATAGTCAGCAGATATCTTACTTGCTAAACATTGAGGAAGCTGTATTTGCTGTATATTTTCAGTTATAGATTGATTTCCTGCATTTGCATTGACAACAAAAAACATTTCCAAAGCTAAAACAAAAGGCATCCATTGATTCATTCGCATTACTCACTCCTTTGAATTCTTAAACTAGATTGAAGCTAGTAAAAGATGTTATTTAAATAGCAACAGTTTCATGAACAATTTTACCAACCTTTAAAATGAAAGTAAGCGTTTAGCTTTTATTTCACCGGACAGTTGCTGCTCACCTAAACCAATAAAATCTAAGTTTTCGTTATATAATCTAAGACATTCAATTGTTTCAAGGTTGGTTAATCTGGTAACTATTCTGCCTTGCCGCAAAATAAGAACCTCTTCATCAGACAAAGTAATTGGCTTCAAATAATCAATAGCCCTATCCATTGGAAGCAAACACTCTAAGCGCTGAGCCTCTGACATAGCTATTAACTCGTCTAAAGTATACATAGGCATGGTCTCAAATCCCGCCGTGTATACTCTGTGCAGAGCAGTTACATGTGCACCTACGCCTAAAGATTCACCAATGTCTTCTACAAGGTTACGAATATAAGTTCCTTTACTACACCGTACCGTCAATGAAAATGATTGTCCATTAAAATCATTTAATTGCAAATTGCTGATGAATATATCTCTGGGATCTCTGTGTAGTTCTATTCCTTTTCTTGCATAAGTATATAAAGGTGCACCATTATGCTTTAAAGCAGAAAACATCGAGGGTATTTGTTTTATATGACCTTTAAATTGATTTAAAGTCTGTACTAAAAGTGTTTGGGTAATAGAAAAATCATTGTTGATAGCAATTGCCTCACCCATAGCATCGCCAGTATTGGTTTTAATGCCCAAGAGCCCTGTCGTTTCATAGCATTTATCCGCATGAAGTAGATAATGACAAACCTTGGTTGCCTCCCCCAAACATAAAGGCAACATCCCAGTTGCAAGCGGATCGAGACTACCAGTGTGTCCTGCTTTGGTTGCACCAAATAAACGTTTTACTTTTTGCAATGCCGTGTTGGAAGTTATCCCTCTGGGCTTATTAAAAAGAAGTATGCCGTTGAGGACCTTAGACTTGGTCATCGTCGGCAGAGCTTTCATCATTCACTTTATCAATCAAGCGACTAAGTCGCTGTCCGTATTCAATGGACTCATCATAGATGAAATGTAATTGAGGTACAGTCCGAAGAGTAACACTACGAGCCAATGTGGATCGCAAATAACCAGCTGAGGAATTTAAAACAGACAATGCAGCCACTTTGTCATCATTAAATACAGTAAAATAAACTTTTGCATGACTCAGATCAGCAGTTACTTTAACTGCTGAAATAGTAACGAGCCCTGTAAGTCTGGGGTCTCGAACTTCAAGAGGAATGATCTGCGCTAATTTTCTTTGAATCATTTCAGCAATTCTATCTGTACGTTTAAAATTATTACTCATGTTTATAAATCACGTTTTATTTCAACTATCTCATACACTTCAATGAGATCGCCTGGTTTAATGTCATTGTAATTTTTAACACCAATACCACATTCAATACCCTGACGCACTTCGATTACATCGTCTTTAAAGCGTCGTAGGGATTCTAAAGTGCCTTCAAATATCACAACATTTGAACGTAAAATTCTTATTGGATTATTACGTTTGATCGTGCCTTCTACGACCATACAGCCAGCAATAGCACCAATTTTAGGAGATTTAAACACATCTCTAACCTCAGCAATACCCGTAATTTCTTCCTTGAATTGAGGGGCAAGCATACCAGTCAGCGCCCCTTTGATCTGATCAACAATGTCGTATATCACACTAAAGTAATGAAGAGAAACAGATTCCGCTTCAGCTAACCGTTTTCCTGTGTTATCAGCTCTTACATTAAATCCTATCAAGATTGCATTAGATGCAATGGCTAGATGCACATCAGACTCAGTAATACCACCGACACCACTGGATATCATGACAACTGTCACTTCATCATTGGATAATTTAACCAAAGCATCTGATATTGCTTCTAAGGAACCTTGAACATCAGCCTTAAGTACGATGTTTAACATTTTAGATTCTGCAGCAGTCATATTTTCCAAGATGCCTTCTATACTAGATTTTTGTCGGCGTGCCAATTTTACATCTCGGAATTTACCTTGACGGAAAAGTGCTACTTCTCTAGCCTTTTTTTCATCTGGAACTACAACAGCGTCATCACCTGCATGTGGTATTGCAGATAACCCAAGTACTTCTACTGGAATTGAAGGACCTGCGCTGTCAACTAGATCGCCGTTATCACCCACCAAAGCACGCACTCGACCATATTGAAAGCCTGCTAATAAAATATCGCCTTTACGTAAAGTACCACTTTGGACCAATACAGTAGCAACAGGTCCACGCCCTTTGTCCAAACGAGATTCGATAACAACACCCTTTGCAGCACCATCTGTTAAAGCAGTTAACTCTAATACCTCAGATTGTAATAAAATGGCATCTAACAGCGCATCTATACCCAATCCAGATTTAGCTGAAATAGGTACAAACATGGTATCACCACCCCATGATTCAGGAATAACTTCGTGAACAGTTAATTCATTCATAACGCGTTCAACATCTGCATCGGGTTTATCCATTTTATTGATTGCTACGATGATAGGTACACCAGCAGCTTTGGCATGTTGAATTGCTTCTACTGTTTGGGGTTTAACACCATCATCTGCGGCAACTATGAGTACAACGATATCGGTGGCTTTGGCTCCCCGTGCTCTCATTGCAGTAAATGCAGCATGTCCAGGGGTATCTAAAAATGTAACGTCACCTTTATCAGTACTTACATGGTAAGCACCTATGTGTTGGGTTATTCCACCAGCCTCGCCAGAGGCAACTTTGGTGCGACGAATATAATCCAACAATGATGTTTTACCATGATCCACATGGCCCATGATTGTAACGACAGGAGCTCTAGACTCGGTATGGCTTCCTTTGGAGATGGTTTCACCTAAATTCATTTCAACGGCGTCATCTTTAATAAGAAGACCTTTATGTCCCATTTCCTCAACCACGATAAGGGCAGTTTCTTGATCTATAACTTGATTGATGGTTGCCATTGCCCCAAGGCCCATCATGACTTTTATTAATTCAGCTGCTTTTACAGACATACGTTTGGCAAGATCTGCAACTGTTATAGTTTCTGGTATTTGCACTTCACGGACCATAGGAGCCGTAGGTAAGGCAAATCCATGAGTCAATGACTCTTCAGCTTTACGATATTCATCTGATTTTTCAGATTTTCGTCTTTTAAATTTATTTCTAGAAGAACGTCTTGGTGAATCTGCATCCTCTTCTTCTCGATTAAAGTTTTGGACTTGATATTTTGGTTTTTTCTTCACTTTTTTGAATTCTGTTTCAGCTTCGGTTGTTGGCTGATCAGTATGTTTCTTCTTGGTAGTCTTATCGGGTGTTTTTGCTTGCTCTTTCAATACAGGATTCGGTTCTTGACTACTGCTCGTTTCTGTAGCTTTAGAAGCCAAGGTTTCTACAGAGTCTTGTTGCTCTGAGCCAGTTGAATCAACAGGTGGGGAAGTTTCGACCTTGCTTTCAACGACTGCAGAAAGATCTTCTGATGCATCTGTTGTGTCATTGTCAGCCAAAACAGTATTATCCTTCAATAAAGCTGCTTGATCTTCGGCTTCTTCTTGCTCAGGTTTTTCTGTGATATCGGGTTGTTTTAGGAAGATTTTTTTCTTGCGTACCTCAATATTAACAGTTTTACCGCTATGGACGTCATGCCCAAGCGTTACCTTAGATACACTTTTACTTCTTAAGGTAATTCGTTCAGGTGTAGCATTGGTATGTTGCGTAGAGCTACCCTTTAAATGATTAATTAAAAGACGCTTTTGATCTTCATTCACAGTCTGTTGATCATCAGTAAATGATAATCCTGCTTCCTGTAACTGGTTCAATAAGCGTTCAACCGGAATACCAACGACCTGTGCTAATTGTTTAACCGTCACATCCGCCATATTTTAATCCCCTTTCAACAGCCTTTTTAAAGCCTATTTAGTACTATATTATTGTTCATAGAAACCAAGGTTCCCTGGCTTTCATGATTAAAATGCCGGCCTGTTCTTCTGTGATACCTTCAACTTCTACTAGTTCGTCGACAGATTTTTCCGCCAATTCTTCCATAGTTGAAATGCCTTTAGAGGCTAACTTATTAGCCAATTCTTCTGTCATACCTTCCATTGATAAAAGAGTTTCATCAGGAAATCCAGATAAACCTTTTCCAGAGGCAAGAGCCATGGCAAGTAAATTATCATTTGCTCTATTCCTCAACTCATTTACAATTTCTTCATCAAAATCTTCAATTGCCAATAATTCTTCTTTAGGTACATAAGCTACTTCTTCTAAAGTGGAGAAACCGTGCGCAACTAATAAGGCAGCAATTTCCTCATCTATCTCTAAAGCCTTAGTAAACAATTTAACGGTCTTAGAAGACTCTTCAAGGTTTTTATTATCAAATTCTTCTATTGTCATTACATTTAATGTCCAACCAGTTAATTGGCTAGCTAATCGTACATTTTGACCATTTCTTCCAATGGCTTGAGATAATTGATCTTTTTCCACAGCCAAATCCATGGTATGTGAATCTTCATCAACAACAATAGAGGAAATATCAGCAGGCGCCATGGCATTGATTACCAATTGGGCTGGATTGTCATCCCACAGTATAATATCAACACGCTCTCCGCCTAATTCACTGGAAACGGCTTGAACCCGTGCTCCACGCATACCAACACAAGCACCTATAGGATCAATACGACCATCGTTTGTCTTCACAGCAATTTTAGCACGGTTACCAGGTTCACGTGCAGCTGCTTTAACATCAATGATATTTTCACCAATTTCAGGTACTTCAAGGCGAAACAACTCAATGAGCATCTCATTACGGGTACGACTTACAAAGAGTTGAGGACCTCGGCTTTGTGGTGTTAGCTCATATAGATAAGCTCTTACTCTATCATTAGGTCTAAACATCTCGTGAGGCAACATTTCTGTCCTAGGCAAGAATGCTTCTGCTTTGCCACCTAAATCAATGATGATATTATCACGTGTTACCTTTTTTACAGTCCCATAAACCAATTGACCCAGTTTATTTTTGAATTGATTAATTACTAAATCTCGTTCAGCTTCTCGTACTTTTTGCATGATCACTTGTCTAGCAGCTTGAGCTTCTATTCTACCAAATTCTACAGATGAGATGGCTTCAATTACTTCACCACCAACTTCTGCATCAGGCTCTCGCGCTTTAGCTTGCTCAAGAGTGACTTGTCGATCTGGGAATTCAAGTTCATCATCATTAACAACATCCCAGAATCGAAAGGTTTCATATTCGCCAGTACGAGGATCAAGCTTTATTCTAACACCAATGTCTAATCCAAAGATTTTTCGAGTTGCAGATTCTAAAGCTGACTGAATGGCTAATAAAATAACTTCTTTACTTACGCCTCTTTCATTTGATAATGCCTCAGCAACTAGTAACAATTCTTTGCTCATTGTTCGCCTCTCTAAACTGTCAAATTTGCTTTCACAATGTTTGTAAAAAGTATTTCTTGTTCTTCATTATTTATTTCAAGTACAAGGGCATTTTCAGATACGTTAACAATTACACCTGTTAATTTACGTTTACCTTGAACCGGTTTTAAGGTTTTAATATGCACTTCATGACCAGTAAATATTTTATATTGAGAACTTTTAAATAAAGGCCGGGGAATTCCTGGGGAAGATACTTCTAAACTATAATTCCCTGAAATTGGATCCTCTACATCCAGCAAAGCACCAATTTGTTTACTTACTGCCTGGCAATCCTCAATCCCAATCCCATCCGGTCTATCTATATAAATTCGCAACAATGAGTGCTTACCCTGCGGTATATATTCGCAACCCCATAGTTCATAGCCCATAGCTGTAATGCTTGGTAGGAACAATTGCTCTAATTCATCTTGTATCATAATAGTGACACGAAAAGGGCTACTGCGCCCAAGTTTATAGGTCTGTTACAATTCCCTTATACAACAGTCAGGATACATGTATGGTATTTGTTCACATACAAATACGAGCGCTACAATCTAATTGCACGAAAACAAATTAGTGAACAGATCAATTCTCACTGAAATTGTACAGTACGTACATTAACAAAAAACCCCATAAATGGGGTTTAAAAAATTGGTAGCGGGGGCAGGATTTGAACCTACGACCTTCGGGTTATGAGCCCGACGAGCTACCAGGCTGCTCCACCCCGCGTCAACTGAAGCCAATTATACTGATTTTATTAGGCATAGCAAGTATTTTATTAAAATAATTTTGTATTAATTACTCTTTTTACTATTGCCCTGTGTATCTAACTATACTTAATGTTTAAACTTGTGTTTTAAGCAAAAGCATTTATACAAGCAGTAATCAATGCGCTTGGGAAAAATCCTAATAGCAGTAAGGATAAACAATTAATTGATAAAGCGAGTTTATTGCTGTTACTTATAAAGACAGGTTCGTTATTTAAAGATTGGTCAAAATACATAATTTTAATTATACGTATATAATAATAAGCACTAATAACTGTACATAGTAAGCCTACCACAGCAACCCAAGTCATATGTGTATCTATTAATACCTTTAATACAAGGAGTTTAGCAAAAAAACCAAGTGTAGGAGGTATGCCTGTTAAGGACAACAAAACAATGAGCATTAATAATGCCAGCCAGGGACTACGCTTACTTAATCCACGCATATCTTCAATACTTTCAATCTCAATGCCTTGACTTGACATTAAAACAAGTAAACCAAAAGCTCCAGCAGCAGTGAGGGCATAGACCAATATATAATATAATGCAGCTGAGTACCCTGCTGCATTAGCTGTCAAGAGTCCAAATAATACAAACCCAATTTGACCAATTGCTGAATAAGCAAACAACCGTTTGATACTGGTTTGAATGACTGCAAATAAGTTTCCTAAACCAACTGAGAGTAAAGCCATAACTAACACAATATGCTGCCATTGGACAGCCAAATCAGGTAATCCTATGTTCAAGAATCTAATAGCCATACCCAAAGCTGCAATTTTTGGAGCTGTACTAATAAACAATGTCACAGAGGTAGGCGCTCCTTGATAGACATCGGGAGCCCACATGTGAAAAGGAATGGCAGCCAACTTAAAACCTATTCCAGTGAGTATAAATACTAAGGCAAACACTAATAAAGTATTCTCTTGTCCTTGTGAAGAAACAACCTGAGCAATCTCTGCCAAGTTAAGTTTACCGGTTGCACCGTAAATCAATGAGATACCATATAACAGCATACCTGAAGCTATCGCACCCATGACAAAATATTTCATAGCCGCTTCTGATGCATCAGAGTCTGTTCGTCTAATCGCCGTCATAGCATAGGTAGGCAATGACATTAATTCCAATCCCATATATATAGTCAGCATAGAATGTGCAGACACAAGTATCATCATGCCTAGTGTAGAAAAAAGACCTAATACAAAATAATCGCCAGTAGGAATTTGACGTTCAATGAGGTAACTACGTGAATAAATAAAGCCCAATAGTACAGTAATGAATATAAATAGTTTCATCAAATGCCCAACATCATCACTTATAAACAGGCCATTAAACAAAAGTGTCTTAAAGTTACCAATAAAGAGATAACTAACACTGATTGCTAAAACTAATCCAATACATGCAATATAAAATGCAATAGACTTATACCGATGACTGAAAAAAAGATCTGCCAGCAGTGCAAGACAAGCTGTGCACACTATAATCAATTCAGGAAGTGCTAAATGGAAATTATTAAATAAAGCTATCATAGTGTTAAACCTTGCAATGTTACAATTTTGATTTATCGGCCAATGCCAATGTATGACTTACAGTTTGATGAGCATACTTTAATATAGGATTTGGGTAAACGCCCATTCCAATAACCATCAGTGCAAGTAAAATATAAGAAGTAAGCTCAAATCCAGAAATGTCTTTCAAAGCAGCTACTTTGTCATTTGCCACAGGTCCAAATATAACGCGTTTATACATCCATAAAGTATAGGCTGCACCTATTATCAATGTGGAAGCCGCCCAAAAAGCCACCCAGAAGCCAGCTTTGATACTGCCTAATATCACCATGAATTCACCCACAAAACCTGAAGTACCAGGCAAACCAGCATTAGCCATAGCAAACAACAAGAAAAATGAAGCAAACATTGGCATGGTATTTACTATTCCCCCAAAATCACTCAGACGTCTCGTGTGCATGCGATCATATAAATAGCCAACACCGGCAAACATGGCACTTGAAACAAACGCATGTGAAATCATTACAACAATTGCACCTTCTAAAACCAAACCTGCACTGCTCAAAGATGAACCATGAGCAATTGCAAAAATAGCAAAACAACCCAGTGTTACAAAGCCCATATGAGAAATAGAAGAATAGGCAATAAGTCTTTTTAGATCCTTTTGAATTATGGCAATTAAACCAATATAAACTACAGCGATTAATGAAAGCACAATCATTACACCTGCATATTTTCTGCAAGCATCAGGAACTATAGGCAATGAAAATCGGATGAAACCATACGCACCTAATTTTAGTAGTATGGCAGCCAAGATTACAGATCCTCCAGCAGGCGCTTCTGTATGAGCATCAGGTAACCAGGTATGTACAGGAAACATGGGCACTTTTATTGCAAAACTTAGAAAGAAAGCAATAAAAATCAAAGTTTGTGCGGTCATGGTTAGTTTTATTGAATACAGTGCTTCAATGTTAAAAGATCCTGCAATGTAACCCATGTATAAAAAGCTTGCTAGCATCAATACTGAACCAAAAAAAGTGTATAAAAAGAACTTTATCGCGGCATAAATACGGTTTTCAGAACCCCAAATCCCAATAATTAAGTACATTGGAACCAAAGATGCCTCCCAAAAGATGTAAAAGACAATGGCATCGGTGGCTGCAAATATACCCACCAGCAAACCTTGCATTATTAGAAAAGCAGACATATATTGCGCAACTTTATGAGAGATACTTTTCCAAGTAGAAAGCACCACAATTAAGTTTGTGAATACACTTAAGATAATTAATAACAAGGATAAGCCATCAATACCTAGACTGTACTTTATTCCAAGCGCAGGCATCCAAGAAAATTCTTCTATAAATTGCATGTTACTATTTTGAATATCAAAGCCCAGTATCAAAGGTAGGCAAAGCATAAGACTTAACACTATGGTAAACAGAGTAAGATAACGAGAACTGTTGGGATTCTTGTCGTCACCTATACATAGAATAAAAATTCCACCAATGATTGGCAGCCATATCAACAAATTGAGTAAATAATGCATACTCTCACCTTTAAAATAGAGCTAGGGCAATATTAGCCAGCACAAAAATCCAAATAAACCAAACACCATGATGGTGACATAATGATACAAATACCCACTTTGAATGGTTCTACCTTTGCTTGAAAGCCATCTCACCGTCTTGCCACTGCCATCAACTACCAAGCCATCAATTAGTTTTTGATCCCCAACCTTGTAGAAAATACGCCCTAATAAGGTTGACCCTTTTACAAAAAGAAGATCATAAAGCCAATCAAAGCCATATTTGTTAATAAGTATCTTATAAATTAAGGAGAAATATCTTACAAAATAACCTGGTACTGCTGGAGCAGCAACATATAACAACCAGGATAAGAATGCACCAACTAGAGAAAGCCAAAGGATGGGAGATTTAAATGCATGTGTTAGACTTTCAAAGGGAGATCCCACTTCATGTGCTAGTTTTGCCAAAGTATTGTGTTCTGGAAGCACAAAAATGGAAGCGCTTAATAAAGATGGTTGTTTAAATAAAAGAGGTGTATACAAAACATAACCTAGAACAACTGAAGGAATAGCCAACAAAACCAGAGGTAACCATACCACCCAAGGTGATTCATGAACGTGTGCAAAGGTCTCCTCAGACATACGTGGCTTTCCGTGAAAGGTCATAAATAAGGACCTAAAAGTGTAAAGAGCTGTTACAAAGGCACCTGCAGCTACACAGAAATAAGCATAACTACTCCCAGGGATATTTGATAATTTCGTCACATCAATTATCGTGTCTTTGGAATAGAATCCTGCGAAAGGAGGAAAAGCACACAATGCCAAACTTCCTATGACAAAAGTAATATAGGTGATGGGCATTTTATTTTTTAAACCTCCCATTTTTCGCATGTCCTGTTCATGGTGCATGCCTATAATAACAGAGCCTGCTCCCAGGAATAATAAAGCTTTAAAACAAGCATGCGTCAATAAATGAAACATGCCAGCGCTATAAGCAGAAACACCCATTGCAACCATCATGTAACCTAACTGCGATAATGTTGAATAGGCAATAACGCGTTTAATATCATTCATAACCAGGGCTAATATTCCTGTGAATAATGCACCTGTTGCTCCAATAACTAGTACAACAGTTAAAGCAGTGTTGGAATATTCAATTAAAGGTGAAATACGTGCAATCATAAATACGCCTACTGTGACCATAGTTGCTGCGTGGATCAAAGCTGATATGGGGGTTGGGCCTTCCATGGACTCAGGTAACCATACGTGTAAAGGTATTTGTGCAGATTTACCCATCGCCCCAACATATAACAATAAACAAATAACTGTAATCACTGACCAAGGATGTCCAGAGAACAATTCTATATTTTGGCTGGCAAGATAGGTGGCGTGTTTAAATACAGTGGCATATTCTAGACTTCCCGTGTATGCAAACACCATGGCAATACCTAAAACAAATCCAAAATCACCCACTCTATTTACTAGAAAAGCTTTGAGAGCACCTTGTAAGGCAGAGTCTTTTTTATACCAAAAACCAATGAGTAAATAGGATACTAATCCCACGCCCTCCCAACCAAAAAATAATTGCAGAAAATTATTTGCAATTACTAAGGTCAGCATCATAAAGGTAAATAATGAGATATAACTAAAAAAGCGCTGATAACCATCGTCATCCGCCATGTACCCGATACTATAAATATGCACTAGCAATGATACAAAATTGACAGTAATAAGCATGACCACACTCAAGGGGTCAATCAAAAATCCAATATTAAATTCAAATGGTATAAGAGCTCCACCATTCGCCCAGTTATAAATTAAAACATTAACAGGAGCTACAGCTCCGGAGAGAATTTCATAAGCCACATAAATTGAAAGCGCAAGAGATAGGGCAACGCCAAAAATAGTTACAGCTTGAGCGCCCACACGCCCAATTTGATTCCTAAAAAAACCTGCTATAACAGAACCAAATAAGGGTGCTAAGACAATAATCAAACACAGTTGTTGTATACTCACGATGTTACCCTTTTAAATGATCCATGTTATCCACATTTATGTTTCCATAATTTCTATGAAGTAACATCACTATTGCTAAACCGATGGCTGCTTCAGCTGCTGCAACCGTTAAAATAAAGAAGACAAAAATCTGACCACTAATATCACCATAAAATTTTGAAAAAGCCACGAAGTTTGTATTCACTGCTAAAAGCATGAGTTCTACGCAAACAAGAAGTAAAATGATATTTTTTCGATTAAGCATAATACCTACCAAGCTTAAACCGAATAATATCGCACTTAATATTAAATATTCTTCAACGGGTATCATAGAACCTTCTCCAACGTACTATTCAGATTTCATGTTAATTAATGTAATTCGCTCTTTAGGATTTGTCATGATTTGGTGTACAACATTTTGTTGCTTTGAACGTTGTGCACTTCGATGTACTAAAGTTATAGCAGCAACAATGGCTACTAATAAAATAACTGCGGCTAATTCAAACACTAACCAGAAATCGGTGTATAAAACCATACCTATAGCTGCAGTGTTGGATAAAGTACGCTTTTCATTTGTAGGAACGTTCTCATTGGAAGACTTTGATTCAATGAATTGAGTCTGTGTTGAAATAGATGTATGGCTTTTATCAGTGCTGAAATTATCTTTTGGCAAAGAAACCATAAGTAATCCTGTTAACAAGGCTACTAAGATTAATCCAAAAGGTAAATAGCGTATAAAATGACCTTTTAAAGATTCTTGATCAATATTTAGCATCATAACAACGAATAAAAACAAGGTCATGACCGCACCGACATATACCAGTACAAGAATTAAAGCTAAAAATTCTGCCTGCGCCAATATCCAAAGCACTGAACTTGCTATAAAAGTAAGTACTAAAAATAAAACACATCTTACTGGGTTATTTTGACTGATAACCAATACAGCAGAAAATACTGCAATTGCAGAAAAAATATAGAACAATATGTGAACTAATGAATCATGCATGGTAACCTCTATCGATATTTTTCGTCAGCTAGGCGATCAGCTGCAAGTTTTGGTTCTAACATATCACCAATAGCCAATAATTTATCTTTTGTCAGGATATTTTGACCACGTTCACTAAAATGGTAATGTTGAATAGGTGTTACAACTATTGAATCTACAGGACAGGATTCTTCACATAAACCGCAATAGATACATTTAAATGCATCAATATCATAACGAGTAGTTCGTCTTGAACCATCTTCACGTTCATGAGATTCAATGGTGATTGCTAAGGCGGGACAAACTGCTTCACAGAGTTTACATGCAATGCATCGCTCCTCTCCATTGGGATAACGACGCAATGCAAGCGAACCACGAAATCGCGGGGACATTGGTGTTTTTTCTTCAGGAAATTGGACAGTTATTTTCTTTTTAAAAAAATAGCTACCTGTCAGTCGTAAACCTGATAAAAGTTCCAGCAAAAGAAAACTACGCACATAATGTCTAATATAAGGAAATATTTTTTTCATAAAAATTCTCAATTAACCATTAAAACCAAGGCTTTAGTTGAGTAACAACCATCAAAGCGACCACAATTACCCATACTATGGTAACTGGAATTAACACTTTCCAGCCCAATCGCATTAATTGATCATAACGATACCGAGGAAGGGTTGCCCTTATCCATAAAAACAGAAATAGAAACAGACTGATTTTTATGAGTAACCAAACAAAACCAGGAACAACAAAAAAAATGTCACCTAAGAAAGGTATTCCTTCAAAAGGAGATAACCATCCTCCCATGAATAGAATACTTATAACAGCAGAAAGCAATATCATGCTGGCATATTCTGATAAAAAGAATATAGCAAACCCAATGGCTGAATACTCCACATGAAAGCCTGCAACTATTTCTGATTCCCCTTCTGCCATGTCAAAGGGTGCTCTATTGGTTTCAGCCATACCTGCTATCCAGAAGATAACGAAAAGGGGAAATAAGGGAATAAACCACCAATGGAGGATGCTACCTTGTTGTGACAACACGATGTCTGTCAGGTTCATACTACCAGCAGCCAATAACACGCCAACAAATGCAAATCCCATGGCTATTTCGTAGGATACAGTTTGAGCAGTACTTCTCAAAGCACCGAACATGGCATATTTAGAATTAGAAGCCCAACCAGCAATAAGTACACCATAAACACCGAGTGACGTCATAGCAAATAAATACAAGACACCCGCATTGATATTAGATAATACAACACCTTCTTGAAAGGGGATTACAGCCCATGCTGCTAAAGCAGGAGCTAAGGCAAACAGCGGCGCAATTACAAAAAGGTATTTATTGGATCGTGTAGGAATAATGATTTCTTTTGTAATTAATTTAATTAAATCTGCAATAGGCTGAAGTAATCCACTAAAACCTACACGGTTGGGACCAATACGGACTTGAATATAGCCTATAACCTTGCGCTCAGCAAAGGTGAGGTAGGCAACAGCCAATAATAATGGCAATACAATTGCCAGTATTTTAATAATAATCCAGATTAAAATTCCAATATCCTGAAGCATCTTTTTAGTCCTGTCTATGACTTAGAAATAGTAATTGGAGCGAAGGAATGACCTAAATCTACAGTCTCTGGCATAGCATTTGCTACCCATACCACATCTTTAGCAATGCGTTCATCTCTTTTTAGCGGCAATGTTATCTTAATATCACCTTGAGATACAGTAGCAATTTCATCTAATTTTAATCTGTCTGCAGTCAGCGGGTTAATTCGAATACAAGCAGTTTCAGATGCGGCACAATTTTGAAGTTCTTGGGAATGTCTAACCACAGCATCAATTCTATATAAAGGCCATTCTCCCACTCGAAGCAATGAATGATTCATTGTAGGTAATGATTCTGGATAAAAAGCCTGGTATTCCTGCTCAATGGTTATAGCTGCAACATTTTTTAATTCATTTAAAATGTCCTCGGTGGAATTGTAATCGAACTCTTTGCAATGCAATAAATTACCTAAAACTCGTAGTATTTTCCATGCTGGCCGAGCCTCACCATATGGAGAAATGGCGCCTTTGACAGTTTGCCATTGGTTATCAACATTGATGTATGTACCTGAGGTTTCAGCAAAAGGCGCATAGGGTAAAATGACATCTGCATAATCATCCATTGACTCATGTTGATAAGCGGATATCATTACAACGAATTCTGCAGCCAACATAGATTGTCTTGTACCATAGGGATCAGCAAAATCGAAACCAGGTTCTACGCCCAATAAAACATAAGCCTTAAGCTTTGCAGTCAATGCTGAATGTACATCTAAGCCCGGTGTAGAAAGTGATCGTCCTGCAGCTGTTCTGTGCGGTAACATACCGGCCATACAAGCACCAGCTGCATTTGAGCCAGTCGTTAGTCTAAGCCAGTTAGCACCTGTTAATTGCTGAATGACAGAAATGAGTGTTCTCAATAAAGCCGCATGGGGATGATTTTCAAATAGGGCACCTGTTATTATGCAAGCACTTTTTTCTTTGAGGGCTTTAGCAGTATCGACAAGTTCATCGTCTAGATTTAACCCAATTAATAAACGCTGAATCTCTATAGGTAACCCTTTTGGAGATGGTACAAGTGTAAGTATGAGTTTGGCTAGCTGCATTGGTATTTCAAGTGGAGATATGATGAAGCCTTCGGTAACTTCAAAATGATAGTCATAATCCACAGAATTAATTGCATAAACTTTTGCACCATCCCGTGTAGCTTTTCGAACCCTTAATCCTGCTAATGGAACTTCTCGGTCAATGTTACAGCCAATAAGTAAAATTGACTGCTGTTTTGATATATCTGCATAAGGTAGTGTACTTTGTGGAGTCGTTGGCTGGTTGTCTTGATCTCTGAAATCAGTTTGCTGCAACCTATAATCAAGGTTATTGACGCCAATCTCACGCATTAGTTTTTGTAATAAATACATTTCCTCTAATGTGGAGGAACTAGAAGCAAAAGCGGCCACTTGTTCTGGACCATGTTGTTTGATAACACGAGCCAAGCCTTCCGCAGTAAATTTTAATGCTGTTTCCCAATCAACAGTTTCCCATTGACCATTGCGTTTTATTTTAGGTAGAGCAGCCCGCTCAGCGTTTTTTAATCCTAAGTAGCTGAATCTATCTCTATCTGACAACCAAGTTTCATTGATTGACTCTTTTTCTTTGGGTACAATGCGCATCATTTCGCCGCGACGCGTATGGAAATAAATGTTTGATCCTAAACAATCATGGGGCGCGATGCCTTCAAGCTGATTAAGCTCCCAGGGTCTTGCAGTAAAGCGGTAGGGTTTGGAGGTTAAGGCACCCACTGGACACAAATCAATGATATTGCCTGAGACTTCAGAGGTTAAACTATGCTGGACAAAGGTGCTGATCTGCATGCTTTCTCCACGACCAAGTGCACCCAACTCCCTAACTCCGGCTACTTCCTCACCAAAACGCACACAACGAGTGCAATGTATACACCGTGTCATTTCGGTCGAAATCAAGGTTCCAAGATCATCATCCACTACTGAGCGTTTGGTATCAGCGTACTGAGTTTCATCTTCACCAAAACCCATAGAAACGTCTTGTAATTCACACTCACCACCTTGATCGCAAATTGGGCAATCTAATGGATGATTAATAAGTAAAAATTCCATGACTACTTTTTGCGAGTGCAAGGCCTCTTCAGACTTTGTGTATACTTTCATTCCATTGGTAATAGGTGTCGCGCAAGCTGGGACCGGTTTTCTACCGTTTTCAACTTCAACCAGACACATCCTGCAATTAGCTGCAACCGATAGCTTTTTATGATAACAAAAACGAGGGATGTGGATACCTGCCTCGTCAGCTACTTCAATGATCATTTTACCATTGTCTGCTTCAAATAACTTACCATCGATTTCTATAGTAGCCATGCTAAAACCTTTTCAATTATGCTGCGACGATCGAGCGTTTATGCTCAATAAAGTGCTCAAATTCACTGTAAAAATGCTTAATAAAACTTTGTACAGGCCAAGCAGCTGCTTCACCCAACGCACAAATTGTGCGTCCTTCAATGTTATTAGCGACATTTAACAACCGTTCAATGTCACCAGGTTCCCCATGACCTTGAATAATCCGATGTAACAACCGAACCAACCAACCTGTGCCTTCTCGACAAGGAGTACACTGACCGCAGGATTCATCCATATAAAATTCTGATAATCTATATAAAGCTGTAACCATACAGGTGGTTTCATCCATAACAATGACTGCACCAGAACCTAAGCCCGAACCCGCTTTTTGTAGGCTATCAAAATCCATATCAAGGCCTAACATAATATCGCCTGGTAATACTGGCATAGAGGAGCCACCTGGTATGACAGCTTTAATTTGCCGATCTTCGGTAACGCCTCCAGCCAATTCCAACAGTGCTTTAAAAGGTGTACCCAATGGAATTTCAAAGTTTCCTGGATTATTCACATGTCCTGAAACGCTAAAACATTTTGTTCCGCCATTATTAGGTCTACCCAAACTTAAAAACCATTGCCCACCATTTTCAAGAATAACCGGCACGGATGCAAAGGTTTCTGTGTTATTTATGGTTGTGGGTTTACCATACAAACCGTAGTTTGCAGGAAATGGTGGTTTAAACCGGGGCAATCCCTTTTTACCTTCTAACGAATTTAGTAAAGAGGTTTCCTCTCCACAAATGTATGCACCCGCACCCAAGTGATTATATAAATCAAAATCAACACCGGAACCTAAAATATTCTTTCCTAAGAAACCTGCTTCGTAAGCCTCTTTGATCGCAGCTTCAGTTCTTTCGTAGGGCTGCCAAAATTCACCGCGAATGTAATTATAGCCAACGGTTGCACCCATAACATAACCAGCGATTGCCATTCCTTCAATTAACTGATGGGGATTTAAACTTAAAATGTCTCTATCTTTACAAGTTCCAGGTTCACCTTCGTCTGAATTACACACAACGTATTTTTGCAGTGGTGAATTTCTATTCATGAAACTCCACTTAAGTCCAGTAGGAAAACCCGCACCACCTCTACCTCGTAAGGCAGACAATTTTAGTTCATCAATGATAAATTGGGGTGAAATTTGTTCTTTAAGAATTTTCTGCCATGAACTATATCCACCCAGGCTCTGATAAGCAGACAAAAGCCAAGGATTTGGTAAATGAATGGTTCGATAACAGACTTGATTTAATTTAATCACGGCAACCACCTTTAATCTTATTCATATTGTTCTAACGCCGAATCGATTGCTTCAGGAGTGGTTAAATTTTCATGATAATTTTTATCCACTTGCATCATGGGTGCATTAATACAAGCACCTAAACATTCAACCGATCTTAAGGTAAAACGGCCATCATTGGTGGTTTCTCCCAAATGTATACCTAATTTTTGTTGTAGGTGGTTAACAACTTCATCTGAATTTTTTAGCATACAAGAAATATTGGTACATACATTGATTAGATGTTTACCAATAGGTTGGAGCTCATACATAGAATAGAAAGTGGCCACTTCATATACAGCAATGGAGGGCATACTTAAATACATTGCAACAGAATCCATTAATTCAGGCCTTAGATGCCCTTGCTCTTCTTGTACTATTCGTAGGGTACTCATGACTGCCGACTGTTTTTGATCGCCCGGGTATTTTGCAATCCAGGCATCTACTTCTTGCAATTTTTGAGCAGAAATAAAGTTACTCAAAGGCAGTACTTTTTTGTTTTCAAAATTCAAGTCATTAGACTGGGTCTTAGCCCTAGTTACTGATTCTCCACAACTCAATTCTGAACCACTTAAATTTGTATTTTTTGTCAATTTTTCAGACATTTTCAAACCTTTTTATGCGTACTTTAGCACGTTTTATTAACGATCTACTTCGCCAAAGACAATATCTTGACTAGCTAAGATTGCCACACCATCCGCTAACATATGTCCTCTAACCATTTCATCATAACTGGACAAATGAGCAAATCCTGGCGCTCTAACTTTTAACCTATAAGGTTTATTGGCACCGTCTGAAACCAAATAGATGCCAAATTCTCCTTTAGGGGCTTCAACGGCCGAATACACTTCCCCTTCCGGTAAACAAAACCCTTCGGTATATAATTTAAAATGATGAATCAGTGCTTCCATATCCTGTTTCATATCTACACGTCGAGGGGGGCTCACTTTATGATCATCAACTTTGATTGGACCTGGATTTACTTTCAGCCATTCTATACATTGACGAATAATTCGATTGGATTGTCTTAATTCTTCGACACGAACCAAGTATCTATCATAACAATCACCGGTTTTACCAACAGGAATATCAAAATCAAGCTTATCATAAACAGCATATGGTTGCTTTTTACGTAAATCCCAAGCTACGCCTGAACCACGAAGCATAGGACCAGTAAAGCCCCACTGCAATGCATTTTCTGGAGAGACAACGCCTATGTCAACCGTTCTTTGCTTCCAAATTCTGTTATCTGTTAATAAAGTCTCATACTCGTCAACACAACGAGGAAAACGCTCGGTGAAATCCCAGAGGAAATCAAGCAAATTGCCTTGTCGATTTTCATTTCTTTTTTCAGTTTCTCTATCATTGTGCCATCTGGATGCTTTGTATTGAGGCATACTATCTGGTAAATCACGCACTACACCGCCAGGTCTGTAATATTTGGCATGCATACGGGCACCAGAAACTGCCTCATAACAATCAAATAAATCTTCGCGTTCACGAAAGCAATATAAAAAAACGGTCATAGCGCCTATATCTAATGCTATAGCACCCAGCCAGAGGAGGTGGTTTAATACACGTGTTACTTCATCAAACATAGTTCGAATGTATTGCGCACGTAAAGGCACTTCTAAGTCTAATAATTTTTCTATGGCGCGCACATAAGCATGTTCATTGCATAACATGGAGACATAATCCAATCTGTCCATGTAACCTATATTTTGAATGTAGGGTTTTGTTTCTGCTAATTTTTCAGTTGCTCTATGCAATAAACCTATATGTGGATCTGCACGGACGATGGTTTCACCTTCCAATTCAAGAACCAAGCGTAGTACACCATGTGCAGCAGGATGTTGGGGGCCAAAATTTAATGTGTAATTTTTTAACTCAATCATAAGTCGGCCTCATGAGCACTTAAATATCTATTATCGTTACGAATTACCTTTGGTACAAGTTCCCGCGGTTCTATGTCTACGGGTTCATAAATTACTTTTTGAAGCTTTGCATCATACCGCATTTCAACATGCCCACTTACAGGAAAATCTTTTCTAAAAGGGTGACCTATAAAACCATAATCGGTTAAAATTCTTCTTAAATCGGGGTGCCCATCAAATAAAATACCATATAAATCGTAGGCTTCACGTTCAAACCAATTGGCACCCTTCCATATATGGTGTACTGAAGGTATGATTAAAAATGATTCATCAACAAACAACTTAACTCGGAGTCTATGATTTTTTTTTGTAGATAATAAATGATAAACCACGGCAAATCGAGGATTATGTAAGGTATGGGCTATTTCTTTTTTTAACTCAACCCCCCGGGAAAAACCTTGTTCTGTGGCTGTATCTGTTTCCCAATCATATTTACCATAGTATAAATAATCTACTGCGCATAAATCCATTAATTGATCAAAAGCGAACAAATCCATGTCACGTAATTCTATCATCAGTGAGGTCAGGTTTTTAGCATTACATTCTATAGTCACTTCATCATAGGCAATGGTAATCTCACTGAAATGATTTGACAATTCCCTCTTTAAATGTTCGATTAAATAATCATTTTTTGTCATTTTGATTGCACCTTTGAGAAACCTTAAGCTTCTAAAACTGTTTTATGTCGTATTTTATTTTGTAATTGTATGATGCCATATAACAGTGCTTCAGCTGTAGGAGGGCAGCCAGGAACATATATATCAACTGGCACAATGCGATCGCAACCTCTCACTACAGAGTACGAATAATGATAGTAACCACCACCATTGGCACATGATCCCATAGAGATGACCCAGCGTGGTTCTGGCATTTGATCATAGACTTTACGTAAGGCTGGAGCCATTTTATTGCATAAAGTCCCGGCAACAATCATTACATCTGCTTGACGAGGACTGGGCCTAAAAATTATCCCAAATCTATCTAAATCATAACGCGCTGCCCCAACATGCATCATCTCAACTGCACAACAAGCTAAACCAAAGGTCATAGGCCACATGGAACCACTGCGTGCCCAACCAACCAGTTTATCGACTGATACTGTTTTAAAACCATTTTTTTGTAATTCTGCAACCGTCATAGTAAGCCTCTAAGTCAAGAAGGAGTTGGATTTATTCCCACTCCAAGGCACCACGTTTCCATTCGTAAATAAAACCAATAACTAACAACCCTAGAAAAACCATCATGGCACCAAAACCAAACCACCCTATTTGCCGTAAAACCAAAGCCCATGGGAAAAAGAAGGCTGTTTCTAGATCAAAAATAATAAATAAAATTGCAACCAGATAAAATCGAACATCAAAGGGTATATGCGAGCTTTCAAAGGGGCTAAATCCACATTCATAAGGGGAATTTTTAGCTGTATTTGGACTGTGTTTAGAAAATAATGAACCAGCGCCTATCAATACTAAACCTAACACCAAACCAATAATAATAAAAATAAGAACGGGCAAATATTCAAAAAGCATTGCTTTACCTTATGTACGATTGTATGGTGCCGAAGGCCGGACTCGAACCGGCACAGCTTTACGCCACCGCCCCCTCAAGACGGCGTGTCTACCAATTCCACCACTTCGGCATATTTTATTGTTATTTACCTTGATTGCTATCCTTGGGGATAGGAATTGCGGGTACACTCTTTTGTAGAGGGAGCATCTGTTGTTTGCCAGAATTGTACTGAGAAGAGACCATATATGACAACAACAAGCTTGTAGCAAAAAATGTTAAAGCCAAGCCAAAGGTTAATTTAAATAAAAAACTTCCTGTGCCCTGACTACCAAATAAAGTATTTGATGCACCGGAACCAAAGGCTGCACCAATCTCAGCACCTTTTCCATGCTGTATTAAAACCAATCCGATTGTTACAATAGCAACCAGTACATGAACCATCAATATTATTTGATACATTTCACAATTTCCAAAAACTGTTTATAATTCAACGATGCACCGCCAACCAACCCACCATCAATATCAGGCATAGAAAATAATGCACTGGCATTTTTTTCATTCACGCTTCCCCCATATAGCAGTGGTAGATGATTAGCATCGTTACGATTTATTTCTGCAACCAATTGTCTAATAAAAAAATGTACTTCTTGAGCTTGCTCAGGAGAAGCTGTTTTACCAGTACCTATTGCCCAAACGGGTTCGTAAGCAACAACACAATTCTGAAAACAATGGGTATTATTTTCATAGATCGCCAACAACTGATTGCTTATAATTTGTTCAGTTCGGCCTTTTTCTCGATCAGTCAGCGTCTCACCAACGCAAAGAACGGGTATCATACCATGTTCTTTCACATGGTGGAATTTTTCAGCTACAAATTTTTCATCTTCATGAAATAACTGTCTGCGCTCAGAATGACCGATTAAAACATAAGCACAGTCATATTCTTTCAACATTTGCCCCGAATGCTCCCCGGTATATGCACCATTTACTTTAGGAAATACATTCTGCGCGCCTATTTTAATTTTTGATTGATCTAATAAGCCATGAACTAAAGGAATATAGAGTGCTGGGGGCATCAAAATGACCTCAGCCAAAGTGGACTCTAATAATAAACCCTCTTTGATTTGCTTGGTAAGCTTGGATATTTCTTGGATAGTGCCATTCATTTTCCAATTACCAATAACCAACTTATTTCTCACCTGCATCTCCATAATCATGTGCCTTTTAAACCTTGTTCAATTGAACGAATCTGTTCTGATAGTATATCAGATTGCTGTTTAACTAAGTCCTCATTTTCTCCTTCTATCATCACTCTCAACAAAGGCTCAGTACCTGAAGGCCTTAGAAGTATTCGGCCCAATCCGTTCATACTCGCCTCCATTTTTTTAACAGCATTAATAACTTTTGGGTCCACTGCCAGTAGTCCTGCATGATCCGTTTCTAGGTTGGTTAATATTTGAGGATATAAAGTAATGCCTTGCGTTAATTCTTGTAAGGACTTACCTTGTTTTATCATAATGGATAAGACTTGAAGTGCCGCTACTATTCCGTCACCAGTGGTAGTTTTATCTAAACAGACTACATGTCCCGATGATTCACCTCCTACTTTCCAATCTCTTTCTTGTAAAGCTTCAAGCACATATCTGTCCCCTACATTTGACCGGACAAAGGATACGCCAAGATCAAGAATAGCTCTTTCTAAACCGTAATTACTCATTAAGGTGCCGACCACACCCCCATTCAATAGTCCTTTTTGCTGTCTATCTTTGGCAATGATGTAAATAATTTGGTCGCCATTTACTAAATTTCCTTTAGAATCAACTAATATAACCCTATCACCATCCCCATCTAAGCCTACGCCAATGTCTGAACCTGTATGTATAACTTTTTGTCTTAATGCTTCAGGTGATGTAGAGCCACATTCGAAATTAATATTGAATCCATCGGGTTTATTTCCTATAGAAACCACCTGCGCACCTAATTCTACAAAAACATTCGGGGCAATATGATAAGTTGCACCATTGGCACAATCTACAACAATCTTCAAACCGGATAGCCGAGTCATAGAAGGTATGGTTGATTTACAAAATTCAATGTAACGACCCGGCGCATCATTGATACGAGAAACTTTCCCTAATTTTCCCGAAGAAACCGTCTGCAAACTTTTTTCAATCTCAGCTTCAATTTCAAGCTCAACGCTGTCAGGTAATTTACCGCCGTCTGCAGAGAAAAATTTAATGCCATTGTCTTCGAATAAATTATGTGAAGCACTGATAACAATTCCGGCACTGGCTCTTAAAGTTTGGGTGAGGTAGGCAATAGCTGGTGTGGGCATTGGACCTAGTAAATCCACATCTATGCCTGCCGCAGATAACCCAGCCTCAAGCGCAGATTCAAGCATATAACCAGAAACTCTTGTGTCTTTGCCTAACACTATTTTTTTTCTATGGCCATTTGCAAGCACGCGACCTACAGCCCAACCGAGCTTTAACACAAATTCAGGATTTATACTGGATAAACCTACGGGACCGCGTATCCCATCGGTTCCAAAATATTTTCGTTGACTCATTCCTTTTACCTCTTCTTTCAGCCAGCTTGACGAACTGCATCTAGCATCACTAATGCTTGTTTTGTTTCTTCTACATTGTGGGTCCTAAGGATATTGACCCCTTCCAATGCAGCATAAACTCCCAGTACAATACTTCCAACCACCCGCTCATCAATGTTTTTGTTAAGAACCGCACCAATTGTACTTTTTTTTGATACACCTAACAAAATTGGAGCTCCAAAAGTTTTAAAGGATTGTATTTGATTTACTATTTGTAAATTATCCTTCACACTTTTCCCAAACCCGAAGCCTGGGTCTAAGATTAACCTATTAATGGGAATACCTGCCTTTATACAGGCACAGATGCGTTCTTCAAAAAACTGCTTGACCTCAGGAACTATACCCGAAATATATTGAGGATTTATCTGCATATTTTGGGGATTGCCTTTCATGTGCATTATGCAAACCGGTACAGCCAACTTAGAGGCCATTTCTAGTGCGCCTTGGCATCTTAGGGCATATACATCATTTATAAAAGTAGCTCCCGCCTGAACTGTTTGCTCCATCACTTGGGGCTTATAAGTATCAATCGATATACACACATCAGAGTATTTACGAATTTGTTCTATTACAGGCATCACTCGAGTTAATTCTAGCTCTAAGGGTGTAGGGATAGCCTGAGGCTTTGTGGATTCACCACCAATATCAATGATATCTGCACCCAGCTCAATCAATGTTAAAATATGATCGCAGGTTTGCTCCACCGATGTGAAAGAACCCCCATCTGAAAAAGAATCAGGGGTTACATTCACAATAGCCATTATTAAAGCTCTGTTAATAAGGGGCTGTACGAGGGGTCTTGCTTGATCTAACCAAGTTAAAAATTGATTTGCATTCACCTATTATCTCTTTGAACTGGTTAATGCTCTTGTGCCGTATTATCGCTGATATCACCTTTAACTTTTTTTTCAGAAGATTCTTTAGGTGGTACAGATTTATCCAATGGTTTAAAAGCCTCCCAATCATCTGGTGGGGTAGGTTCTTTTCCAGACATAATTTCTTTTATTTGATTTAGATCAATTGTTTCATATTTAATCAAACTCGCAGCCATCAAATGTAAGCTGTCCATGTTTGCAACCAAGATTTCTTTAGCACGCTGGTAGTTTTTATCAATAATAGTTCGCACTTCTTCATCAATTAACTGTGCTGTTCTATCGGATATTTCTTTATGCTGGTTCATAGAGCGACCTAGAAAGACTTCTGTTTCTTCTTCGCCAAAGGTAAGTGGGCCCAAATTAGATAGTCCCCAAGTTGTAACCATTTTACGAGCAATTTCAGTTGAACGCATGATATCGTTTGAAGCACCTGTAGTAACACTTTCCATACCAAAGATTAGCTCTTCAGCTATTCGTCCGCCAAACAAGCTGGACAATTGGCTTTCTAGACGCCGCTTGCTATGACTATACCGATCTTGTTCTGGTAAAAACATTGTTACACCCAATGCTCTGCCTCGGGGAATGATGGATACTTTATAAACGGGATCATGTTCAGGAACCGATAGTCCAACAATTGCATGGCCAGCCTCATGGTAAGCTGTGAGTTTCTTCTCATTATCATCCATGACCATGGATCTTCTTTCAGCCCCCATCATAATTTTATCTTTGGCTTTTTCAAGTTCATGTATACTAACTTTGCGCTTATTTGAACGAGCTGCAAATAAAGCGGATTCATTGACTAAATTTGCTAGATCAGCCCCAGAGAATCCTGGGGTGCCGCGTGCAATGGCCATGACATCTAAATTGATGTCTACGGGCACTTTTTGTAAATGTACTCTTAAAATTTGTTCACGACCTCGAATGTCTGGTAGAGGTACTACAACTTGTCGGTCAAATCTACCTGGGCGAAGAAGCGCAGGATCTAGAACATCAGGCCGATTTGTTGCAGCCATCACAATCACACCTTCACTGCCTTCAAACCCATCCATTTCAACAAGTAGCTGATTAAGTGTTTGTTCACGTTCGTCATGGCCACCACCTAGTCCAGCACCTCTATGTCTACCTACTGCATCAATTTCATCGATAAAAATAATGCAAGGTGCGTGTTTTTTTGCTTGCTCAAACATGTCGCGTACTCGTGAAGCACCCACCCCAACAAACATTTCAACAAAATCAGAACCTGAAATAGTGAAAAAAGGAACTTTAGCCTCACCAGCCACAGCTCTAGCCAACAAAGTTTTACCAGTTCCAGGAGAGCCGACTAATAAAACGCCACGTGGAATACGTCCACCTAGATTCTGAAATTTGGTGGGTTCACGTAAAAAATCAACCAATTCTTTTACTTCATCTTTGGCCTCATCTACACCTGCAACATCGGCAAAGGTCACCTTGACTTGGTCTTCTCCCAATAGCCGTGCACGTGACCGACCAAAAGACATAGCACCACGGCCACCACCACCTTGCATTTGACGCATGAAGAAAACCCAAACGCCTATTAATAACAACATTGGGAACCAATTGATGAATAAATGCAAAAGGAAGCTTTCTTGTTGCTGTTCCTGTCCGCTTACATCAACTTTCCCTTTAATGAGCTCACCCAGCAATGCATTGTCTTGCATGGGGATAAAAGTCACGAATCGTTTATTATTCTTACTCATGCCTTTGATGATTTTATTATTCTCAATGGTTACTGCATTCACAGAACCTTGTTCTACGTCTTTGAGAAATTGACTATAAGATATTTTTTCCGCAACTGAGTTACGAGGCCCAAAGTTACTAAAAACAGAGACCAAAACTATCGCTATAATCAGCCACAGAAATAAATTTTTTAACATATCGTTCAAATTATTAACCTCGCAAGCCGTTAAGAGCTTTATTGTGATAAGTAATTATACCCTGATATAATCAAGGTATATATGTAAGCTACTATAAATTATAGTCCTTTGCTAGCAAATAACTTTCTTTTGAGCGAGATCGCGAAGCAGCTGGTTTGCGAATGGCTACTTTTTTGAAGGAAAGCCTTGCTTGTTTAACCATTTCTTCAAACCCAGTCCCATGAAAAATTTTGATTAACATCGTCCCTCCTGGTTTTAACATTTTATTTGCAAAATCAAAGGCCAATTCTACCAAATACATAGCTCTAGGAATATCAACCGCACTCATCCCACTCATATTTGGGGCCATATCAGATAATAACAAGTCTATACCATCTTTAGGAATAAAATTAATTAATGATTGCAATACGTCATCTTCACGGAAGTCTCCTTGAATGAAATCAACATCAGGCAAAGCATCCATAGGCAGTATATCCAGGGCAATGATGCGTCCTTTGCCTTGCAATTTTTTAGAAACATATTGTGTCCATCCACCAGGAGCCGCTCCTAAATCTACAATAGTCATGCCTGGATGAATTAAAGAGGATTTCTCATCTATTTCTTGTAGTTTATAAACAGCACGACTTCTATAGCCTTCTGCCTGGGCTTTTTTGACATAAACATCATCAAAATGTTCATCCAACCAACGTTTACTACTTTTTGAACGGGGCATAGCTATCAATTATTATCAGGTTTATACTATCATACTGAATATTACTACCTTTTCCCAGCAAAACGTGCAATAATTTGCCATTCATTTATTAAGGTCATCATTATGGACACAACGTATAAACAATCACTAAAAAAACAAGCTCATCATTTAAAGCCAGTTATCTTATTAGGGGCCAAAGGACTAACCGAAGCACTTCTTGCCGAAGCTCAAATTGCTTTAGAAGCCCATGAGTTAATAAAGGTTAAATTGCATGATCAAGAAAAAACAGAAAAAATGACCATTATTGAAACCTTATGTAACCGTTTATCTGCAGAATTGATACAAACAATAGGCAACACAGCTACTATTTATCGTAAAGTCGAAGAAAGAAAAGCCCAGCCGGAAACTCCAAAAAAAGCTTCAAACCGAAAGCAAATAAAAAAAAGCAGACAATAAATATTAATGGTTTAGCGATTAATTTATTTGCTGGCCAAAGCTTCAGCCTGATCCTCACTGAGGGTCAATATTTTTTCTGCCTGATGAGCAAGTAACTCATCAGCACCTACATCAAAACCTATTTCTTGAGCAAATATTGCAATGTCATTAAATGTTTTACACAAAACAAGTTTGTTTTTAACTCAGGACTGTGACAAACTTTTTCTAAAAACTGATTAATTTGAATGTAAGTCTTCATTGATAAAGTAGAACTATATAATTCATATAGCCAATACCCTGCCCTATCTAAATATCCTCCACCACCCCGCCCCCATTGCGCTCCGGTTTGAGGGATCTTGCCCAGAAGCAATTTTTGTACGTCATCAGATTGCTCCAACAAGATTGCTAAAACACGCCCAGCCTGTGCCTTTAAAATCTCAGAAGCTTTTATTTGAAAACCTAATTGATTCCCAATAACCGCAACATCTGAAATTTTTATGTTAACAACAATTTTTTTTGTAACAACTTATCATTGGTAACTGCGACAAAAAATAATTTTAATTGTTCCGACATCGTAATTGGCAGAGGGAAAGACTTATTTTCTTTAGACATGATGTATACCTATATGACTTCATATTCTTATCATTAGTATAACCTTATTTGAAAAAAAACTTACTTTTCAGCCTGTACATATAATACTGTACATATAATAGTTGTTATTTGTACTCAGATTGGTTATTATTCCCAACCAAATCGGGGCGTAGCGCAGCCTGGTAGCGTACTAGCATGGGGTGCTAGTGGTCGAAGGTTCAAATCCTTCCGTCCCGACCAGTCACAGCAAGGGTTTTAGCGGTTATTCTTCTTTCTAAACAAAATTCAATGGGTACTTTAGTGGGTACTTTTGAAAAATTTGTGTGTTATTTTTTCTTCGGCCAAGTATAAATAAAACATTTGATGTAAGAAGATATATTTTTTAGAACTTGATATGTGGCAAGAGGATTATGGAATTAGGGCCTTTTGAACCGCCTCATTATGAATTAAATTATCTTCCTAGCAATACATAAGGATTCTTTTAGATTCAAATAGTCTGCTATTTGTTCCATAAAATAAATAAAAAAGCCCCAAAAGGGGCTTAATGATAAGAAAAAACATGAACATTTCCATCAACCTCGACCGAACAAAAGCTATCGATAAATAAATCGCGGGCAAAAGCTTCGTAATCAAAATAGCAAAGCCATTTGTCTGGTATCGGATTGCCATAGCATTCTTCTAGAATAAATTCAGCAAAATCAACTTTGCAGTCATAAGAGCCGTAATACTGCTCTTTTATCATCGTTTGTGCCTCCTTTATGCCATAAACAGCAATAAGAGCTTGTCCTAATTCTTTGTGCTTAATAATAAATTTAGCGTATTGAATGATTATTTCTAAATCTTCAAACTCGCTTAATCTTATTTCACCAAAACCCTCATAGTTATGAATTGCCCATTCTTTAGCATGTTCAATAGGGCTTTCGGCAAGCATTCTATCGATTTGTTCAAAGAGCATATTTAAGCTTTGATTTACATCAAGCCAGTGCCCATACAAAATGCCACTATTGTAAGATGCCAGACAGACAACGTAGATTTTTGGGGTATCCATAAAGTTTCTCCTTGTTTGAAGGAGCACGCCCCACATGGGAGGGGTGCTCCCATGTGGTTGTTGATTTATAACTTTATACCCTTGTGCTTAACTAACGAGTTAACTTATTCAATAGAAAATCTGAATAGTTAATTCGATACTGAGCATTAGAAATCAAGACATTTAACTTTTGTAAACTGATATCTGCTTGTTGCACGTTCTCAACAGACAAATAGGTTCTAAAATCTTGCAGATTATTGATACAGCAAGATAATTCAAAAAGTATGTGCTCTATTTCCAATTGCACGAGATTTTGTTTTTGCATAGTTATTTCTCCTTAAATAAAAAGGGAATAACTTTGCCCAAACAGGGAAAGATTATTCCCAGCTGGGTTGTTGCTAAATCAAAGGCAGGCTTTAAAGTTGATTTGCCTAATTATTAAAGAACTTAAATTCTACAGCTATCCGTGACCATCGGTCATGGGTCCTATCCATTAGTCTAAACAGATTGTTACATCAGATGATGTACAATAAATCCTGAGATATTCCCGACTAAACGCTCCACCATCAAATTAGGGAAATAGAGGGTGTTATCACAAGACCACTAAGGTTTCGCTCGGGTTTCACAAGCTCTTCAGTTGTGCTTTTTTGATATTAACCGACAATTTATGAAAATCAATCCTATATGGTGGCATGTAACTAATTGAACTTAATTGATACTTAATTCTAGCTTGCAATACATTGGATAATTTCTTATTCAAATTGTCACTTCCTGACAGAAGTCCATTTCCATATTTCAGCACCCATTTTGTCAGACCAGTGAATGGTTTCATAATGTCACCATTGGTGGAGTTTGGTAGGTAACAGGATCTCAGTAATGGGATCCTGTTACCTACCTATTATGAAGTTCAAGAGGCTTTTATTTAAGTCATAACTTATTTTTTCCTTATCCCTAAACATTTTTTGTAACTTTATCAACTTCATCTCCCATGTTTACATCTTCGCTTTCTCTGCTCTCCGACCCCACATTGAGCCCAAAGCTAGTAAGAAATACGTTCGGTCGCGTTTTTCCGGCAGCACTTTCATGGCGCACCGGAATATAAGATGAAATTGATGATTCAGTGAGTTTATAAAAACTGTCGGCAACCCATATGGATACAGGATTGTAGAAATTTTAAATTCAAAAAGTCTTATCTACACAGGGATCCTGACTGACCCCGATTAGATAGTAAATCCTGCTGAAATGAGATCATCTAACGCATCCTGCTCAGTTAGCTTTCTCTTTTTCACTTCTATTTCGGGAATAGAGGATCCGGGGGCAGCGACCTCGTCTTCAACACTTGTAAAAATATCTGTAACTAGCCCCAAATCATATCTAAGTGGTAATAAGATATCGATAATCACCTTGGTGTTTGAAGTTTCACTAGTTTGTCTTTCGCTTGTTACTGCTTGGATCTGCCGATTACGTTCTAATAGTTCATTGATTTTTTTAAAAAGATAATTATTCTCCGTACCAGCTACTTCAAGCTTTACTAAGGTATGATTGCTAGTTAATGCATCTTCAAATAATATGGCAATTTCCTTATCAAAATATAGGTTATTAATAAAGAGCTCTTTGACTGATTTATTTTTTTCGATAAACTGACAAACAGGCTTTGAATCACCAATTTTGTGCATCTCATAGCCCCGCATGTCGAGTATTTCAATTGTTGGATGAGATTGCAGCGCCTCTAACATATAACATGCTGCGTCCCGTCCAATTTCAGATCCATTGAAACTTAATTCTCTGAGCGATCTGTTTTGTTTCAAGTATTCTGCAAGAACAGTTATATAATGAGGCTTGGTAGTTCCAGGGTGATATTGACAAGGAAGCTGATATCGGCCAGTTAAAATCACTGAATATAAATCTGTAATTAAAAGAGAGGTTCGATTCTCTAGTAAGCAACTAAGAGCTTCATGTGCTTGACTCGCATCTTTACTTTCTTTGGGTGCATTCGCTATCCTATTCGAATATTCAAGGATAGCTCCACTTATTATATAATTTTGATGTTTTATTTTGAGCTGTAAGAATGTTTCTTGACTCCAATTAGGATGGACCATTTCCACTTGTCCCATTCTCATAGGCTTGCATCTCAGAAATAATAGTCTCAAAATTAAAATGTATTCCAGCATTGATTCTCTGGCCATTTAATGTGTAGGAAAGCTCCTCAGCATTAATGCTTTCATTAATAATTAATAATTTTTGAAGTACCTCTAAACCTTTATCCGTTTTAGGTATTAAATCTATCATTGTTTTCCACATATGTGCATCCAGAGACCATAAAGCATATTTAATCCCGCTAATGGATTTAAAAGTTCTTCTGGCAGGGTCAATAGTAAAACCACTCTCAAATATTAAATCAATATTACTCGTTAATAATTCAGTCACCTTGTCGTAATTAGCGCATACAACATAGTGTAAGAATTTTCGAACATCCAGCAAAGGCTTAAACAAAGTCCATTGTGCTTTACAAGTAACATTATTCGTTGCATCTAAATTCTGTAAATATGATTCTTGAGTTTCTTTAATTTCTTGGGGTATATCGTTATATTCAGTCTTTTCTCGCATAATAGATTCTCCTGTGTGCTTACTAGATATTGATTAACTAAGCAGTACTATTGACCACTATTTGCCAAGATAGTTGCCCCGATGGCTATTCCTATAACTGCTGCGGTAACATTCTTGTTAAAAAATCCCCAAGCATTGGAACTGCTTGTTGGCAAAGGAGTTTGGGGTCCAGGAGAGGCTTCCTCGTTTTGCGAAGATATTATTGCAATTTCTTGTTTCACTTTATTCATAGTAGCACCACAATATCTAAGGTCATCTTTCGTTAATGAATGTTTTTCAATTAAAAACTCATATTCTGAAATAATTTGAGCAATTACTTCAGGGAATAAATTCGTTTTTTTAATTGTCAAAAATACAAGCGTTCGTTGGAGATCCAAAATATCCTTTAATTCTGCTAGATTTCCATATAAACAAGGATAATAAGTCCGGCTATTAATTAAATTTAGTATCGAATAGACATAAGGGTCATTCAGTTTTATTCCTAAAAGTTTCTCATAGTAACGATCTCCTTCTACTCGACTAAAGGAGGCCCCATTCTCCAATAAGATTCTGATAACTTTTAAGCTGCTATGATTGATATTTTGCTCAATAGCTTCTTCTATTTCTTCAAGTTCACCTGCTTGGATCGTCCTTTTTGCCTTAATTTCTTGCAAAGTGTTAGTCAATTTAGTCAGAGAATCTAAGGGTGAATATTCAAAAGCCATACTTAATGCTGTCTTACCAAGCTCATTCTTCAGATTCAAATTTGCACCTAAAGAAACTAATTGAGTGATAACGGTTGCATATCCATCAACCCCTCCTCCAGACATATCTTTAATAACTGTCATTAATAATGTGTTCCCAAGCTTACCCTGAAAATCAATAGGCATTCCTGTTTGAAGCAATTGAGTAACGTCATTTGAATTACGAATAGTTGGGAAAGATTCTTCTCGAGCACTAAGGGTTCGAATATCAGAGGTTAACAAAGATAATTGCATAGAACTTTGTTTATGGAACCCAAAAGAAAGCTCTAGATTGATTACAGCACTACTAAAAATCAATTTTTGTTGGCTTTCAATAAATGTTTTCCATAAATAATCATATTCTTCTTTTTTAACAAGGACTTGAACTTTGAAAAGCCAGTCGATTAAACATTTTAATGTTGCAATATAACCGTCATGACCATTTTTCACATTCGATCCAAAGCCAAATTCATTGGGGAATGTGTTTTGTGGCCTGCCGCTAATTAATAATGGGTACACCTTATCTTTAGGTAAATCAAGAAGGATAGCAATGGCTGATTGCATTTGGTAAGCCTTATAACCACTATCGCACTTGTTTAAGGATTTTGTACCAATAAAAATAATATCATTTTGCTTATATTGCTGCATAAAATTATCAACACTGTCTTCGGGATTAAGCTCCTTAATATCCAAAACGACACGAATACCTGCGGCCGTTAAATGTTCATATAGCACGCCCAAAAAAGGTTCCACCCAATATTCTTCGGTGTTGTTTTCACTTGAAGGAGCAGCGTAAACAATATGACACCGGTGAGGTGGTTTTTCAGATTCGTCTTTAAATAAAGCTTTTAATCGTTGTAAAAGTTTTATGAGCGGAGCATGCAAATGCTGTTGTCTTGCAATAAAACTTTGCTCAGCATAAAGAAATTTTGTTCTAATTTCCAAATCTTCATCACTCAACATTGGTAATGGTTCATGCGTTTGAGCAATACTTTTGTCCTCCATTTGCTGGATGGGGTGTCTGAAGGTATGTCTTTTCAATGCAGCATTTACGGGTGCTATCCATTCTAAAATTACTTTTTTTAATGCATCTGCTAGTCCGTGTCGATCATTTCGAGCAGTTGCAAATATTATATTTACCTCGGATTCAATTTTGATTAAAGCTGCATGTATTGCCTCAACGGATTGACTTTTATCACTCATGTTACGCACAGCCCCTTGCAGTTTGAATAAAAAGCATTAGAATTCCGTCCTTAATTTTAGGGAGGGAATTAAATGGATATGCTTGATCTTTATAGTGATTATTTGATATTCCAAAACAAAT
>JACCWN010000081.1 GCA_013697625.1 Legionella sp.
CATTATATCGTTGGATACCAGCTTCTGAGGTATAAGAATAAATTTTTAGTTATTAGAGCTTATATTGATCAGATAGTTTGGCTTATCTTGAAATCCCACTTTTTGGAGGTTCTTCGGCACGACCCCTAATAAAAGAAAATAAGGCAGGTCAGAATCCGCGCCGAAGGTTGCACCCACATCAGCCTTTAAACCGGCTAGGCGATTCTCAGATGCAAAACATGAGTCTGGCATCAGACAAATTAAGGCCATTGCTATCAGCAAAAACGGGAAGAATTGTCGGGCATATAAATACCCCTTGATGCTTAAATCATCTATTGTTGCTCTATAGTTCATCACACTCTCCTTTTTTGATTAAAAAATCCCCTGAGCCCTATTTAATGCTCATTTTTTAGCTGTTTAACTAATTTATTGCGTTTTTTTAGAAGATTGCATTTAGATGCTTATCATCCATGGCTCTATCATTTGATTGCTCGATTCAGTTTTGTTTCTCTCATCCCTGCCCCCTTAAATTATTTTTTTTGAATTTGATTTCTTTATTCTTAATTAACGGTTTATTTATAATTAGTGCCTTAGGATAAAAACCGCCCTGCCCTTCCTCTTCTTTAATTTTCAGATATATCTCTTCACGATGTACTGGGATGGATAATGGTGCATTAATGCCTAGCCGCACTTGCTTGCCTTTGATACCCAGGACAGTGATATTGACATCATCACCAATCATAAGGGTTTCCTGTAATCGCCTTGTTATAAGTAGCATTTTGTAACTCCCTTCTTATTAATGAGTTGCATAGTTTTTCTTGAGCACAAACTACCAACAGCATTCCAAAATTCACACTCCATTGTTTGGTAGACCTGAATTAACTGTTTGGCGCATTAATTTCCTAACTGCTCTTTTACTTAAAGAAGACCATGATTGCTTCGGTCAAGATATGTTCAACCCCAATGGCTGGTAGGACACAATCGGAACTAACCTGATCAATACGTGCATAGCATTGATTAGGTTTGGATCCTTTCCTTACCCAATCGTCAATTTGTATATCAGCTATTAACCTGTAGCGAAGCTTTTGTATTAATCCAACATATGATTTAGACAAACTATCGCCAGTAAATAGTCCACATCCTGTTACAACCTCGCTAGATTCAGCCCCACTCAGTTTTTCAATTTTTAAGATATTTGCCTGCAATATATAATCTGCTTGATTAGGGTTTTTAATAACTCGAAATCCACGTGCCATTAAATTTTTTCTAAGTTGCCGCAATACAACCGTAATGGGTTGCTTAGTGCTATTTTTAATTGCCATATAAATTCTCTTATTTAAAACAGGAATCTGATCCAGAAATAAGGGATTATTTTTAATTACGTTACTCTCTAATAAATCAACTGCTGTTGCTTGCATATATCCCCCTACCCTATGATTTAGTTTCAACTTCCATAGGGATGACAAAATCAATTTCGGAAATCGAACGAAATCGCCTAACATGATCTTCTAGACGTAATTTAGCTTCTTGTACTTTTTTTCGATTCGATCGCTTTGCCGATGCAGTCAATAGAGCATTCGATGCGCTTTCTAATTGAATTGTGATATACACTTTTTTAAAATCATTATTCGATTTCAATTCTTGTCTCCTGTTATGTCTTGATGTCATCTATTGTGCAAAATCATAGATAAAATAATAATGGCCATTTGAATCCAACATATTTTAAGTAGCATTAGAAATAGCGTCATTTGGGTATTGAAATTTATATAAAAATGTAATATAGCGTTGGTTCTATACTGAGTGTTTTAGAGAAAGATATGTGTCTTGCGTTAATAGCAATAGGTCAACATCCCTTATACCCACTGATTATTTTATCAAATAGAGACGAATTTTATGCGCGCGAGAGTGCACCCGCAGATTTTTGGCAGGAATCTCCTAATGTATTTTCTGGGAAAGATTTAGTTAGACATGGAGCTTGGCTGGGAGTTAACAAGGATGGCTATTTTTCATTGCTGACAAATTATAGAGATCCGAAGGCGTTTAAATCTTCCATGCAATCAAGAGGTCTCTTGGTAAGTAATTACCTATCGGACTATACAAATCGTTCGCCCCTTGAATACATTAAACATATAGAAGCTGTTTCAAATCATTACAATAAATTTAACTTAATTATTGGCAACGTAAATGATGCCTATTATTATTCTAACGTAGCAAATACGACCCAAAAATTAACCACCCACATATATTGTATTAGCAATCATCTACTAGATACCCCGTGGTATAAAGTGGAGCATGCCAAACAATTATTTTCTCATTGGCTAACTTATATAAAAACAAGCACGAATATGGGGCGCGATAAAATTCATGATTCATTATTTAATATTTTATCTGATAAAACATTATCTCCAGATCATCTGCTCCCCAAAACAGGGATCCCGGTAGAACTAGAGAAGCCCTTAAGCTCAATTTATGTGGATGTCCCTCAACATCAATACGGCACGTATTGCTCATCTATCATTTTATTTGAAAAAAATAATATTTCATTTACAGAAAAAATATTTAATCATGGTCATTTCTCTTCTATAAGAAAGACCGACATAGAACTACTGCGGCCGCTATTCTAACCTATAGTAAAATGATAGGTGAGTTGGTCCCATAAGAGACCTCCGTTATAATATTCTCTGAAATAGCTTTTGATATTAAACCTGCGCGTGTTTCACAATCCATTTTTTCTCGCAAGACATTAATCATTTTTTGTACGCTTTTTGGCTCTAAATGAATAAATTCTGCAATTTGTGGTGTATCATAATCTGCGGCCAACAAAGACAAAATTTTTATTTCTTTTGGCTTGAAATCTGTTTTTTGATGCTTTATTTCTACCATTTTTGGATTAAATGTGTCCGTGGTTATTGCTTTTTCTTTTAAAAGGAAATGTAATTGTGCGGAAAATGCATCACCAAAATCTATTAACTCCTTTTTCATTTTTAACAGACTATAAACAGCATCATTTTGAGATAAGCCTCCAGAGAATGAATATGTATCTTTAAACACCCCTTTATCAACAATGAACGTCACTCCGGCAGGTATTTTATAAACCTCCTGGCGCTCCTCATGCATGTCTTTTTCTTTTTGAGAAGATGAATCAATACCCCACACATAATAGTCTTTATTCTCTACCAAATTGTTTCTAAAGTTGTCATAGTAAATATACTCTGTGCAATAACGAACCGCCCAGTGGTGACTATTGGTTAGCTCTAATAAAATAAAATTCTTATATCTTCTTTGATAAAGGAAGTAGGTTATTTTAAATTTTTCAAATAATTTTTGACAAATTGTGTCAATTAAATGTCTGTGTTGAGCAGATGGCCTCCCTAAGAAATCCTCATATTTAAAATTTTTATATGGGTTTCGCATAATAGCCACACCTCGTTTTTGTTTCCTGAAACACTGGCGCTCTCCATAATATAACGAATGATAGCATTGCGAAAATCATCATATAAATTCCTGGCACAAGGGCACTGTTTGTTAATCCTGTTAGTAGCGTAATAATCATTGGCGCCAAACCACCCATTAAAGCCGCGCCAAAATTAAAGCTGATTCCCATTCCTGAATACCTCATTTCTGGCTGAAATAATCCAGGAATCAATGATGCAAATGGAGAGCAAAATGCAGCGTTACACACAGAAATTACCGAAACTGCCATAATAATTATGCCTGTACTCTTCGTCTGAATAATAAAAAACGCTGGAACCGATAATAAAATAGTGGCAATTAAACTAATCAACATAACATTCCGCTGCCCTTTAGCATCCGAAATAAGCCCAAACATGGGAATTGTAAGCGTTCCAATAAAACTTCCTATAATAACGATGAGCAACGCTTGCTGCATCTCAATACCCACGACTGTTTGTAGATAAAGAGACAGATATATCGTCAATATATAAGTTGCCGTACCACAATATCCTGATAAGAACATCGCGCTTAACATCAAGGATTTTTGGGACTTGAATAAATCACGAAATGGATTTTTTAAAATTCTATTATTAGTTTTTGCTGCTAAAAATGCTTGGGATTCTGGAATTCCATTTATTAAATAAAATCCAATAGATCCTGCTAGGGCACCTCCAACGATGAATGGTACTCTCCACAAATAAAAGTGATTATTATAAGTTATACTTGATGAAAGAAATAGTAGCGTTAGGACAGAGGCGGCCATAACACCTAATCCACATGCAAACACAACCATACTAGCTACCAAACTTTTACGATTACTGAACATTTCAATAAGGTAAATACAGCTACCATTATACTCCGCACTTACTGCAAATCCTTGTGCGATCCTGCAAATGAGAAGCAATACAGGAGCCATTATCCCAATTTGAGAGTAAGTTGGTATCAAACCAAATAATATTGTAGAAAAAGCCATCATCAAGACGGTAAAATTCAGTATCTTTTTCCTACCGATACGATCTCCATAATAACCTAATACAACTGCAGCAAATGGTCTAATCAATAGACTAATAATAAGTGTGCTCCAAGCTAATAATATCGAATTGAGAGGACTGTTAGATGGAAAAAATAGAGTGGCTATAATAGGTATTGAAAACCCATACAAAGCATAATCAAAATACTCCAACGTAGTTCCTATAACGTTGGCAGAAATTATTTTTAAGGATCCATTCATACATCTTTCCTCTTATTTTTAGTATTGGTGCAAAAAACCGATTAGCCCTCGACTAAATACTCCGATTTTTTTTCAGGCCAAATATTTTCCTTAAAATAAAGACTTAGTCTAGCTGCTTGTGGTGTTATATCCCCGGAGACTTTTTTAGTTGGGATTATTTTATCTAACTCACTTTGGCTAAGATCTTGCTGCCACTCAGCTAAAGCAATTTTGTAGGCTTCTTCTTGCAGCAATTTTTTGCGTTCCATCTCATTTTTTTTGTTTTCCATAAATTTTTGCTGCGCTAGCTCTTGGGGTGAACGATAATTTGGTTCATACCAAGGCTTTCCTTTTCTTAGTCTACCAACCAGAACATTTAATAAATCATCGTATTGTTTGTATTTTGAAGGTTCATGTTCGATGCCAAAGGCGAAATGCAAAATAGAATCCTGGACCATTTGAAACTCAGATAATCCTGTTTCAAAAATATCTGATAAATGGTTATGATTAAATCCAATGCCATCCAAAGGAGAAATATTTATATTTTCCCATTCCGCGGGTAAAAAGATTTTGTTTTTTTTCCCGGGAGAAATCCGCTTTTCCACTTCTAATTGAATGCTATTTGATTCCTCTTTGATACCCAATTGATTTCCGATACCAAGCATTCTTTTATATTCAATTGTTGCATTTCGTACAAGCTCAATAATTCTAAATGAATAAAAACCGCCCCGCCCCGTCTTACCTCGCTCCCTAATAATAAGATTTTTTTCAATAAGTCGCTGAATAGAAGTTTTTACCATTTTGATAGTAGTACCCGTTATACCAACTAAAATTTCTCCTTTTACCACACCCGTTGTAAGCATTGCTCTTGACATGCAGCGATCTACTATAAAGATAAATATTTTTTTTTGATGCCCGGTAAGACGAAAAATAATATCTAAGGTTGTTTCTACATCTATTAGATTATTATCTGCTTGTTTTTCCTTTATTGGTATTAATGTAACTTTGCCAGCCTTATTGACGTCAATAGAAGGATCTTGCTTTTCTTTTTTATTGATACTCAATTGATTACCAACTGATTCCTTATTGATTTCTATATGGGGGTCTGATGATTCTTCTTTGATTTCTATAGGAGGTCTATTTGATTCCTTATCAAGTTCCTCCATGTAATTCCATGGTCTATATTCAGACTTCGTAAATTTCCGTTTACTCTTATTAGTTAACTCATCTAAAGTAGGCATTCTTTTATCCTCTGAAGACTATATCAAGCATCAACTGTATCGTTAATTTTCCTTTTATCAGCAGCAACACTATCTCTCTCAGCCAATAAGGTAATGTTTAACAATTCTCTTGTTAATAAGTCGATATCTTCTCTTGCTGGGCTGCTATTCAGTGAATCGAATATGGACTCTCCCTTAATTAGGACATTTTCAAATTCCTGGCTTTTTCTGACTACCGATCTAATCAAGCCCTTCTCATAATTAGTCATAAGAAACTTCATTGTTTCATGCGATAAAGAAGTTCTAACATCAAACTCATTTAACAACGGACTGAGCGTAATAGAGGTATGAAAGTTTTTTTCTATGTTTCTTATTTCTTGTTTAGTTATTTCCAAACCTTCCAAACTAAACTCAGAAGGAGTAACAGGAGCAATAATGCGATCAGATGCCAAAGCCGAGGCTGTTACTGAGCTTCCTAAGGCAGGAGGGCAATCAATTAGAATTAAATCATATCTACTTTTTAACGGCGTGATCATATCTTTATAGATCCGATCTAGAGGGAGCCTTTTTAACATTAAATTACTATCTAAAAGTGCGTTTTCAATACGACTAGGTATAATATCAAGTCCATCACATACAGGCATGATACCCTCCTCTATCGGTATTTCCTGATTAATTAGCTCTATCATAATGGGATTATCATGCGTATCGACTCGACAAGCTTTCGTTAAATTCCCTTGTTGGTCAAGATCAATAAGTAATGTTTTTGCACCATACAAAGATGCTCTGACACCAACTGCCAAGCACATAGAAGTTTTACCTGTACCACCCTTGACTATCTGAAAAGAAATTATTTGCGGTTTAAATGCTAATGATAAAAGTGATTTAGCTGTTTCATGAGAAAAATAAACACGATTTCTACTTTTTCCATGCGGTAAATTTTTTCTTTTTATTTGATTATGAAGAGCCTGTGCTGTTACACCCAAAGCCTCTGATGCTTCACTTATTAACATCTTTGGATCCATGAGGTATCCTCCTTTTGCACGTTTAAGTTGTTTCGCGTTTATTAGGTCAATCTTAAACTCGGTGTTTTGGTAAGTCAACGACTTAATGCTGAATTAAGCAATATATTTTATATAAGTGATTTAGTAATAGTTTTAATATTTACTACTATTACTAATGCAATTTAAATGATTACCATATAGATTTCTTATTGATTCTTATATCAGAAATTTGTGATTTCCGAATGATTCTTAATTGATTATTATTTGATATCTTTATGGTTACCTAATAAGTGGTTGATTTAACCTAATCGTTGTTCTTTAAGTCGAGATTCGGCTGATTAAATTTAATATTAGGTAATTCCTTGCATTAGATGTGTGCCGGGTAATGAGGAATGTGGATGTCTGATTAGATATCTAATTGCTATGTATATGATTTGTATATGGGTCCCTTATGCTTTTTATTTGAATGCTATTTGCATCTTATAAGGTTTCTATATGATAGCTGTTTGATTTCCATATGGAGCCTATTATTTTTTATGACACAATATCGCCTGGAGCATTTATTGAAAATAAATAAAAAATTCGTCGTATTAGTTATTATCTAAGTTTAAATGTATTGTATGTTATGCGAAAAAAAACTGATATATGGTTATCATATAGGACTCAATTGGGAATCAATGGACGCTTTGATTGCCAATTGATTTCTATTCTCTATCTGGCTTTGACCTACTGAGCGCTTTGATAGCAAGGCTGTGCTTAAAGCACTATGGCAAGAGGCCAGGGGAGGGCTTTTTTCATCGCCTGTAAAAACCACCATCAAAAGCCGTATTGAGCAAGTTGCGCCCGAAAACAATTCCATTGACTGGATTGCTCGTGATAAAGCCTCCTGGCAATCCATGACAGATACGGGCAATAGTCACTACCTCAAACGAAAAGGGTTACATGCAGGTATTATTCCAGGGATTAAACACGCCAAACATCAAATTGCCGTGGCCATTATTGACACCCAAAATACTTTCTTAGGCATGCAACGCATTTTTAATGACGGCCAAAAACGCTTTACTAAAGGCTTGTCTAAAAAAGGACATTTCGCAATTATTGGTAAACCCTCCTTGCCTGAGAAAATAAGCACAATTCATGTCTGTGAGGGGGTAGCAACCGCGGCCTCAATTCATTTTGCGATTGGTGAGCCTGTCTTTGCAGCCCTTGATGCCTTCAATCTTCTGCCAGTCTGTAAATCATTAAAACGCCACTTTCCTAAAACACCAATCATTATCTGGGCTGATAATGACTGGCAAAAAGCCAATATCAAAACCAAATTTGAACGTGTATTAGGTAATACCGGACTCATTCAAGCCAACCGTACTGCTTTTAAATTAAGAGGCACTCTGGTCTGTACCCCTGATTTCTCAACCTTTGACCCAAGTCTTATTAAAGAGGCTACTGACTTTAACGATTTACATAAGCTAGGCGGATTAAATCGCATAGCTAAAACCATCCCGGAAAAACCCGATATCCATTTAGGCTTATGGCATGAATTGCATCACTTCAACCAACATGCCCATGGGGCTGTGTCACCTGGTCAATTTACCGATGGTATTAAGTTATCCTATAACAGCCGCTACTTGCCTAATGATGTTTTTAAACGAGAGGGCGTACATCTAGTGCGTTCTGCCATAGGCACAGGGAAAACCGCCATAGTAGAGCACCTGGTAAAACAAAACCCCAAACAATCTATTTTATTTACCACCCATCTTATTTCGCTGGTGGAAAGTGCTGCTCAAAGATTAGGCCTAACCAGTTATAATGAGTGTGATAATTTTGACTTACAAATTGAACACCGTCTGGCCATTTGCCTTAATTCTTTAGGAAAACTCACCGCAGAAGGGGCCTTAAGACACTATGATGTGGTCATCATTGATGAAATCGAACAGGTGCTGGCACGTCTTACCTCTCATATTGAACACAAATCTCTGGTATTTTCCGTGCTCCAACACGTCATGACCAATGCAAAAACTCTGATTTGTCTTGATGCCCATCTCTCAAAGGCTTCAGTACAAATGATTCAACGGTTTTGTCCTGATAAGCCTGTCACCATACATTTTAATCGCTTTGAGCCAGGTAGTGCCCGCCAAATTGCCTTTCACGACAGCCCTGAGAGCGTGCAAATGAGCGCCATGCAGGCTTTAGAGCAAGAACAAAAAGTATACCTTGCCTTTAACTCCAAAAAGGAAGCATTTAAAACCTATTCAGCACTAAGCATGGCCTTTCCTGAAAAAAAAGGTCTTTATATTTCCAGTGATAATGCCGGGGATGTTGAAAATCAGGCTTTTTTTAATAACGTTAATGTGGTATCGAAACGCTACGACTACCTAGTATGTACCCCATCGGTGAGTACCGGCGTCTCTATTGATAATGCTCATTTTGATTTTGTAGGTGGTGTGTTTAATGCCCAGGTGAACACAGCCAATGATTGCATGCAGGCTTTAGGACGAATCCGCAACCACAAAACCTTGCATGTCTTTTGTGACAAGCGCCAAGCCTTTAAATCCTTAGACCCACAGGTGATTGCCTCTAAATGGTTGAAAACTCATCAGCATGATATGAGCTTAATGAATCTGGATAAAGAGGGACAGCGTATCATTCTAAACCCTGATTATGAACAATTAACGCTTGTAGTTACTCAGGCCCGACATGCAAGCTTTAATGACTCATGTTACGCACAGCCCCTTGCAGTTTGAATAAAAAGCATTAGAATTCCGTCCTTAATTTTAGGGAGGGAATTAAATGGATATGCTTGATCTTTATAGTGATTATTTGATATTCCAAAACAAAT
>JACCWN010000099.1 GCA_013697625.1 Legionella sp.
CTTTGTTAAGTTCTTTGATTTGTATACTTCCCGCGTTTATTCATGCCGGTTACCATGCGCTTGACTATAAATTTAATAAAACAAGACAACAGGCTTCTGGGAAGGAGATTTATGCGCTTTTGACTAAATTGGAATTAAAGGATTCTAAAACAGTTGATAAAATGATATCGAATATTATAGAGGCCTATAAAGAAAGTTTTCATGGAACTGACTCCTGTGAGCATTTTCCAGGATTACTATTTAAGCGGGATAAAAAGAGCGAGGAATTATACCAATACCTTCAAAATCCTGATTTTACTCAAACCAAGAAAACAGAGGCAATCGAGGAATTTATGAAGTCAAAAAATAAAAATGCAGGAAAAAAGATGTTTAATATTATTCTAGATAAACTTGAATCAACTCGTGATGTAAGGAAGCAGCATTTTTATCGACCCCATCAAATCTTAGGATATGACCGCCTAAACTATCCCACTATGCATAACAATTACTATTAGTGGTGTTCCATGAATATGATTAATGGTTATGAATCAGTAGATTTACAATTTCTTCTATGTGAATTGCATAGGAATTTTTTTTTTAAAATATAACTACGAACCGAAATGTATGTTTGCTAATAGATCAACGAAACAGTTGCCAAATTTCCCCTTAATACTTGGATAGACATCTTTTAATGTGATGCTATCCTCATTTTTTTTCAGAACTCTTTTAATCCTACTATTTTTATAGTAGGATTGACCTACTATAAAAATAGTAGGTCTGCTTTATTTAGCTTCTGGAGAGAAAAATGTCAACAAAAAAAAAATTACAAGCCCATGAACGCTTGCTTACCGGGGTAGAGCTTGAATTAATGAATATCATTTGGAGCCTTGATGAGGTAACTATCAAAGAGGTTGTTTCACATCTGCCTCAGCAAAGAAAACTAGCATACACAACAGTAGCAACCGTGCTCAAAGTGCTCGAGCAAAAAGGCTTTCTTGAATGCCAAAAAAACTCTTATGTCCATATTTTTGTGCCTAAAATTACAAAGTGGAATTATGAAAGTGCTTGTATCGATCATATGGTTGCCAATGTTTTTGATGGCGAACCTGTGGCACTGGTACAAAGACTCCTGATGGCCAAAAATTTACAAAGCGATGACATTCAAGCGATTGAAGAAGCGCTTAAGAAATTAAATCCTCTCCAAACAAAAGTAGAGGGTTAGTCATGTTATTCATTGAAATTATATTGAGTATTCATTGCTTACTTTTAATCAGCTCATGGTTTATCGGGAGACAAAGTTCTGCGAATCAACCGTCTTTCAACCTTAAATTAATGCGTCTTTTATTAGTAAGTTGCGTGATATCTCCATTAATAGTTCATTGTATCCCCCAGATAGAAAAACCTAAAAGGCTTCACTTTGTATCCCTGGATACTATACAAGAGTATGCTAGCCAGTCCATTTTAAAGACAGGGGATAGTGGATTTACTAAGCCATCAGTATCGGCTCTAACAATTAACAATGTTAGTTATTGTCAGATATTTTATCTGCTATTTTGCTTGTTAATCTTCATTCGTGGATATCGAGTATGGTTAGGATTGGGTGATTTGAGATTGATGTTAAGTGAAGCCGTGTCTTATCGAAGATCTGGAAAACTTATGATTAAGGTCTCCCACCAATGCCATGTTCCCTTCTCAGTGTACTTCCTTAATAAAGCCTATATCGTATTGCCAGTTTCACTTCTTTCATCTTCCAAGAATGTAAAAATTGCGATAGCTCATGAAGGCCAACATCATCGTAATCGAGATTGTTTATGGGCCTATTTCATAGAAGCCATAAGCATAGTCTTTTTTGGAAATCCAGGTGTCACAAAATGGCGCAGGGTTTTAAGCGAATTACAAGAATTGTCATGTGATGAGGTATTGGTTAAGCACCGAACTATTTCACCCCATGACTATGGCCACTGTCTGCTAAAAGTTATACAAACAATTTCTCAATGTTCAATGTCATCAAAGGAAGAATTTGCATGCACGGTAGGTATGGCTACAAGCCAAGAAAACTCAGACAGTACTTTTATCATAAGGAGAATTACCATGTTATCCATTTATCCATCAAATGCTTCTAAGCCCTGGTTGTTAGGATTAGCAATGGCCGGACTTTCTATTTTAGCACCTATTGGTATTGCTTATTCAACTGCAGGTTCCTTGACCAGTCCAAAGGCCGCAGAAATTGATACATCTCATCTAGATCCTAAAATGCAGAAGATTGCAGCGGAAGAAATTGCACAGGCTGTGAACCAATATCATGCAAAATCAGGGGTTATTGCAATAGCTGATCCAAGCACGGGCAATATCCTTGCCTTTGCAGAAGCAAGCAAGAATAAGGATCAAAGCAGTTGGAAATCCCGGGTGTTTTCACCTGGCTCGACTATAAAGCCTTTTATTGCTGCAGCGGCAATCGATGCTGGAACTAGTTCTGAATCAAAGATCTATGATTGCCATTTACCTTATCGAATTGAAGGTAGGACATTTACAGACTATTCCCAGTTTAATTCGGTTTCTTTAACAGAAGGGTTAGCAAAGTCAGTCAACACCTGCCTTATCCAGGTTGCACAAGAAACGGGTTCTGATGTGATTCGTAACAAACTAAGTAGCTTTGGTTTTGACATGACCAGTTGGTGGCAACCCCATCAAAATAAGAAGTTGCAACTTGCAAGGGCTTCGGTTGGTGAGGAAATCCCTGTGACTGTAGGTTCCTTAGTAAAATCTTTTGCAATTCTGGCCAACAAAGGACATAGCTATGGGTCAAATTCCAACTCAGTCGTTTCAGAATCAACAGCGAATTCCGTGACTCATATGCTTGAAAACGCGGTGCAAAATGGCACAGGAATTAAAGCCGCTATCCCTGGAATATCTGTCGCAGGTAAAACCGGAACGGTTTCAGACGAGGCTAAATTCGCAAATGGTGATCAGCTGTCCCTCTTCGCTGGATATACACCGGTTAACACCTCAGCCTATGTCATGTTAGTGGTTATTGAAGATGGTTATTTAAGCAAGAATGGTAAGACTTTGACTTCTGGCGGAGAACTGGCAGCCCCTGTGTTCCGTAATGTAGCAATTAAAAGTTTAAAGCTTGCAAAGCGATAAGAATAGGAAAGGGACAGTGTCTCTTGCTGTACCTTTATAAATTAAATGATGTAGAGAGTATTATGAAAAAAAAGATTATATACATGGCGTTATTCTATTGCTTCCCTATTTGGGCTGAAAATACTTGCTTCTTAGCTTATGAAAATCAAACAATGTTAAAGCGCGAAGGTATTGAGTGCAACAAGCGCTCTTCACCAGAATCTACGTTTAAAATTGCCTTAAGTTTAATGGGCTATGATGCAGGACTATTAAAAGACGAAATACATCCAGAATGGCCCTTTAAAAAAGGTTATGATCTTTATATTAATGTGTGGAAAGGCCCTCACAATCCTCGAACTTGGATCAGAGATAGTTGTGTTTGGTACTCTCAGGTGCTAACTCAAAAATTGGGTATGAAAAAATTCAAAGACTATGTTGTTAAATTCAACTATGGAAATCTGGATGTTTCGGGTGATAGAGGCAAAAACAACGGATTAACTCATGCTTGGCTTTCCGGTTCTTTAGCAATCTCCCCAGAAGAACAAATCCAATTCTTACAAAAAATAATACATAATAAGTTGCCTATAAGCCCCAAGTCCTATGAAATGACAAAAAAGATATTATTTATCCAGGAATTAGCCGGCGGCTGGAAACTGTATGGTAAAACCGGAAATGGTAAGCAATTACACCTTGATAGAACCAAGAAGGATCGTCAACATGGCTGGTTTATGGGTTGGATTGAAAAAAATGGTCGGATAATTACCTTTGTCGAGCATCTTAAAGATGATAAAAAGAAAGAAGTTTTTGCAAGTTTTAGAGCCAAAAATGATGCACTTATCAAATTATTTTATCTCATTGATGAGTTAGAAAAATAATTTATTATAAAAAATATGGTCATATTGGGAGATTTATTAGAAAAATTATTTAAAGTTATTCTTTTATGTTCATTGATTTTGTGATTATTTTTCTACGGGACGCTTCTGGAATTCACACTATTTCTGCGCAAACGGAGGAAGCAGGCTTACTTTATGATGGGATTATCAGGAAGCCACCGATCGATTAATTAAACTTAAATTTGTTTTTGCATAGACATCAAAAGACATCGCAATGGAAGAAAAACAGAGTTTGGTACAAAAAGTATCTTGTTTTGAAAACAGTTCATTTAAAATCTCTGCATTCAGAATTGTCGTTATATTATTGCTTCATCCTTAATTTCTAGTGTTCCGCATATGCATTCTCAGATAATTTATCTTACATACAGGATAGAAAATGATAAAGGGGAATAGGGTGTATTTTGTTTTTAAACAGATTAATTAATTAGTAAATTGTCTGCGTAGGTGCAGAATGTAAGGTAATACAATCATATTTTTATTTAGATAGCCCATAGGAGTTTTAAATGCCAAGTGTAGCAATTGATTCAGTGGATACCAAAGAAAATCGAAAACATGAAATCCGTGCAATCTTCGAGTTTTTAAGGAATAAATTAGTTCTACGAACTCAAGACGGTGAAAATAATAAGGCGATAATAGTAACACTCCAACAATATGAAACGGAATTACTGGCTGAGATAGATTACTTGGATCTTGAATATGATCATCCTTTACGCGCAGCCAGAGCTTTGCAAAATGCGATAGACCAACCAAGCCCGAAGAGCTTCAATACCTTTCAAAAAGAGGCCACTGATTCGAAATTTAATCCACGAGCGCGCACAATTGCTTGGGTTCTATTGAGCACTTTGGCATTTACTGCTTTAATGACCGTGCTTGCTGCGGCGGCGATCCTTTCAGGGATAGGGGCCCCCCTTGCACTCATAGCTGCTACTGGCATGGGGTTTACTATTCCCATAGGATGCGCAGTTGGGCATGATAAGCTACAGAGTTATGCGCCTGTGGTAAACGCTATAATGACTGGTGATAAAATCGCTAGAAATTTAAAGCTTTTTAAACCAGCAGTAGCGAACCTCGTGGATAATGTTGACCCAAAGGATATATCATTATTGCCAAAGGCGGTAACTTTTTCCCAATGACTTAGGAGCTGTGGACAATTAGCTCCATCAAGTCATCAAAATTAAACAGGAAGAAAAATTTATGGCTTCAGGTTATGGATTTTTATCCAGTGAAATGAATGCTGATTTGAGTCATCAATTAACTGCCTTTAATGCTTATTCACAAATATAGCAACTTAGAGATTTAATAATGATCAATGATAAATTACAGGGAGGAAAAGCTCAGTTACCATTGAAACCATGTCGTGAGCTGACATACTTTTATAGATATCATAATCTACCTGCCTCAATTCTGTTCTGAAATTGTTCATAGAGCATATTCAGTATGTTCACCTCTTCGTCATAAAGGGGAGATAAAAGTTCAGAATAGAATTTCCTGAAGTGAAGGTAGATTTGATGAAGATTCGGATTCCAGGACCTCTGTAATGAAATGAGCTCTTGCTGAATTGAATCGATCTCATCATTAAGGTGGTTATGAAAATTCTGTTCGTGACTAACTGCTTCCATGGGAAGAAGTTTAAAAACAAAATGCTGCTCTCAGTTACCATAGCCTTTCAAGCGATCTACAAATTCAGATATGGATAAACGGATATCGTCAATCGCTTTCATATTGTGGGAGTCAGATGTTGCTAGCTTGGGCTAACAATCGCGCCCCGGATTGTTCCAGGAACTTATGGCATAAAAAAGATTAAAGTGAGAAATTTATCCCTCCTTTTTATTTCGAAGAAATTATTCAGTAGGTTAACATAGAGCTAGAGTTTGATCAGAGGTCTTTGTCCAAATGTGCGGATCTATATAATAAGCTTACATCCACTTGCGGGAATTAGACATTGTAGCAATAATTGCGCCACCCTGGCCTATTAATTTTGTAAAAGGTTTTTGATGAGGTTACCTGTAGCGAAAATGAACTCCTACGTTTGATCACCTGTGTTTTCGAGTTGAATTCTGATTCGATCCTTTGCCCGCCCGGGTGACTCTTATTCTATTCGTCAGATTTACGATTTTAGGAATGATCTTGCTATGCTACATCTTATATTCTTGCCTCACAATCTGTGTTAAATTTGGAGTAGGTTATAGCCAATTCTCATTGAAAACACAAACAGTAAATTATGACATTCAAATTTTTTTGTGTAATTTTTCTTGTAATATCCTCATTCAAGGTAAATGCTTTGCCAGGGAGCATTCGTCGTGATGCTGCTGGAATCCCCACTATTTCTGCTAAAACGGAAAAAGATGCTTATTTTATGTTGGGGTATCAGGAAGCTGCCGATCGATTTTTTCAGATGGATGTTGCACGTCATTATTATGAAGGGAAATTAGCAGAGCTATTGGGTGAAAAGTCACTCGTTTCTGATCGCGCCATCCGACAGATAGGTCTACCCTATTATGCTAGTCATTCATTGCCTGCTTTATCGACTCATTCACGTTTATTATTGCAATCCTTTACTGATGGGGTGAATGCATTTTTAAAAGAAAACTCCATTCCGAAAGCCTATAGCACACTTCATCTGAGTAAAAAATCAATTTCAAAATGGACTATAGAGGATTCATTATGCATTACCCGTGGAGTCAATGCGAACGTTGACTCTTTAGCAATGGTCCCTGTAATCAATTCGCCTCAGGTGCTATCCTTTGATACCATTACTCAAACCAATATTTTTTTAACCTATGTACAAGAAGGAAAAAAGCAAGGATTTGATGGAGAAAAACTCTGGTTTGATGATATTTATCGTTCCGCACCAAATACGAGTGCGATAACTGTTGATACCTTTTTTGATAAAAAGGATTTTATTAAACAAAATAAGAAATCATCTCATAAAAATAGTTCAGCTATTGATAATAAAAAATTATTCATCTTAAATCCAGTTGATACCGGCAGTAATATTTTTGTAGTAGATGGCAAACATACTACCACCGGTTTTCCTATGATGGCCAATGATTCACATTACCCTCTTTATTCGCCACCCTTATGGTATTTATTCAATATTCAAGTCACTGACAGTAAAAACCCCATCAATGCACATCTTTCTGTGTTAATGCCAGGAAGTTTTATTTATAAAAGTGGCTATAATCAACAAATAGTCTGGGGTTCAACAACAAGCCGCGTTAATATATCAGATGTTTATTTAGAACATTTAAAATTAGATAAAAATGGTATGCCGATAGCGACTTATTTTAAAGGTAAATCTATCCCTCTTAAACAAATCAAGCAAATTTACTTATACAATTCCTTTGCGGGAGATAGCCTTGCACAAGCACAAAGAGACCCAGTCAAGGATGATACCTTTTTAATTACCTATAGAAATAATGGACCATTGATTTCTATAAAAGAGCAGAAGGGTTATGGTCAGTAGTGGACCCCAAAAATGAGACAGTAGTGTAGAATATAACTATTGTATCAGGGGTTTCAAAATGGCTAATAAAAAATTCAGTTCAGAATTCAAAGCACGCGTTGCGATTGAGGCATTAAAA
>JACCWN010000042.1 GCA_013697625.1 Legionella sp.
CTGCGCTCCCCAATGACTGACGCCTTGTCGTATGCCTTATATTTTGCCTTCGGCAAAACATCCGGCCCTAAGGCTACCAGGGACTACAGGCCTCGGTCTTCGACCTTCCTTGGCCTGCAGCGATTGAGGGGATTAATGTTACAAAGGTGACATTTCTAAATTGCCCGAAAAGGGACATTTCTACTTTGCTCCGACAGTATTTTTATACAATATGAACAATACAATCCCATTAAGTAGTCGCAGCGCGTAATTGTTTTTTACCCAAACCCGCCCTTCCGCAGCTTGGCAGCACTTATTTCCGGGAAGACATTATCTTATTCATCAATCATTTCCTACTTGTGGGTAATGACATGGCTGCGGGACGTTAAACAAAGAGGGTAAAATAAGTTTTCGCGCCAACGACTAAAAGGGCAATTGGTGCATTAAGGTGATAAGATTTGTATACCATTGGTCTGAGCATAAAAGAGCTAAGCCCGCTTATCCGTGATTGGGGATCAATGTTACCAGGACAATACTAAATTTCTAAATAAGGGGCAATTTTCTACCGGGATCCAACACACTAACTGCTTTTTATTTACACAGTTTTGATAATATGTTACAATGCGACTTTAAAAATAGGAATTATTCATGCCTTTTAATCAATCTAATCTACTGACATGGTTTAGAAAAAAAGACAAACCTAATGAACTGTCTATACCAATTAGGCACGACGAATTATGGGGCATCATCATATCTTATGCTTATACATACTCTAATGAAAGAATACAATTTTGTAATTTTTTCCACTTAAAAAGTATGAATCAGCTCAATGTACAATTTAAGAAAAAATCGAAAACCTTTATTCAACAAGCTCAAGTGTTCGCAGAAATTAGACGAATAAAAGCACAACAAATTGAGCATTCGAATAAAGGGGTTAAAGATATCAGCGCTGTAAACAGGCTTCGAAATAAGACGTATGATGAAGATATTATCTCCAAATGCAAGACATTAGAAGGTGATGATGCCTTTGGCATGATATCTGAAATCAAACACCTGTTGGAAGATTTACCTATATGTATTGATACTAAAATTAATAGTAAAAAAGGATGGAATGATCGATTCTCGCTGATTCCTTTTAGAGATATTAGAATACATCATGGTGAGGAAGCTTACTTTTTGTTGGTAATAAGTGTATTAGCATTGGCTATTGCACTTTTAGTGTGTTTTGCACCCTTAGTATTTCAATTAACCATAGTTGTAATCATACTCCTCGAGGCAATGGGCGCGATGGTATCTTTTACATCCACACTTGCCTTGCTTTCATTTTTTGTTGCATTCGATGTTAGGGGTCCTGAACGGTTTATGGAAAATAATTTTGCCGCCTTTTGCCCTACGCTTGTTGAAAATTTTGATGAGATACAGCAGTTGATTACCGATATTCAAGTAGTCGAAGTTACCAGTAAACCGATTGAAGAAAAAATTGCGCACCCTTTGACTAAGTTAGATAAAAAGACAGCCTGTATATATGATGTTCGTAGAGCGCTTCAGACTGAGCTGACTTTTTTTAATACTTTATATCAAGCACCTTCTCAACAAGTTCTACAGGATGCAATGGGCCTAAATTAAAACTCAGATTGTTAACTTTATTTATATAAACTCAAAAACATTGTTATGTTCCTAACATCCTTATCCAACCTTTTTAAATCAAATAGTTGTTAGCATTCAATCTGATCTAACAAAGCAATCTGTTCATTCAGGTTCATTAGATGATTTTGCCAATATACAGGGGTATTAAACCATGGGAAATTTAGAGGAAAAGCTGGATCAGCCCAACGTTTTGCCAGCCATCCTGAATAATGTATCATGCGTAAAGTTCGAAAAACCTCAATTAAGTGACGTTCTCGAAAATTAAAATCATGAAACTCACAATAACCTTGTAATATTTTTTCCAATTGTACATCCATTTGTGTTGTCTCACCTGAGAGTAACATCCAGATATCTTGTATAGCAGGACCCATGAGGCAATCATCTAGATCTACAATATGAGGGCCTGAGTCGCTCCATAATACATTTCCTGCGTGACAATCACCGTGTAAACGAATTTGGTCAACATGACCCACCACCTCAAATATGTGTTTAATTTTCTGTAAAGCCAATTCCACTGTTTTGCAAAAATTAGATTTTAAATAATCTGGAATAAAATGATGATCTATGAGGTATTCATAAGGATCTTGACCATAACTTTGAGTATTCAATTGAATGCGGTGCTCAAATGGCTTGCAAGCACTGATTCTATGTATACGTCCTATAAACCGCCCCATCCATTCGAGCTGTTCACTATTGTCCAATTCAAGTGGATGCCCACCGCGCCTTGGGAAAAGTGCAAATTTGAAATCATTGTGATGGTGTAAGGTTTGATTGTTTATAATTAGTGGCGCAATGATGGGAAGTTCATGTTCTACCAATTCTAGTGAAAACTGATGCTCTTCCAAAATAGCTGCTAAATCCCAACGATGAGGTCTATAAAATTTAGCGATGAGTGGCGGAGCTTCTTCGATACCAATTTGATAGACACGGTTTTCATAGCTATTAAGTGCAAGTAAGCTGCCAGAACAATGAAAACCTATACTTTCAACGGCATCCAAAATAGCATTTGGATACAGCTTATCGAAGGGGGTTCGGTTGTCATGATCCAATTGTGTACCTTCTTAGTTATAAGTATGAAGCGCATTATACAGGTTAGTAAGCTCCTTGCTACACCCAAAGCCTGTATTAGACGAAGTCGTAATACAGGGCAGCATCGGTCTGAATAACATAAGAACAAACCCTATAAATTTGCCTTTTTATAAGGGACCCTTTTCCTTGAATTGTGATGGAAATCACCCTGTATTACGACTTCGTCTAATACAGGCTACCTTTGGATTCAATCGTAGCCTGTATTAGACGAAGTCGTAATACAGGGCAGGTCTGAATAAAATAAGAACAAACCCTATAATTTTGCCTTTTTATAAGGGTCCCTTTGCCTTGAATTGTGATGGACATTCACCCTGTATTACGACTTCGTCTAATACAGGCTACCTATGGAATCAATCGTAGCCTGTATTAGACGAAGTCGTAATACAGGGCAAATCACCACATTTAAAATAAATTTTGTTATAATCATGCCCTCTAACATATGGAGCAACTTTTGGTAAAATATCGGAGGGATTATTCACCTGGCGCATGTTATTTTTTCACCCTAACTTTGATGGATAGACAATCAAGCCATCTTACGACCCATATTGGTCTATTAGGAAATGCATTTCGCACTATTCATACAAAATTAAATTTTATCACACATGCCATTGTTGTTTTGCCAGATCATATTCATTGTATATGGGAATTACCTGAAAATGATTCTGATTATTCCAAACGAATAAGAATGATAAAAACTATTTTTACTCAATCTTTATTACAGTTGCATATACCCTTGCAAAAAAATACCCGTGGAAATGTTATTCTTTGGCAACCTAGATTTTGGGAACACCGGATTAGAAATGCACAGGATTTGCAGACACATGTGGATTACATTCATTACAACCCAGTTAAACATGGGTATGTAAAAAAACCTATCGATTGGCCTCATTCTAGTATCCACAAGTACATAAAGAAAGGTGTGATTACGGAGAGTTGGGGTGTATAAAATATTATTTGCCTGGACACCCCTGTATTACGACTTCGTCTAATACAGGCTACCTATGGAATTAATCGTAGCCTGTATTAGACGAAGTCGTAGTACAGGGCAGGTCTGAAAAACATAAGAACAAACCCTATAATTTTGCTTTTTTATAAGGGTCTCTTTGCCTTGAATTGTGATGGACATGCACCCTGTATTACGACTTCGTCTAATACAGGCTACCTATGGAATTAATCGTAGCCTGTATTAGACGAAGTCGTAATACAGGGCAGCACCGGTTTGAATATAAAAATCATTGATTTGTTATAACAATCATTCATTGCATCAAAGTAGAAAGAATGTTTAAATCCACTAGTCATCAGGGGTGCTTCGGCTGAGAGGATCTAATATTAGATTCAACCCTTTGAACCTGACTGGGGTAACCCCCGCGTAGGGAGATGGAATCAGTAGGTGATTACAATTCAATTCATCTGCTTTTTTTACTCCCTTTGGCTTTCTAAACCAAAGGAGAACATATTGTGCATTATCCAAAATTACTGGGTTTGACTGAACTTTTATGGAAATCTAGTCTACCTATATTCGAAAAGGCCAGCAAAACGCCTCTTATCCAGGGTATAATAACAGGTTTAACCCCTAAGAAATTTTATCGCTTCACCCAGCAAGACATATATTATCTTGAAAAAATTTTCCAGCCTGCAATGAAAGCACTCCATCATAAGGCAATTACACTAAGTCATAAAAAACTATTTTCTGATTTTATCACTGCCACAGACATTGAACTGTCTCTACTAAAAAAGCAGTTAAACTCCGAAGTCAATGAACCACCCATGCAACCTTCTGATATTTGTGAAAGATATGGAGCACATCTTCTAGACTCCACTTCTAACCAGCCCTTCAGCGTAGGTGTTGCTGCCTGTTTACCTTGTTTTTTATTTTTTCCTGCCCTAGGATTATATATCAAAAATAAAGTAGGTGATTTATCTGCCCATCCCCAAAAAGAATGGATAAAGGTATATGCAGAAGATTTGTTTGATAATGCCTATATCATGGCAGATCTGGCTAATGAGGTGATTTCAAAAGAAGATGAAAAAAAAGCTGTAGAGGCATACATGACTTCTGCGGCATTCGAACTATGTTTTTTTGAAGATGCACTAAAATTAGAGGAAGAGGTGGAAAATGCGATAGAGACGAGGATGATATCTAGACTGTAGTTTTAAACGATAATCTAGATACATTGTTTAGCAGGGAGGTGGAAATTAAGATGGTCTATATTTTCAGAGCAGTCAAGACCAGTGACAAGCCATCATTTTGACATGTCATGGTCATAGAAATCAAAGGCTTCGCTCCATAAACTAATAACCAAAATCCAATTCTGTCGAGCCTACAAAACTAAATATCTCTTTAGTCAAGTAGGATGCGGCTTGTCCACCTAAAGCATCATTAAAAAAGAAGTCATACATATTTCTTGGACGAACTTCAGATTTTACTTCTGGATCAGTAAGGCCCAACTTTGGTTTTGAGCCCATTAAGAAAGCTAAACGTTGCTGTTTGGCATTTCTATCAGTACTGAAAGAAGTAAATATTGCTCTTTTTTCTGGAGTAAAACCGGTATTAATAAGTGTAATCATACTCACATGTTGTAATTCAGTCATGAAATATATAATAGCTTTTTCATTCCAAAGATTGGTAGCAGTGCATAAAAAATTATTACTCAAATTAAGATTTCTTATTGTTTTTATCATTGAAAGAAAACCAACCAAATCTCTGAAAATCAATTTTTCAAGACTATTTTGATTGAGAAATAAATTTTTGACACTACTTCTTTTTAGATTTTCCCCTAAAAACATATTTAATTCATGACTTGTAAATTTTGAAAGATTATTCATACCCAAATCAAGTGTTTCAATCGAGCTTTTGCTTATGTATCTCATCAACAAGTTCATTAAAGGAGGAGTTAGATTGTCAAAATTGTTCCCATATAAATACAAGGTTTTTAGTTTACTATTTGCCAAGCCTTCACCAAAAGCTTTCAGTTGTTCCTCTGTTAATAGCCCTATATTGCTGTTGTTCAACCACAATATATTAATTTCACTGTTACTAATGCATTGCATTAGAAGGGTGATGGTTTCTGGAGTCAATAAAGCAAACTGTTGATTGCATAGGCTTAAAGCGGTATATTTTTCATTTTTTAATTTAAAAGCAAATTGTTGCAATTGCGGCAAAGGCCAATTGAATAACTGTTCTTCAAGCCTTAAAAATTTTTCACCTACGTCTTGCGTCTTCTCTTCTTTCTCTTCCTTATTCTCTTTATTTTCTGCTGTTATTCCAGGAACTGGTGATAGTAAATTAGGAATGAGTGGGGGCCTTGAAGGAGAAAGTGCTGTTAAAGGTGAAATGGATGGTATCGTTAAAGACATTGCTGGAATTGGAGCGGGAGCAAGTAGGTTGGGCCCACTGGTAGGCAATGCTGAAGCTGAAATAAACATACTTCGCAGCAAATGAGAATTTTGCATTGGATCATTGATTATTCTTAAAAAGTTTCTAGGCCAAAACAATCCAGACATAAATCCAGATTTAGCCCCATGGAATACTCCCCCTGCCATACTAATAAAAGGGAACATTAGCAAATTTAATAGTAGCCGAAATGGAAAAGTAGATATACTTACAACAAAGGGAATATTCCAGCCTTTTTGTTTGCTGGTTTGATAGGTATACATGAATGCCGAAAAAGGGCTGCTAACTAAGCCGATAATTAAACCACTAAAAGGCCCAATTCCACGACTGATAAAAGTGCTTAAACTAGGTAGAGCCATGGGTGTAATCCAATATATGAAATTGCACTCATTATATAACTGTAAGCTTAAGGTATAATTAAGGACATGTTCTCAATAAACACTTTTCTGTGTTGATAATTAAAAAAAGTGAACTTGAAGTTCAACTGCTCTCATATCAAATAACCTTCAATGTCAGGAAACTGGCTATGCCCTCCCTCATTTAAATGAATATATGAAGCTCAGTTTGATATTTTTAAACACTTTTTTGATTAATAAGATATACTCTTAGAGTAACTTTATGATTTTAATGATTATCACACCTCAAACTAATTTATGTACTTAAAAGGAGTATCAAACAATGAAAGTTTATAATCTGGTGTTCTTTTTTACGTTAACTGCACTTTCCTTTAGCTCCCCTATTAATGCTGCTTGTACTAAACCCGAAGGGGGCTTTTCGAATTGTAGCGGCCTGGATATGACTTGCAGAAATGGTAACTGCGTGTTTCAGGCGTCTTGTTCAGTTAAATCTGACTGCGACAAAAATAATGATTGTTTTGATGGTAAGTGCAAATCTTATCAGTAAAAAATCAATGAACAGTAAAAAGGCTTTCCAGACAATAATAACTTGGGGCAAGACAGGATAAGTATCCCTATTTTACCTAAGTTAGTGGCTGTTCCGCTGCACCCAGGGCCATTTACGATCTATCAAGACAATCTTTATTCCGTTCATAAATTATCGACGAGCCGCTATACGCTCGCTTGCAACTGGGAAGTTCTCAATAAAAGTTGGTCGCTCCGAGAGCTGGACAATCAATATCTGGCTCGAATGTTTCAGTAGGACTTGAATGCTCAATATAGCTCTTTACTTCATCAATGTCAGAGATGGGTTCGAGCAATATGGGTTTGTCAGGTGGTTTAGGAAACTTTGCGTTCAATTTCGTATATGTATCTTCCATCCAGTAATGAAATTTCATTCTATGATGGAATTCAAGACCAGTTTCATCAAGTTCTTTTGCTAGAGCTTTTGTGTTAAGGAAAACCGGTGACTCTGGAGGTTTCTTGCAGGAATTATAAACTATTCTCCCAATTCCAATGACCGTGCAGGCAACTAATAATACAGATCCAATAAACTCCACGGTGAAAAAGCCAAATGACCCTACGGCATACAGAGAAAATGCAAGGGATGAGACGCCATTCAAGAGCATACTATTGAAGCAGGTTTTGCTTTCAGTTCGGAGATTTGCTAGTTGTTCATTGAGTTGTTGCCTTTGAAATTCTACAACTTGCGAGTCAAGCTGATTACTGGAAACACTTGTCCCAAGTGTACTCTCATCCAAACTTTGTAATTCTAGACACAAGTCTTTGATAGCCTTTCTGGTTCTCCACCAGGGTATCACGGAATCTTTTACCCAAGCTATACCTGCAGCAATCGCTGCCAAAAGCAAACCCGTACCGGTTGAAATTAGGCCTATTCCCCCTAGTACTGTAAATACAGCCACAATATTAAATACAGCCATGATGATATTAGCTAGTGTGCGACCTATTAAATTTGTTTTTGTTGGCAAAGTGACTGATTGGTAAGGAGGATTCAATGTAGCTATCTTATTGGCTGTATCCATATAATGATAATGATAAAAGGTCACACCAAGATCCCAGACTGCCCGAATGGCTATTCCGGAATAACCCACAAAGGCAAAGATTTGAACTATGCCTTGAAGAGACACAGTCAAAGATTTACCAAAGCCCAGAATGATGTCTATAGGTGGCAAATATTTAGGACCCTCAATGGGCCCTATGATCAAAAACATGATAACACCAAGGGTAATCTGCGAAGTATTTGATAATAGAGCAATGATATCTAATTTAGTGCGCCATTGTTTCATACCCTTTATAAGTAATTGAACACGCTTAATTCGATTATTGTTTTCTTGAAATTGGTGAAGTGCAACTTCTTCATCTGATGCCACAGTATCTCCGGTACTTGATATATCATCTTAGAAAATTTAAACCTGTATTAGGCTGCGCTAATACAGGCTACTTTGGTTTAGGAAAAACAATCTGATTTGCCGGGCATAAAATTATAGTAGCTTTAAAGACAATTAGTAATCAGCGAACAGACGGGTTCAAATTTTTTAATACATCATTATGATAAGTGTTTTGTTGTTGAGGAGATCTGTCAAAAGACTTGGCGGCCAAGAAAAATTCATTACTTGCGGCTTGTACAGCATGCGTACCTACTGTGTAAGTTACTGTTGTAACAGCACCCGCAGCAAGGCTTTGTCCAGTTTGAACTGCAACTTCATAAAAGAATCTACCTAGTCTATTAACCATATTATACCACTCCCTATTATTAAAATACCTATCAATACTTGACAGTAAAGATAGGTATTCCTATAAATATTTAGGCATAATAAACTATAAATGCGCAGAAAGCACCAACATTAAGGAATTAACTTTTATGAAAATATTTATTATCCTGCAATTTTGCTTCCAGCCTACCGCCGTGCATAATCCATCACCCGTAGCCTGTATTAGACGAAGTCGTAATACAGGTGGAAATGTTGCCGCTTGATAAAGCCCAGACAGTACCGAGAAAAAAGGTTAGCCAATGTCAGAGCGCAGCTTAAGCCTTTTTTATAAGAAACCCGTATTACGCTTTGCTAATACAGGCTACTTTGATTTACTAAAACAATTTGCATCGGTAGATCAGAGTTGGCCGGAAAGATGTGTAAGGTGCATTACTATGATTTTTATCCATTTAAAGAATATCAAAATTAAATAATGGTGATATACTTCTTGGTTAAAAAGCACCAGATGAATGAGAGACTATTATGCGGCAATGCGCTAACTTTATAACAACAGCCATCTTGGTCTTCTTTTTGACACAATTGCAGGCTGCAGATCTTAAAAAAATAGAAAATAACATCAGTGATTCTGTTATAACCACAAAAATCACTGCAAAATTTACACAATCTACGATTCTCAACCCCCTTAAAATTTCTGTGTCCACAGAAAAAGGTGTTGTGAAATTAAATGGATACGTCAAAGACAAAGAGGCTTTTGTTGAAGCGCTTCGTCTGGTAAAAACCACAGATGGTGTTCAGTCGATTCGCACAGGTGATCTTTATATTAAAAAAGTAAACACTGCTTTTACCGACGCTTTCATCACCGCACGCGTAGAAACAGCCGTTCTCAAAGCAAAAGTTCTAGATGATGATTCTATTCCAATTGTAGGCATCAATGCGACTACCAACAATGGCATAGTCACTTTGTCAGGTAATGTCAAAAACTCCAAATCTGTAGCTTTCATCATTAAACGTGTAAATGCCATTCATGGCGTACAGAAAATTATTACAAAACTTGAAATCAAAAATATTGATGCGGTGTAATTTGTGGGAAGAGGCGCTTTTGAGTTTCTTACAAATTGCCGTCCTTTGCTGTAGATAATAACTGTTCTAATTTTTCTGCTGTAACTGGTCTACTGAAAAAATACCCTTGGAATATATTACATTTTTTTGATTTTAAAAAATCTAATTGCAACTCAGTTTCAACTCCTTCGGCAATAACTTCTAAATTCAGTCTACTTGCAATATCAATGATGGCTTGAATAATAACTTCATCATTAAGATTTGTACTGATATTATGTACAAAAGGCTTGTCTATTTTCAATCTCGTCATAGGTAAAACATGTAAATAATTTAAACCTGCGTTACCAGTACCAAAGTCATCTAGTGCAATGGCAATGCCCATATTTTTCAACTCCATGATTGATTCAAGGACAAAGGGATTATTAATGATCACATTTTCAGTAACTTCAATTTGAAGACAACTTGGGTCTAGACCCGATGTGTCCAGAATTTGTTTTACCAATTTCGTGAAGTCTGGTTGCATAAATTGCTTAGTAGCAACATTGACAGCTATAACAAAGGGGTCAAACCCCTTATCTTGCCAGGCTTTATTTTGTAAGCAAGCCGTTCTTAGAACCCATTCTCCTAAAGGAAGGATAAGTCCTGTATCTTCAGCCAAAGGGATGAATTCATTAGGCAATAAGGTCCCCTCGATGGGATGATGCCATCTAACCAAAGCTTCGACACCAAGGATTGTGTTACCAGAATCTACTTGTGTTTGGTATTCTAAAAAAAACTGTTTTTCTTTAAGTGCTTTACGTAATTGAGTTTCTCTTTCCAATCGTGTCAAACTTTTTACCTGTAAATTTTCAGTAAATAACTGGAATTGGTTACCACCTAATGCTTTTGCTCTATACATTGCCGAATCAGCTTGCATTAATAATTTATCAACAGTTAGGCCATCTTTTGGGTATATACTGACACCCACACTGGCTGAAATCGTAACCTCTTTATTTTCTAAAAGGATAGGGGTATTTATTTTTTCTAATATTTTATTTATAAACAGGCTGAGATTTTCAACTTGTTTGCTGGAAGATATGGTTGATAGTAAAATAAATTCATCGCCACTTAACCGAGCTAAGGTGTCTTCTTCCCGTATTGATTCAGTTATGCGAGAAGCAACTGTTTGCAGAATCATATCCCCGGCATGATGACTAAAACTGTCATTAATTAATTTAAATCTATCGATATCTAGAAAAAAAATAGCAAATTGTGAATTATTTCGTGCAGAATGAGCAATTTTTTGTTTTATTCTGTCATACAACAGAGCTCTGTTAGGTAAAGAGGTTAAACTATCATGGGTGGCTTGATGTTCTAATAATGACAAAGTATCTCGCAATGAATGGGTGCGTTCTTCAACCGTTTGTTCTAGTAACTTTATATTCTGCTTAGCCTCTTGCATCAATTGCCATTTTTTGGTTAATGCGCAAGCCAGTTGACGTACAGCAATAACATCAAATGGCTTTTTTAAAATCAACAAATTATCTCTGATACCTAATTCTTCTATCGTTTCTTGCCAACTATAATCAGAAAAAGCCGTACATATGACAATTTGAATATTTGAATCAAGTTCCCAAATATGCTTGATTGTTTCTATACCATTCCAACCTGGAGGCATTCTTATATCCACAAAAGCTAAGGCAAAGGGCCTACCTTCGTCTAAACCTTTTTTTATACAAGCAACACCCTCCTGCCCCTGCAAGGCTGTACTTATTTCAAGATGCAAAGCATATTCTGGCTGCAGCTCTTTTTTATCTTCAAAAAATTGTTCCTCTAACAGATCAAGTTTGGATGATTTTGGATTTTTGAGTAAAACCTTTATAAAATCTTTGTGAATATCGGGGTTATCATCGATTAAGAGGATACGAAAAGTAGGGTGTTCATTTTCCATTTAATCACACTGTATATTATATATAGCATATTTTGAGTATAGAAGTCCCACATTAAAATGTCTTGTAAACATACAAATTATTTATACTGGGTTCTATTCCTTACATTTTATTGTAGGGTAGCTTCTGGTTTGGGGCACCTTTATTTTTCTCTGGGAATTACTTTTCTAGATTGCGCCCCTTAAATTTCAATAATAAAGGTAGCTCCAAGTCCCAGCCCATTACTAACTACTTCTATAGATCCACCCATATTTCTAATAGCGTTGGCACTGGTATGTAATCCAAAACCATGCCCGGTTTTTTTTGTGGTAAAACCATAAATAAACACTTTATCTATATTTTGAGGGGAAATGCCAATGCCATTGTCAGTAATTTCAAGTTTAATTTTGTTTTTTATTAGGCTTGTTGTTGTTATAGTGATCATTTTATCTTTATTTATCGATTCTAAAACGGATTGTTTTGCATTATTTAAAATATTAATGACTACTTGTAAAAAACTTAATTTATCAATATAAATTGGCTTCAATTTACCATATTGTTTTTTAAGGGTTACTCGACTGTTACTATCTAAATTTGTAATCAATAAAGCCTCATCCAAAAGATTGTTAATGGACACAAAGTCTTCTAATCCTTTTGTTTTAGTTAAAAATTGTTGTGTTGAAATCGTGTTTTGTATCAACAAGATATTTTTATTTAATAAGGTAAGCTCCTCTAAAGAATTTTTTTGTTCCTCTTTCAAATATTCTGCAAGTGCATCTAGGAATTCTATCGTTTGCTTTCCTTTAGCGTCCTTTTCTAGATATGCGCTTAAATCGTGTTTATGCTCATTTAAAACAGCGCATATTTTTCCTAATCTGTCTATTTTAGACTCTTGCGTGTTTTCTGTAAGGGCATGTACAGATGTTTTGACGCTGTTTAATATATTACCAACACTATGTAATACAGAAGCTGATATTTCAGCCATTCCTATTTGTCTAGCCATTTCAATTAATTTTTGGTTTTTCCCCTCCTTGTAAGTTGAAGCAAATAATGCAATTGATAAAATAACAAAGGTGATGGTTGCTACTACAGCCGCTAAATATACGGGATCAATTTGAGAAGAATTTCTAGTGACTTGTCGACACAGTGGTGTTAAAACGGATGCAGCCATCCCCGTATAATGCATCCCACATATGGCTATCCCCATAATAATAGCACTACAAAGTTTCACTTTATTGCGCAGTTTTAATAAGCTTATATAGCTTTGTATTGACAGCCAAATCGCAGCAATGGACGCTAAAATGGCAATCAGTATTGATAAGAAAAAAAACAAAGGTAAGTACCGAATATGTAATGAAATAAGCAAAGCTTCCATCCCTGTGTAATGCATACTGGCTATACCAAGCCCAAGGATAATACCTCCAGCAATGTAATGTTCAATGCGGATTATTGATATTTGGAAAAGATAGAGGGCAAAGCTAGATGCTACTATGGCGATGATTAAGGAAAAAATTGTCCAATAAATATCGTATGCTAAAGTCAATCCTGGGATGTTAAAAGATAACATACCAATAAAATGCATGGACCAGATGCCTGCCCCCATCGCTGTAGAGCCTCCAGTAAGCCAGAACCATTTAGAGGTCCTATAGTCTTTATCAATCGTTTTGATATTACGTAACTGTCCTGCAAAATCCAGGGCAATATATGATGCTGCTATGGAAACGAAAAATGACAACAAAACCAAATAATAATTGTAAAAGCCTACCAGTCTATCTGAAGGTAGAGGCAAAGTCTGGAAAAAATCAAATGTCATGTTATTTACCTTTCATCGTCTGGTATTTGTTAACTGTAAGCATATACTCTTTTGCTAATTGTGTGGGGTTTACAGGATAAGAAAAATAGGCTTGAATTTTTGCATCAGGATTGATTAATACCAGTTCTGCGCTATGGTTGATGGTATATCCATTGTCATCAGCAGTGCCTTTGCTAGTAAAGACATGCATGTTTTCTTCAAGCGCCTTTTGTCCGGTTGTAGCTCTAGCACCTATGAAATTTGGATTAAACTTACATATAAATTCATGTAAATACCCCAGTGTATCGCGTTTTGGATCAACCGTTATGAACACAACCTGTGGTAAAAAATAATTAGAAAAGTTTTTATTTAATATAAACAATGTACTGTTTAAGGCCGTTAAAGTTGATGGACATATGTTTTTACAATGAGCAAAACCAAAAAAGATGAATGTCCACCTATTTCTCAAATTGTCCAAATTAAATTTTTTATTAAAATGATCCATGCATTTAAATGGTTTTAAGGTAATGGGTTTTATTAAATAGGTCCCCTGTATATTGACATGATGGGCCTTATAATACTGTTTTTGTGGCATGAGTATGAAGATATAAAAAAAAATCCCCGTTACCATGACACAAAAAACCATCACCAGTGAGCCTATTCTAAATTTTTTGTGACTTGTGTCCATATCAATGAATCCCAAATACTTAACCCTTGTTAGCATAAGCATTTTTAATGGCTTAAGTCTATAATTTTTTCCTTGCTTCATAGTAACTTTGATAAAGAGTAAAGGTTGAGATGTAAGTTGACAAAGGCCCTTTGCCCGTCTATTTTGAAAATAGACACTTCAATCGAGCACGCCATGGAAATTAAAATCCAGATTCAACCCGATGATGAGTCTTGCGGACCTACATGTTTACATGCTGTCTATCAATATTATGGTTTAGACATCTCTTTATTAGACATTGCACAAACCATTGACCGCTCCATCTCAGGTGGCACCCTATCGCCCATGCTGGGCAAACATGCACTACAACAAGGGTTTAAATCGACCATTTATGTGTATAATCTGGTGATATTCGACCCAAGTTGGTTTAAAAAAAATAAGGTGGACAATGGATTTTTGGTGGATAAACTGACAGCACAAATGCACTATAAAAATGATCCATATATTCATATGGAAAGCAAAGCTTTCATTGATTATTTAATACTTGGTGGCAAAGTTCGCGCCCATCCTTTGAATGTGACTCTACTCAAAAAATATTTTAAATTAAACAGGCCCATCATCACAGGCCTAAGTGCTACCAATTTATACTGGAGCCCGAGAGAACAGTTTACAGAAGCTGGCGAATCCATGTACGACGATATTTGTGGCACGCCTTGTGGTCATTTTGTTATCTTATGTGGATACGATGCCCAAAAAAGACATGTCATTGTCGCAGACCCACTGACTGAAAACCCTATTTTTCATGACAATTATTATAGAGTGAATATAAACCGCTTGATAAACTCTATAATGCTTGGTGTACTAACCTACGATGGTAATCTTTTAATTATCGAACCTAGAGAGATAAATGCAAACAGTTATTGTGACTGATATGATTGAAAACTGGTCTTTTTTAAGCGAACTGGCACCTATTGTACATGCTTTTGAGTATTTATCGGCTGAAGAATACCATCAAAGCAAATCTATCCGGGTGATAAACTTATGTAAATCCTATGAATATCAATCTATAGGGTACTATGTCTCATTGTTGGCACAAGCTCGGGACCATAAGGCTCTGCCTTCTGCGCACAACATCCAGGATGTTTTAAATCTGAGTTTATATAAATTAATTTCACAAGACATACATGATGAGATTCAACACAGTTTAAATGATATAAAAGCCAATGAATTCACTTTAAGCCTATATTTTGGTCAAAATATGGCTAAAAGGTATGCCATTCTAGCCAAACAATTACATGGCCTTTTTCCTTTACCGCTGATACGTTTCACCCTTGAAAAGAAAAAACAATGGCGCATTAAAATGCTAACCCTACTGTCATTGGAGGACGTCCCCAAAAATCATGAAGCATTTATGTGCCAAGCTGCAGTAAGTTATTTATCCAAAAAAAGAGTGCATCAATGGCGAAAAAAACAAAAATTTCATGATCTTGCGATTTTTGTTGACCCTACAGAATCGAACGCCCCATCTAATAAAAAAGCATTGGAATTTTTCAGTTCAGCCGGTGAGGAATTAGGACTGAATGTGGATTTCATTGATAAAAATGAGAGCAAATCCATTGGTGAATATGACGCTTTATTTATCAGAGCAACCACTTTTGTCAATCATTATACCTATCGTTTATCTCGTAGAGCCACCCAAGAAAATTTAGTTGTTATTGATGATCCACAATCCATAATCAAATGTACCAATAAAGTATATCTGGCTGAATTATTAAATACCCATCAAATCATGACGCCTAAAACACTGTTTATCAGTAAATATGATAAACACTTACCCCTCATAGAATTCCCATGTGTTCTAAAAAAACCTGACTCCGCCTTTTCTCATGGAGTAATCAAAATTGATGATGAAAAATCACTTCAAAAATCTCTCATTCAATTTTTCAAAACCTCAGATTTAGTCTTGGTACAACCCTTTATACCCACAGAATTTGATTGGCGAATTGGTATTTTAGATAACAAACCACTCTTTGCTTGCCGATATTTCATGGCCGAAGGACATTGGCAAATTTATGATTGGGATTCACCTCAACCTGAAAAAGGAGGCGCAAGTGAAACCATTCCCCTAGATAAAGTCCCAGAGGCCATATTAAAAATGGCATTGAAAAGCACTCGATTGATTGGTGATGGATTATATGGTGTGGACATTAAAAGCCATAAAAATCAACATTATGTGATAGAAATAAATGACAATCCGAATATAGACCAGGGGATTGAAGACGAAATCTTGGGGGACAAATTATACCATCAAATTATGGATGTTTTTTTACAACGCATACGAAGGAAACACGGTTATGTCTGAGTACCCCATTTTTTCAGTATTAGGCATTGAAATTGAATACATGTTGGTGGACAAAGACACTTTGGTGGTGCAACCCAAAAGTGATTTGATATTAAAAGCCTTGGCTGGCAAGCAGGTGAATGAAGTGGTGCTTGGTGACATTGCCATCAGTAATGAATTGGTCATGCATGTGCTTGAATTAAAAAACAACGGGCCCAAAGCCCCTCAGGTGAATGTTGTAGAACAATTCCAAACCACGATAAAAAATTTACAAAGGCTCTTGAACCAACATAATTTGATGTTATTACCAACGGGCGCCCACCCTTTTATGGACCCCCATAAGGAGACTGTTCGTTGGCCCCATGGTGATAATGCTATTTATAAGCAGTTTGATTCTATATTCAACTGCCAGGGACATGGGTGGGCTAATTTACAAAGCATGCACGTGAATTTACCTTATTCCAATGAGGAAGAATTTTTTCAATTGCATAACCTGGTGCGCTTGATTTTACCTCTGCTACCTGCTCTTGCAGCAAGCAGTCCTATTTTGGATGGTAAATCCACGGGTCTGCTGGATTCACGTTTAGATTTCTACGGGAAGAACCAGAAAAAAATTCCCTCTATCAGTGGCGATATCATTCCAGACTTTATTTATTCGCAGGCCCATTACAAACAAAGCGTCTTAGAGCCTATGTATGAAGATATTCGTCCTTTTGATCCAGATGGCATTTTACAATATGAATGGCTAAATTCTCGCGGCGCCATACCTAAATTTGAACACAAAGCCATTGAAATTCGCATATTAGACAGCCAAGAATGCGTCAACTCCGACATGGCAATTGCCAAAGCAATTTTAGCCATTTTGCAATATTGGCAAAAAGCAACTGATTATCCTTTGGAAAAACCTTGTGAAACCAAACGGCTAAAATCAGTATTTGATAAAACCATTCGTGATGGGCTTGCTGTGGTGGTGGATGACATGGAGTTGCTAAGGCAATGGCAATTGCCTAGACGCGCAATGACCCTGCGAGAAGTATGTTCCCTGTTGATTGAGGGTATCAGTACGGAGCTTGAACAAAGCCTTCAATTGAATTTAGAATATATATTAAGCAAAGGCAACTTAAGTGAGCGGATTTTGCGGGCAATAAACCACACATCCATAAAAGAAGTATATATGCAGTTGTCACAATGTTTACTCTATAACCAAAAATTTGAATCCCTATGAACAAATTAGTCTTGCTACTCAGTTGTGAACATGCGGTGAATATAATTCCCGATGAATACCAATGTTACTTTGACAACTTTAAAACAATTTTAAACACCCATGAAGCAATTGATTTTGGTGCCCTGGAGATAGCAACCTATTTGCAACAAAACCTTCACTGTGAATTGATTCAGGCTCAGGTATCCAGAATATTGATAGATTGCAATAGGAGTATTACTCATCCAAAATGTTTTTCAAAGATTAGCCAAGCTTTATCTACAAAAGAAAAACAAACAATTATTGAGCGGTATTATACCCCTTTTAGAGAGGATGTCCTTGCTTATCTATCAGAAAAAATAAAAGTAGGCTATCAGGTTTTGCACCTATCTGTTCATAGTTTCACACCTGTTTTTCATGGAATTACCCGTCAGGCAGACATTGGTATTCTCTATGATCCTAAGCGGGCTTCTGAGAAAATATTTGCTCTTCAATGGCAGACAGCACTCAAAAATACAGCACCAGACCTTCGAGTTAGAAGAAACTATCCTTACCAAGGTATCAGCGATGGATTTACCGTAGCTTTACGCAAACTTTTTAATGATCCCAATTATATAGGCATAGAATTGGAAATAAACCAAGCCTTGGTAGTCCATGAACAAACCTTCTTACCTATTAAAAAACAGGTACTATCAAGTATCTCTGCTGTTATAAGTCATTCTCCTGCGTTTTAAAATAAACATAGTATAAATTATGACCGCTTTAATGGAGGGAAGGGTAAGAAGTTAGACGCCTTCGCATATGCCTTTTAAAGGCTGAATCTAGGCGGCTTTTCAATAAGTCTGTCTTCAAAGCTTTTCTTTAGATTGGTAAGTCTAAATTTAATTCATTAACTACACTGAGCGCAGATGCCAAAGATATTGAGGGCGTGATCAGTCATTTGGAAATGAGCATTATTGGCAATTGTTTTTTGTCTTTGTTCGATAATGTCATCGACAAATTCTTCAACTAGTCCACAGCGTACACATACCAAATGATCATGATGTTCACCTCGTGCCAATTCAAAAACAGAGTGACCGCCCTCAAAATTGTGCCGAGAAACCAAACCCGCGGCTTCAAATTGGGTCAAAACACGATACACAGTAGCCAAACTCACATCTTCACCTATGTTCATCAATGATTTGAACACATCCTCAGCACTTAAATGCCTATTAGAAGATTGCTCTAAAATATTCAACACCTTCAAACGCGGTGTTGTAATCTTTAAACCAACTTCTTTTAGCTGTTTATTCTCATCCACATGTATTCCTTAAACCAAAATTAAGCGCACTTGCAGATGTTTTTTCAATAATGAGCATGATATACTGCGCGCGCAACCCATTATGACAAAATTTCTCACTACAGGCAAAACATGCGAATTCTCATTCTTATTATTACTTTGTTTTTTAGTCTTGGCTTGACCCAATGCGCCACCTATGATTTCGCAAGACGTGTAAGGCAACAAGGCAATTTAATTCCAGAAGAAAAAATTGCTCGGTTAAAAATCGGCATGAGCAAAGACAATGTTGCTATTTTAATGGGCACAAGCTTATTAAGCCCAACTTTTACAAACAACCGTTGGGATTATGTACATACCTTAAGGCGTGGCAATGGTCCGCTTGAAATCTGTAAAGTGAGTTTATGTTTTAATGGCGATGTCCTAACCCACATAGAACATGAAGTTTGATATATTAGGTAACTAGATGTAATTCCTCATAGGTTGTGCAATAACCAGTAGAATTAATTCGTCATGAATCGAGGTTCAACCTAAGTCAGATACTGTTAGCACCGATTTAATTTTAAAAGATCCCTTTATTTTAGATTTTTCTAGGGTCTGTTGAGATGACAGTCAAGACAACACCACCTTGGGATTAAAGACAGATTTTAGCATGCATCAGGATAGCAGTACCCTTATTAAGGAAATACCCTATTGTGACCCTGTGTCCCTTTTTGAGGGAGTGCACCATAGGGCATGGGCCATTTTATTAGATAGTGCACTTCAGGATACGCATTGTGGTCGTTTTAGCTACATTGCAGTGGACCCATTCAAGGTATTATGGGCAAAAGACGGCCAAATAAAATTTAATAACACCCTCATCACATCACATATAAATCCATTTGATCTGCTAAAAGATGTATTAGTCAGCATGCCTGAGCCCATGATCCCCAATCTACCTCCTTTTCAGGGTGGCGCCGCTGGTACATTCTCCTATGATCTGTATCAATATCTAGAGACCATTCCTGCCCATTGTTCTGATGATACCTTTTTTCCTGATATGGCAATCGGATTTTATGATGTGGTTATATCCTTCGATCATGACCAAAAAAAAGCTTGGATAGTTTCTACAGGACTACCTGAGACCTTGCCCGCAACGAGATCATTGAGGGCAGCGGCACGATTGCATTATTTTACCGACTTATTAAAGAAACCGGTATCGTCTAGCGATGACAACATCTCTTCAAAAATGGCCGGAAATGTGGTTGTTTCCCAACAGATAACTAGTAACTTCAATAAAGAAACTTATGCTGATGCGGTAAAGTGTCTGATTGAATACATTATGGCTGGTGATATTTTTGAAGCCAATATTTCCCAATGTTTTACATGCAAGCTTCCATTTGGACTGTCGCCCTTTGAGTTATATAAGCGCTCACGAAAAAATAATCCAGCACCATTTGCCGCTTTTATTAATTTAGGCGATATCTATGTGGTTTCCGCCTCTCCTGAGCGATTTTTGCAATTAATTGGAGACCAAGTGGAAACCCGTCCAATTAAAGGGACCAGGGCAAGAAGCGCCGATTTTGAGCTCGATAGACAATTAGCAGAAGAACTGCAAACCAGTGCAAAAGATCATGCAGAAAATATCATGATTGTCGATTTAATGCGTAATGATTTGTCTAAAATTTGTGAAGATCATTCCGTTGAAGTCACCCAACTCTGTGGTCTAGAAAGCTATGCCACGGTTCATCACCTGGTGTCTGTAATTACTGGGAAATTAAAACCCAACCATCATGCCGTGGATTTATTAGCAGCGGCTTTCCCCGGTGGCTCCATTACTGGGGCACCTAAAATACGTGCCATGCAAATTATAGCCACCATAGAACCAACTAAAAGAGGGATGTACTGCGGCAGCCTTGGTTTTATTGGCTTTAATGGATCCATGGATACATCCATTGTTATTCGTAGTTACACCATCAAAGGGGATAGGGTGACCTTTCAAGTCGGGGGAGCAGTGGTCGCAGACTCCAACCCGGAAGAGGAATACCAGGAAACCTTAACAAAATCCTCCGCTCTACATGAAGCCTTGGGCCTTGTACTATGATCTTATTAATCGATAATTATGATTCTTTCGTCCATAACCTTGCGCGTTACGTCCGAGAGCTAGGGTTTAGGGAACAAATAAGACGAAATGATGAGATCACTCTTGAACAAATTGAAGCATTCAAACCCAGCCATATTATCATATCCCCTGGGCCTTGTACCCCTAAGGAGGCGGGTATTACACTAGACATTATACGTCATTTTGCCAGCCACATCCCCATTTTGGGTGTATGCTTAGGTCATCAGGCTATTGGACAAGCCTTTGGAGGTCATGTGGTTCGAGCAATCAATCCTACTCACGGTAAAGCTTCATTTATTCACCACGATGGGCAAGGCATTTTTCAAAATTTACCCAATCTTTTAAAAGTAGGACGCTACCATTCTCTGGCGGTAAGTAAAGAGCATTTACCTGCCTGCTTAATGATTACAGCAACTGCGGCCGACGGTGAAATCATGGGGTTGCAACATCGTACCTACCCAACAATTGGCCTGCAATTCCATCCAGAATCCATACTCACTGAGCAGGGGCATCAGCTGCTATCTAACTTTTTGAAGAACAAAAAACCGTGAGCGAGGTGGTTATGATTCATGAATAGGCAGAGATAGAGCTTCAGCCATCAGTAAATAGGCCGCCTCGATTTAGAGTCAATAAATAAGATAACCACTATTAACCAAGCCAGGCTTAATATAATTATATAATCTACTAGAACATTCTTTCCTAAATAGCCCAACAAAATTACCCATACAGTTGAAAAGCTCAGAAATATAAAACTCATTGCAGCGCTAGAGGTTGCCTTATCTGCTAGTGCATTTGATGCAATCAATGTACCTCCTGCATACAAGAAGCTACCAAAGCAGTATAGTGTTGCTGAGGTAAGAAAAAACAAAAGTACCGATTCACTTCCTAAGTACCATATAATACACAAATTCACTATCCCTAGAGCCATACCAAAAAATCCAATGGCGATAACAGTATTAGATGAAAAACGTGCTAATAATTTTTTGGATAAAAGACCACCCAATAACATACCAATTGTATTTAAAAAATTCCAATAACCGTAATGAGCCGGAGATAATTTAAGTACGCCCTCTGCAATTTGAGGACCTGCAATATTGAAACAATTCATTATAGTTGCCATGCACCCAATCACTAAAGAAGAAATAATTAAGATTGGTGAGGACAGCGCGGTCCTATAGTCATATATTATCTTACGTATATGAATTATTTTAGGTGTTACCAGGGTTTCACTAAACACACAAGTTCCATAGAACATAAGAATCCCATGACCCAGCAAGAACAAAAACATCCTTGCCAATTCAAATATTCGGTAATCAGGCCACCAAACATGACTGCCAACCCTCCTCCAACCGCAAAAGCAACTATAGAATAGGCTATAGCAATTTTCCCTTGCGCCTCAGGTAACCCTTCATTTATTAATATGAAAGTGCAAGTAAGTCCACTGGCTGCGCCTAAAGCGGTATGACGGGGCTTTAGGTCATCCCGAAAGTGCCCATAGATATCCTTATAGGCCTGTATTAGACGATACAAAATGACATTTCAGAAAGACCAGTCTCAATCTGCTCAGCACAGCCAGCTTATTTAGCTCGCTCCCGTCTTTTCTCTTTTGGATCAGAAACCAATGCTCTATATAATTCCACTCTATCTCCTGGTTTTAAAAGGGTGTCTAAGCCACACCTTATTCCAAATATCCCAGCGGTAAGTGCTTTGGTTTCTGGATGTGTCATCCAAATGCCTGAAGAATTGAGTACATCGCCAACACAGGTGCCATGGGTTATTTCTATATGCAAATGGACTACTTGTTTATTCGCGTCTACATATACCAATTCAACCCTGTCCATATATTACTTCTGCCCTATCACAAAAAGAGTCAACCATTTTATCTGTTATTTGATCAAAAATTGGCCCAATAAGCATAGACAACATACGGCCTGCGAATTCAAACTCTAAATCAAAAGAAATTTTGCAGCCTTCATCAACTGAATCAAAGCGCCAAAATCCTTCTAAATGGCTAAAAGGTCCATCTACCAAACGGATTTCTATCATTTTATTTGGTTGTACTCTATTTCGAGTTGTAAATGACTTGGTCATGCCCACAGCACCAATAAGTAAGGTGGCCTGTAGTTCATCATCATCACGATGGGTAACCTCACTGGCTAAACAATGCGGTAGAAATTCAGAATATTTTGCTACATCGTTAACCAGCGCATACATTTGTTCACAAGAAAATGTGACGATGCGTGCTTTCTTTACAATAGTCATACATTTACCTTCTGTACCTGACATTCCAGCCAAACACTTAGGTCAATTATTTCTTCTACACAGATGGCATGTTCCATTGGGTATTGGTGAAACGAAATTTGATCATAACCACCCTTCTGAATCCAGTCCCTGCTTTGATTGGTCCATACAGGTAATACTAGGGGATCGAAAAGTCCGGAGGCAATGAAAAAAGGGGAATTCCTGTCAAGCATATTATTATTTTGACCGGCTGCTGGGAGGAATGCAGATAAGGCAATGATGCCCCCTAAGCGTCCAGCGGTATTTAAAGCTGTATGTAAGGCCATAGCTCCACCTTGGGAGAATCCAGCTAAATAAAGTTGACTCATATCAAAACCATCTTGCATTTGAGATTCCATGACATTGCGGATTATGGTTTCTGAATGTTCAATACCTTGTAGGTCTACTCGGTCGGTAAATTCCATACCATACAGATCAAACCAAGCTGGCATCACCATGCCACCGTTCAGTGTGACTGGTCTACGGGGGGCATCAATAAATACATGACGTAGCGCCAATTCATTCATTCTCAATTGACTGGCCAAACCTGCCATGTCTGAAGAATCAGCACCCAAACCATGCATCCAAATGATGCAGGCTTGCGCCTTTTGATCTGGTTCTTTAATATATACACTCAAAAGGGTATCTCCAACAAAAATATAAATTATCCTCAATGTCAGTAACCAGTGCAAGTTTTGTGTTTAAATAAATTGTAATTAGGTAAAGATTGACCTTTTTAAGATGAATACTCTGACAATATCAAAACCTTTGAGTATAATAGGCATACGGTTTAGTTAATAAGGAACAAAGCTTAATGAAACACTTTTTTTTCATTTCGCTTATAATTTTTTGTGTATGCTCTTGTGGTCAAAAAGGCCCTCTTTATTTGCCGGAATCACATGCACTAGCGCAACATCGGTAGAATCATGACTATCAAATTCATTAAAATGCACGGGTTGGGTAACGATTTTATCGTTATTGATTGCATAAACCAAAACATTCATTTAAACCCCGCTCAAATTGCCTCCATGGCAAAGCGCGATACCGGGATAGGCTTTGATCAATGTTTGCTTGTAGAATCTAGCCGGCTCCCTGAGGTTGATTTTTATTATCGAATTTTCAACGCAGACGGGCAAGAAGTTGGTCAGTGTGGTAATGGGGCACGTTGCCTTGCCTTGTTTATTAAAAGACAGGGTCTTAGCACAAAAAATCATTTAAAAGTCGCTACTAAAACAACGGTTATGGACTTACATATTCAGGCCAATGGCTTAGTCAGTGTCATTATGGGTATTCCAAAATTAGCCCCTCAGGACATTCCCATCAATAGTGACTTGCAATCTGTAAGCTATTCACTTCAAATTCCTGATAGTGATGTTATGAAGGTACATGCCATCAATGTAGGCAATCCCCATGCTGTTTTGGTTGTCACCGATTTGAATGCAACACCTGTACATCTCATAGGTAAGCAAATAAGTTTACACCCTCTGTTTCCAGAACAAACCAATGTTGGATTTATGCAACTTATAAGCCCTGGACATATTCAGCTTCGGGTGTATGAGCGCGGTTGTGGTGAAACACAAGCTTGTGGCAGTGGTGCGGTAGCTGCAGCTGCAATTGGACGTTTGTATTATCAGCTTGACGAACACATTACTGTGACCTTGACTGGAGGGGATTTAAATATCCATTGGCCTGATAAGAACAAACCCATCACTTTGACTGGGCCTGCTGCTTTTGTTTATGAAGGGGTGTTTTTTTAATCAAGTTTATCAAAATGAATTACCGACTTCTAATCTGTGCTTATAAGACCCCAACCTCGTGGATAAAATAATTCTGAAGGTCTAGAGGGCAATGGAACATCGATAGGAAGCCTTCCTCGAGCCTTATTTATTCCAAAAATAATACGGGTTAATGCTTGCATACTTGGACCGCGATAATATCCTTGGCTTAGCAATGAGTAGTACTGACCTGAACTGGTTTTTTGTCCTAATTTTTTACATTAAAACATAATTTTTAAACTTCGGAAAGAATTTCAACCACATGTGCTAGCCATTTTTGATTTTTTGCATTGACGATTGTATTTTTACGACCATATAAGGTGCTTTTTAAATGACAATTCATTAAAAGTCTCAGTTGGCTATTACATATAACTGTGAAATAGCTGCGATGTCGATTAGAAATATGTATATGATTGTTAATTAATAATTGACCAAAAGGAATAGAGGTGTTCTGCACATCATAAATTATATTCTTTGGTAAGGCATTAAAATTCATAGTAATAAATGCCAATTCCACCACTTTAATTTCTTGCTCACTTTGTGCTAACTTAACATTATTGCTTATACTCCTATCCACAAGCATCCTGATAAGGCGATGGTAGGTGTTGTTATGCCGATTTTTTGAGGCATTGATCGTTTGGATACTTGGTGTCCGTTGGTAATATGTTTCTATTCCCTTAGTCATCAATGGTTGAGTGAGCAAATAATGAACATAAATAGGTAATTTATTTAGGCTAATTTTAATGCTCATATTATAGGCGCTGATGCTGTTCATTTTGTTATCAAATATCTTTGGCTGCAGCTCCAGAGCAGGCCTTAGAGCTACCAGGCCATTTAATGCGCAAAACAGGAAGATATTTTTAACCATAGCTTGATTATCAAACCATCAAATTTAAATAGGAAACATCTAATAAAGTAGATTAAACTAATATTTAAAAAATGTATTCTATAATGTGCTTCATGCGATCGTAAATCACAATCCATTACCAGTAATTGCACATGTCCTATGCTATCAGCGAAAACATTCATGCTGGAGAAACTCATCTATGTATGAATATAAAATACTTTACATCTGCATACTTAACTTGCTTTATGCACCGGTATTCATAGATCCGGCATCGAGATGATTGATAGATTTGAGTATGTACGTAAGGCATTTGAAATTAAAAATAGATTAGATAAGATTAATTTCCCTGCATTTATGCAAGTAAAAACCTAAACAATCTCTTGATTTTTTAATCTATTTCTTAATTTACATACTTTAAAGCAAAAAAAAAGCGGCAATTAAGCCGCTTCTAGAATAAAACCCTGGCGATGACCTACTTTCACATGAGGAGACCTCACACTATCATTGGCGCATGTTCGTTTCACTTCTGAGTTCGAGATGGGAT
>JACCWN010000056.1 GCA_013697625.1 Legionella sp.
CAAATACTCTGGTAAGTATGGTTATATCCTTACCGAGTTAACGAAGCCCCAGAGGGAAATCTTGGAATGTTTAAATATTGAACCGGCCAAGTAAAACCTAGCGATAATTTTTCGGGAAATTAGGATACCAGTGATTATTGGGCACAAAGGGGTACTGGACCTGTTTATCTACATGATTTTATTGACCATATCCGTGGATTTCATCAAAATCCATCTTCTAGTTTGCTATTCACAAGAAGATATACAGGAAAAAGAACACATAAAGAGTTTCTGGGTGAATATTTTAATTTCCATGACACAGAATATATAAAAATACGATTAGCACAAGTAGCAATTAGAATTTTATCTAAAATGACTTTTCATGAAAATACATTTGAGGGATGGATAAAGTCAGCCACAGTAAAAACTGAAATATTGCCAACTTGTACCAATGATTTAATGAAACAATTCAATAAAATACATTGGGGAAAGATGGTTACAAGAAAAACCTTTTTTGGATTTGAGCGCTCTCAAAGTTTATATGACTATGTCAACACCATGAAAACCACCAATAAGGAAAAATACATCGCAATATGTAGCGCTTCCAACGAAGATGGACTTAAACAAGCCATAGGCAAACATCGCTATGGATTTTTCGGGAAGACCCGGGGCCTTCAATTTTTTGAAGAGGTTATCGACCAATCAATGCAAGCAACAAGGCTTGCTGAACCTCTTTGAGGGTTGGTATTCTTGGCAGCAATTGGCAGCCAACCTTGACAAGTGTGTTTCCATTTATAATTGTTAAGGTTGATCCGCAATTAAGAGCTAGGCACAAAAGTGTGAGCATTAATAGTGAAGAGCTGACTTACAAAAACAAAGAATAGAATAAGGAAATTAAGGTGACACTCGACACTCCATCGGAAAGAGCTGCTCGTCGAGACAAACGTGAGGCACGCAGACAAAAACAAAGGGAAGCGAATGTCGGGCGGGCGAAAAAGATGCATGCTGCTCGTAAGATTGCATCACCAGTGGCAGGTCTTGCGCCTGAATTACCAGCCATCAACGTCGGATGTTCCGGTTGGTTCTACTGGCACTGGAAAGGTATATTCTACCCTGAGGATATGTCCACCTCTCTTTGGTTTAAGCACTACAGCGATACTTTTGAAACTGTGGAATTAAATGCCCCTTTTTATTCCTGGCCCACGCTTGCAAATGTGGCAATTTGGCAAAGGCAGGCTGCTAACACAGCTTTTATTTATACTGTAAAAGTGTGTGAGCTGATAACCCATATAAAGCGTTTTACTGGTACAAAAACCCTGGTACAAGACTTTGGTCATATTGCAGATGTGTTGCACTCACGCATGGGTTGCTTTCTTTTTCAGTTACCTCCCAGCTTCCATTATTCCCCTATCAGCTTGCGCAGTATTGTCAGTCAATTAGATAGGCGAAGACGTAATGTTGTTGAATTCCGACATTCAAGCTGGTGGAATGAAGAGGTTTATGCAGCATTTCGTGAAGCGGGTATCATTTTTTGTTCTAGCAGCGGTCCGCGTTTGCCTGATGAATTGATTACTACAACAGATGAAGTATATATTCGCTTTCATGGTAAAGAAAAGTGGTATTTATATGATTACAGCGATGAAGAACTGGCGGTCTGGGCAGATCGAATTTCCAGAAGTGGTGCAAAAAGGATTTGGGCATATTTTAATAATGACCGAAATGGACATGCCATTCAAAATGCAAAAACCTTTATAAAGATCCTTAACAAAGTTCTATAAGTTGTTAAAACAATTCATCGGCGACGCTTAACTGCCATTAAGTTAAGGTGAGTAAAACCTAAACAAAGGGGAGAAAAGATTGTTCTTCCACAAAACAAAACCCTAGAGGAAATTTACTCGAAAATCCAGCCAATGTGGGTGTAGAGTGATCCTCGCTTTTAAGGGTGTTAACTAATTTCATATCTACTCTTGGAAAACCTACATGTAATAAACATTCGTCATTGGCCAAAGATTTTATTGAGATACCCTTGGACATCTTCAACTTGACACCAGCTGCATCACGCCAACCAGCTACGCCATTTTTGTCGGTGATTGGCTCTTTGAGGTTCGCCGCATAAAACCCATTGTCATTATTTAAACGACAAAAAGTAGTGCTGATGGCAGGCCCTTCTTTTTGTGCTTTGGTTAACCAAACCCGTGCAAACCAGGCTTTATTGCCGATAACAAATTGTTCTTTATTGTTTACATCTGTTTTAATATGGCCATTTAATCGGGTGGTTTCTAGCGCTTGTAATTCCACACCCGGTTTAAGTTCTAGGGTTTCATTGTCTTCATTGTCTTTTTTCAGCATATCGACTTTAAAATTAAATCCTTTCTTCTCCGCAAGTTTGAGACCAAAAATCCAGCTGTCATTGATAGGATTATAACGCAAAAAAGATGGGCCAACATGCCAATCAACATTTGTTGTGGCCTCTATGGTTTCTTGACCATCATAAAAGAAGATTAATTTATTGGTTTGTCCATCGATTAAAGCTGTTTTGGCGTGAAACACTGAGCCTTGTCTTTGCATTTGAAAAAAATAACCAAAACGCTCACCGCCTTCATTAGTGGCAACGCCTGAAAAAATCCAACTACCTACTTTCGGTAAGGTTGCATGCACAGGCTGTGTTTCTACATCTGCCTCAGCAAAAACAGCAGTACTCATACATACCATTAATAAAATAATACTTCGAAAAAGATTCATATTAGCAATAGCCTAGTAATTGTTCGTGTGACCACAATGCATGCCAAAAGGCATCATTCAATTCAGCTTCTACAGGTAAATAATAAAGTTTATCAGACTTAAAGGTAACACATTTAACAGCGTCCTTTTCTGTCATGATAATTGAAGATTGAGTATAATTTAAATCCTTGGGACTAAACTGGTAATGATCCGGGTAAGAATATTCTGAATATTTTATACCTAATTGACTCAAAGTAAAATAGAACCGCGCTGGATGACCAATAGCCGCTACTGCTGCAACCTCTGACTTGAAAGATTGAAGCTCTACCTTTTCTCCAGTTGACAGCTTGATTATATTACCTGGTTTTAAAGTCATAGAAAAGCCATTCTCCCATAAGCCTTGGTTTACCACAATCAAATCAACTCGTTTTAACCGTGACTTGGACTCTCTTAAAGGACCAGCCGGCAAACAGTGTCCATTTCCTAGACCCCTTAAGCCATCAATCACCGCAATTTCAATCGCTCGACCCATGCGATAATGTTGCAAACCATCATCGCTGATAATTATCTGGCTTTGATGTTTATCTAAAAGATACTGTACAGCCTGTGTTCGCCTCAAAGCAATTATCACCGGACATTGTGTCTTCATGGCTAGTAATAAAGGCTCATCTCCTACTTTCAAAGCACAGTCACCTGGTTGCACCTCATAGGGATAGTTTGAGATCTTAGCCTTGTAACCACGACTGACAATCCCCACTCTTAGACCTTTGGCTTGACAACGCTTAGCCAGCTCAATCACCAAGGGCGTTTTACCTACACCGCCAGAAGTGATATTACCTACAACTATGATTGGAACATTAAAAGTCTGCTGACAAAAAAGTCGTAAAAACCAACACCTGACTTGTACAATGACTTGAAAAATCCAGGCCATGGGACATAAAAGCCATCTAAGGAGCTGAAAACGCCCACCATACCATATTTTTTCCAGGAACAAAGACAATGATAAGGACATCAGATCAATGCTTCCTCAGGTATCATACCCATTTGTTGGGTTTTATAAAGTTGAGCATAACATCCATTCAAATGAAGTAAGTATGGATGGCTGCCCTGCTCAACAATGCGACCTTTTTGAAGGACAATGATCTTATCAGAACGCTGGATAGTGGACAAACGATGTGCAATCACCAAACTGCTGCGATTGGCCATAACCTGTTCTAAGGCAGACTGAATATAGTACTCCGATTCACTGTCTAAAGCAGAGGTTGCCTCATCTAAAATTAAAATGGGTGCATCTTTTAAAATGGCCCGGGCAATGGCTATTCTTTGTCTTTGACCCCCAGATAACAGCACACCATTTTCTCCAACAGGTGTATCGTAGCCCTGGGGTAATTGACTAATAAACTCATGAGCATAGGCAGATTTTGCCGCAGCGATTATCTCTTGTCGCGTCGCATGTAATCGACCATAGGCAATATTATTAGCTAAAGTATCATTAAATAGTGTCACTTGTTGGCTGACTAAAGATATCTGTTGTCTTAAGCTTTGTAGATTCAGTTGATTGATGGGAATTCCATCTAAAGTAATTACCCCTTGATTCAACTCATAAAATCTAGGTAATAAACTGGCGATTGTGGTTTTACCACTTCCAGAATGTCCAACCAAAGCAACAGATTGCCCTGCTTCTATAGTAAAACTAAGATCTTGCAGTACAGGTTGTCCCTGCCTATAAGCATATGAAACTTTATTATAATGAATTTTACCCACAGCTTTTTGCCTTAAAACCAGCCCTTTGCTTGATTCGACTGTCTCATCCAAAAGATCAAATACGCTTTCAGCACCTGCCAATCCTCTTTGAATGGTAGCATTTAAGGTAGTCAGGGTTTTCATAGGTCTTATGAGTTGAAACATTGCCAATATGATGGCTAAAAAAGAGCCTGCTGAAACTACGAGCACGGATGACAACTGAATGGTAGCAAATATAATCAAACATATTCCCAATGCAATGACTGTTTGTACACCAGTCACATTGATTGATTTACTGACTGCAACTTTCATATCATTTTGTCTAGACACTTCTGTGGCCACATTAAATTTGGCTTTTTCATAGTCTGCACCACCAAAAATACGCACCACTTTATAACCATCAATGGCCTCACTGGCAATTTCAGTGACTTCACCCATGGTTTTCTGAACCTTATGACTGATTCGCCTAACACGTTTGTTGGTCATGCTTACTATGAAACCAAGAAAAGGTGCTATCAATAAAAAAATCAGTGACAATTGCCAACTGATAAGCATCATCACCGTGAGCAATCCAATAACCAAACACACATTTTGTACAAAATCGGTCAAGGCATCGGCGCTTACTTGGGCTACTTGCTCGACATCGTATAAGATTTTGGATAACAATTGACCCGAAGTTGCTTTATCGTAGAAATCTGCTGGTAAATGGACAATATGTGCAAACACTTTTTGTCTTAAAACTTTGACTACAGAACGGGCAACCCAAGTCATACAATAGGAACCAACTGAGCTGATAAGACCTCTCAGAGTGACCCCTATTAATATGATGAAAGGAATTTTTCTGATAAAAACCTCATCAATTTGAATAAAACTTTTATCTAAAAAAGGACGCATTAAATAGGTAAAACCCGCGTCTATACCTGAATAAAGAATATTAGCCAAAATTCCTAACAATAAAATCAGCCAGAAGGGTTTAACATAAGACAACAAGCGCTTATATAAAAAGAAAGTTTTAACAGAGGTTTTATTCTTCATTCGCTTAAAATTCAGTCACAATAAGGTTTTCAATTGTAACTTGTATTGACCTAAAGCGCCAATCTTGTGAGCTTGATACGGGTATAGGCACAACGAAAACCAACCTTCTGGCCATTGAGCTCTGAAATACTGCCAGGTTCAGTGGTTACCATGGCCAATTTTAACCCTCGTTGTTTTGCATAATTTAAACGTGTAATCAACAGTTTTTTCTGCAAGCCCAGATTTCTATATTCAGGTAAGGTGCTGGTCACTGCCAGATCGCACATTGGGTGATGCAAGGCCAGGGTCGCACCAGCAATCAGTGACTTTTTATCGAATACACCAAATACCAGTATGTTTTTAGCTTGAGCATATTGAACAAATTGTTCTTGGGCTGGTGGGTAATCAAATCCAATGGCAATTGTCATTGCCCAATCCTCAATTTCGTCTGCCTTTAATTCACGAATAACAAACCCACCACTTAATAGTGGAACCGGATCAAATTGTAACAAATCTAAAGTACAAACATTATTCAGCTCGGTGATACTATATCCATTTTCACTTAAAAAGATGGCCAAATCATTCCCGGTATAGGGACAAAATTCTATGTCCACTCGGTTATGTTTGACTGTTTTATAAAATTGTTCTATTTTATTAAGTTCGCTAGCATATTGCTGTGGTTTTAAATCAAAACCCCATCCAACGACTTGGGATAAATAAGAATCAACTCCTGAAAAACAAGCGGCTCCCGTACTTAGTTCTAAGAATTGTCCGTGACCATACCGTTTAGTGACTTCTATATGACTTTGTTTGATACATGATTCTAATTGCTGAGCAATGGCTTTGGTAATGAACATACTATGTTAGACCTTCTACTAAATCATAAACCAAACCAGGACCTTGATATATCAAGCCGCTGTAGACCTGTAATAAGTCAGCACCTGCGGCTATTTTCCTACGCGCACTCAGGACATTTGAAAGGCCTCCCGCACCAATCAAAGTCACCGTATTCCCTACATACATTTTTAATAAAGCCAAACATCTTGTTGATAAATCCTCCAAAGGTGCACCACTTAAGCCACCCACCTCATCTAGAGCTTGATTGAGCGATAGTCCAACTCGGGAGCTGGTTGTATTGGTGGCAATTATCCCTTCCACACCATGGGTTACAATAATATCCGCCATTTGTTTGAAAATCTCATCCGTTTCATCTGGGGATATCTTCACAACCAAGGGCACCTGCCGCTGATATTGTTGAGCCAATGCACTTTGTAAGTTTTTTAATTGCAATAATAGGGTTCCAAAATATTCTTTTTGTTGTAATTGGCGCAGCTCTGGTGTGTTTGGAGAGGAAATATTGATTGTTATATATGAGGCATATTCATACACTTTTGTCATGCAATACAAATAATCTTCTGCCGCTTTGTTTAAAGATGTATCTTTATTTTTACCAATATTGATACCTAAGATGCCACGATAAGTGGATTTTTTAACATTAGCAACCAAGGCATTCACACCTTTATTATTAAATCCCATGCGATTGATGATGGCTTGATGTTGTGGCAAACGAAATAGGCGCGGGCGTACATTGCCTTCTTGAGCCTTAGGCGTCACTGTTCCTAATTCAATAAATGAAAACCCAAGTTTTGATAAGGCATCCAAATGATCCCCATTTTTATCCAAGCCTGCAGCCAAACCCACCGGATGAGGAAAGGTTATTCCCATCGCATCAACTGGCTGAGGGTTTGGCTGTTTAAAACAAATCTTTGGGATGTACTGTAAGGCAGATAAAGTCAGAGTATGGGCAGTTTCTGGCTCCAAGCGAAACAATAGTGGTCTTACTAAGGAATACATACACATCCAAAATCGAAAGGGTTATCAAAAATTTCATGAGAACAAATTCTGCTCCGTTTATTACATTTTATCAATCAGTACTTCAGAGTAAATTAAACTCGCTAATTTCAATTGTCTCATCTAGCTCTTAAGTTTTTTATGAAATTCTGGTTACAACTTTACTTCTATGGGGTATAGTCTAATTCATTAAATTCCTACCTTGGACAGCTCCATGTTTACAGGATTAAACCACCAATTGGGTGAGACTTATGAGGCCTTAAGAGACAGTGTCTATCAATTTGCCCAGGCAGAAATTGCGCCTTTGGCTTCGAAACTTGATGTTGAGAATGCATTTCCAAATTTTTTATGGCGAAAACTTGGTGATATGGGCCTGTTGGGCATCACTGTAAGTGAAGAATACGGTGGTGCTAACATGGGCTATCTTGCCCATGCAATTGCTATGGAAGAGATCTCACGAGCCTGTGCATCGGTTGGCTTGAGCTATGGCGCCCATTCCAACTTATGTGTCAATCAAATTTATTTAAATGGCAATCCTTCCCAAAAACAATCTTACTTACCCAAATTAGTCAGCGGTGAATATGTAGGCGCCTTGGCCATGAGTGAATCGAATTCAGGTTCGGATATTATCAGCATGCAATTACAAGCCCGCGCTTGTAATGACCATTATGTGCTAAACGGTACCAAAATGTGGATAACCAATGGGCCTGATGCCGATGTGTTGGTTGTTTATGCCAAAACGGACAAAGATGCAGGTAGCAAAGGGATTACGGCTTTTATTATTGAAAAAAACATGCCTGGATTTAAAACGGCTCAAAAGTTAGACAAACTTGGTATGCGAGGGTCAAATACTTGCGAGTTGGTATTTGAAAATTGTAAGGTCCCATCGGAAAATATTTTAGGTGAGCTCAATTTAGGCAGTAAGGTGCTTATGAGTGGTTTAGATTATGAGCGTACTATTTTAGCTGCGGGTCCCGTAGGCATCATGCAAGCCTGTTTGGACGTTGTATTACCTTATGTACATGAGCGCAAACAATTTAATCAGGCCATTGGAGAATTTCAATTTATTCAGGGTAAGTTGGCCGATATGTATGCACAGCTCAGTGCCAGTCGTTCTTATTTATACGCCGTAGCGAAAGCTTGTGATGAAAAATATGTCAGCCGCAAAGATGCAGCAGCGGTGATTTTGTACACTGCAGAATCTGCAACACAAATGGCCCTCCAAGCCATCCAAATATTAGGCGGTAATGGGTATATCAACGAATATCCTACTGGACGGCTACTACGGGATGCAAAATTATATGAAATTGGCGCAGGTACTTCTGAAATCAGAAGGATGCTCATTGGTCGTGAACTTTTCAAAGAAACAGCTTAGGAGTTATGATGGAAGATCATGAGATCGTCATTGTTGCTGCAAAAAGAACCCCAACTGGCTCTTTTTTAGGCGGTCTGTCAACATTAACAGCTCCGCAATTAGGTGCAGTCGCACACAAAGCAGCTTTGGAACAAGCTGGTATCAACCCAGATGAGTTAGATGAGGTCATCAGTGGCTGCGTACTCTCAGCAGGCATTGGTCAAGCACCTGCAAGGCAGGCTGCTATTTTAGCAGGCATTCCTGAGTCAATTGGTGCCACCACTGTTAATAAAGTCTGTGGTTCGGGTATGAAATCTCTCATGTTCGCTCATGATTTAATCAAAGCAGGTTCAGCTAACATTATTTTGGCAAGCGGCATGGAAAGCATGAGTAATGCCCCTTATCTGCTTTCAAAAGCTCGAGGTGGCTTTAGGATAGGCCATGGGGAATTAAAAGATCACCTTTTTTTAGATGGATTAGAGGACGCCTATGAAAAGGGCAAGCTTATGGGCTTATTCGCTGAAACAACGGCACAAGTGTATCAATTTTCAAGACAAGCCCAAGATACCTATGCCAAAGCTTCCATGACAAAAGCACTAAAGGCCATACAAGAGGGTACTTTCATTGAGGAAATTGCACCTGTTTCTATTTCAACAAAACAAGGTGAGGTTATAATGTCACAAGATGAAGGTCCAGATTCTGCAAAAATAACCAAGATACCACATTTAAAACCGGCATTTAAAGAAGATGGTACTGTGACTGCTGCCAATTCAAGCTCTATTTCTGATGGGGCTGCCAGTATAATCCTCATGTCCGCAGGGGAGGCTAAACAGCGTGGTTTAAAACCCTTGGCTAAAATCGTAGCGCATGCAAGTCATGCAGCAGCCCCAGAATGGTTTACTACAGCGCCTATAGAAGCCATTCGCAAGGTGCTAATGAAAGCCTCTTGGCAATTAAATGAAGTAGACTTATATGAAATCAACGAAGCTTTTGCAGTGGTAGCCATGGCTGCAATTACAGATCTTAATTTAAATCCAGAACAGGTTAATATTCATGGCGGTGCTTGTGCCTTGGGGCATCCTATAGGTGCCTCAGGCGTTCGTATTTTGGTAACGCTACTCTACGCCCTAAAAAAACTTGGAAAAAAACGCGGCATAGCTTCCCTGTGTATTGGTGGTGGAGAAGCAACCGCTGTAGCAATTGAGATGTTTTAACAAAGGATATACATGCTTCGACATTTTTCAATCTATTTGATACTCAGTATTTTGATAGTTATATTTGCAAAATATGCTCATTTTGCAGTGGTTTATATTGGCTTTTTGGTGAAGTTTATCCAGGTCAAATTAGAGCCCATATTCAATCAAACAGGCTGGGGCCTGGTTGTAAGAAATATTTTAGTATTGGTGGGTTTACCATTGATTCTTGCAGCAATTCCAGCACTTTGTTATCGGTTGATCCAAGGTCGAGAGATGCCACATTTTCTTATGCTTACCTGGATATTGTGGCTAATCATTGTTTTTAGCAATATTTTAGTACGGTGATCTCATGGCCCAGATCTTAAGTCAAATAAACACTGCCAGCCAAACTTTCAAAGACAACCAAAGGTACATGAGTCAGTTGGTGGATGAGCTCCATCAATTGCTCAAAGAAATAACTGTAGGTGGGCAAGAAAGTGCTCGTATCCGACATCAACAACAGGGTAAATTACTGGCAAGAGAAAGATTACAGCGATTATTGGATCCAGGCAGCCCTTTTTTAGAATTGTCTAGCCTTGCAGCCCATCAAGTGTATGAAGATTGGGTGCCAGCTGCTGGGATAATCACAGGCATTGGCACTGTCAGTGGTGTTGAGTGCATGATAGTCATCAATGACGCTACCGTTAAAGGTGGCACATACTACCCTTTGACCGTAAAAAAACATTTAAGAGCTCAAGAAATTGCATTAATGAATCACCTACCTTGTATCTACTTAGTTGATTCTGGAGGTGCATTTTTACCGCTTCAAGACGAAGTATTTCCTGATAGAGAACATTTTGGGAGGATATTTTATAATCAGGCTAATCTGTCAGCACAAAATATTCCGCAGATTGCAGTAGTGATGGGATCTTGTACTGCTGGTGGTGCTTATGTTCCTGCTATGGCTGATGAGTCTATCATGGTTAAGAATCAAGCCACCATTTTTCTAGGCGGGCCCCCCTTGGTTAAAGCTGCTACAGGTGAAATAATCAGCGCAGAAGCCTTAGGTGGTGCAGAAGTGCATTGCCGGCATTCAGGCGTTGCTGATCACTATGCTGAAAATGATGCCCATGCGCTTCATTTAGCGCGTGTAGCTATCAGTCATTTAAATCATACAAAACCAGACTGTCTCAAACGCATAGAGTCTGTAGATCCGCTGTATGACACTCAGGAACTTGAAGGCATCATTCCAAGTGACCCTAGAAAACCTTTTGATGTCAGAGAAATCATTGCTCGCTTAGTAGATGGCTCAGAATTTGATGAATTCAAAGCACTGTATGGCACCACTTTGATTTGTGGCTTTGCAAGACTCTATGGCTATCCAGTTGGGATCATTGCTAATAATGGTATTTTATTCAGTGACAGTGCAGTTAAAGGTAGTCATTTTATAGAATTGTGTTGTCAAAGAAAAATACCCCTGATATTTCTACAGAATATCACAGGCTTTATGGTGGGCTCTAAATATGAGGCCTCTGGAATAGCCAAACATGGCGCAAAAATGGTCACTGCCGTCGCCAATGCCGCTGTACCTAAATTCACCGTCCTGTTGGGAGGCAGTTTTGGCGCAGGTAATTATGCTATGTGTGGTCGAGCTTTTGATCCTCGTTTTATCTGGTGCTGGCCCAATGCGCGCATCTCAGTCATGGGTGGGGAGCAGGCTGCCAATGTACTTGCCCAAGTTAATGAAGAAAAATACTTAAAACAAAATAAAGATTGGTCAGAAGAAGAAAAAAGACAATTCATGTCTAACATACGTTCGCAATACGAAACGCAGGGTCATCCCTATTATGCCAGTGCCAGATTATGGGATGATGGGGTAATATCTCCTAAAGATACCCGAATAATACTAGGCTTAAGTTTATCCGCAGCCTTAAATGCGCCCATCCATTCAACGCGCTTTGGCGTGTTTCGTATGTAAAAAAAGGACTTCCGTGAGTGACTTATTAGTTGACATACAAGAAAATATTTGCGAATTGACCCTTAATAGAGTCAATAAAAACAATGCCTTTGATGATAAGCTGATACAGGCTTTATGCAATGCTTATCTCGATGCCATTCAAAGTTCCAAAGTCCGAGTCATCTTGCTTAAATCTAATGGCAAACATTTTTCGGCTGGGGCTGATTTGGAGTGGATGCAACGTATGGCACAGTTTGATGTTGAAGAGAATACAGACGACGCCCTCCTCCTGGCTCAACTGATGCATACTATTTATCATTGCCCTAAGCCCACCATCACTATGATACAAGGCAGTGCAATTGGAGGTGGTATCGGTCTGATTGCTGCCAGTGATGTGGGGATTGCGGCACTAAATGCTAGCTTTTGTTTCTCAGAAGTCCAGTTGGGTTTGATACCTGCAGTGATTAGTCCTTTTATAGTAAAAGCCATTGGCGAGCGTGCTACCAAGGCTTTGTTTATGAGCGCTGAGGTTTTTGACGCACCCCGTGCTTTGACTTTGAATTTGATACACCACTGTGTTCCTGAAGAAAAATTACTTGAATTTACTCTAAATTATGCAAAAAAATGTTGCAATAACGCGCCCAATTCGGTGGTAGAGGCTAAAATATTAGTTTCAGCAGTTGCGAATAGACCTATTGATATAGAAATGGCCAACTATACAGCCAAGCTTATAGCGCACAAAAGAGGGTCTGCTGAAGGCCAAAACGGTATTAAGGCTTTTTTAAATAAAGTAAAACCCAACTGGAATTAAGGGATTTCATGTTTGATACTATTCTTATCGCAAATCGAGGTGAAATTGCCTGTCGGATCATCAAAACTGCTGGCGCCATGGGGATATGTTCTGTGGCTGTTTATTCAGATATTGATAAAGAAAGTCTGCATGTAAAACTTGCTGATAAAGGGTACTGTATTGGGAGCGCGCGCGCTCAAGACAGTTATCTTAACATTGACCACATCATTGCAGCAGCAAAAGCAAGTGGCGCACAAGCCATTCATCCTGGTTATGGTTTTTTGTCAGAAAATCCTAAATTTGCCCAAGCATGTTTGGATGCAGACTTGGTTTTTATTGGCCCCAGTGTACAATCTATGGAAGCCATGGCTTCAAAGCAACTGGCCAAACAAAGACTTGAAACCACAAATGTCCCCTTAACGCCTGGCTACCATGGAACAGATCAAGCAGAAGCAAGGCTGCTCAAAGAAGCAAAGTTGATGGGATTTCCTATCCTTATCAAAGCGGCCAATGGCGGAGGCGGTAAAGGCATGCGTTCTGTGCATCAAGAATCTGACTTTATGCCCGCTTTGGCTGCAGCCAAACGTGAATCCCTGGCAAGTTTTGCAGACGACACTGTGATATTAGAAAAACTAATCTTAAACCCACGTCACATTGAAGTGCAAGTAATGGCCGATAGCAAGGGACAGGTGGTTCATCTTTTTGAAAGAGATTGCTCCATTCAAAGGCGACATCAAAAAATCATCGAAGAAGCCCCGGCACTAGGTTTACCTGACACTTTAAGAAAAGATCTTGCCAAAGCAGCTTGTGAAGTTGCGCAATCAATCCAATACACAGGGGCTGGGACTGTAGAGTTTTTAGTAGAGAATAACGAACGTTTTTATTTTATGGAAATGAATACTCGACTTCAAGTTGAGCACCCAGTGACTGAACTCATTACAGGCTTAGACTTGGTGGCCTGGCAGTTAAAAATTGCAGCTGGAGAAAGTTTACCCTTAACTCAAAACGAGATACATGCAAAGGGACATGCCATAGAGTGTCGTATATACGCAGAAGATCCTTTTAATGAATTTGTCCCATCCATAGGTCAAATTCACATGCTGCATGAACCCAGCGGTGAAGGTATTCGCATCGACTCTGGAATTACATTGGGGTCACATATTTCAAAATATTATGATCCTATGATTGCAAAACTGATAGCCTTTGGAGAAACGCGCACTGAGTCCTTACAAAGGATGGAGCAGGCACTTAACCATTTTTATATTGGTGGCGTCAAAACAAACCTTCCTTTTTTACAGGCAATTTGCCAAAATCCACAATTTAAAGCAGCAACCATCAGTACAGACTTCTTAGAAAAAACATCCCTTTCTTTGAAGATACCAGATAAAACCCAGGCAATATTGATGACCATAGGATTTGATTATTTAAAAACCATACAAGCCATTTCTGATCCCTTGTTCCAAGATAGTTTTGCTTGGCAATCACACACTGAGAGAACTTGGGTGTGGTCCTACTTAGATGGCGACGAGCGTCTAGATGCTTATATTTATCCTATCAATCATACTCAATGTACAGTCACCATGCGAGGTGAAAAGCATGCCTTGCACTCTGAGTTGGTGGAAGATACATTATATGTTGAAATAGACAATCATTATCATAAAGCACAAGTCTATGATTTAAATAAGCAGGTTAGGCTCTTTACTGAACAAGGGCAAATAGAGGTTGATCGCTTTAGTTGGTCTCAAGATAACAAATCGGTACAGAAGGGACAACTCACAGCACCCATGTCTGCAACGGTGGTAGCCATTCTAAAAAATGTCGGTGATACTGTGAAAAAAGGCGACAGTCTCATTGTATTGGAGGCGATGAAAATGGAACACACAATACATGCGCCAGCTGATGGCATTTTATCTGAGGTTTATTATAAGGTAGGCTCACAGGTGGATGAAGGTGCACAATTATTAGCATTGAGTGCAGCAGATCAATAACAAAAGAGATGGACATGGACTATCCCCAAAAGGTAACATTAATTGAGGTCGGACCTCGTGATGGGCTACAAAATGAAAATGCTTTTGTGGACACCCAACAAAAAATTCAATTCATCAATGCACTGAGTCAAACTGGTTTAACCCAGATTGAAGTGACAAGTTTCGTTTCCACCAAATCTATTCCTCAATTGGCGGACAATGCCTATGTATATACCCATATAGACAAGGCGCCCTCTATTAGTTATACAGCCTTGGTGCCTAATGAAAAAGGCATGTTGATGGCACTGGAAGCTGGTGTACAACAGATTGCAGTATTCACCGCTGCCAGTGAATTATTCAACCAACGCAATATCAATTGTTCAATAGCTGAAAGTCTCAAACGCATTGAAAAAGTCATGGTGTTAGCGAAAAAAAATAATATACTGGTTAGAGGGTATATCTCTTGTGTTTTAGGCTGCCCCTATGAAGGAGATATTAGTCCACAAACCGTGGCTCAAGTAACAAAGCAATTACTCAATCTAGGTGTTGATGAAATTTCATTGGGAGATACCATTGGTGTTGGTACACCCAAACAAACCAAATATCTCTTAGATGAAATATTAAAACACCTGCACATTGACAAACTTGCCATGCATTTTCATGATACATATGGACAGGCAATCGCTAACATTTTCAGTACATTGTGTTATGGGGTCCACCGGTTTGATAGCTCCGTTGCAGGACTGGGAGGCTGTCCTTATGCCCGAGGCGCAAGTGGTAATGTGGCTACAGAAGATGTTTTATATTTAATGCATGGTTTAGGTATACACACAGGCGTGGATATATTTAAAATCCTTGCTGCAGGTCAACAACTGTGTGCTTTTTTAAAGAAAAAAAATCAATCAAAGGTAGCCAATGCCCTGTTGGCGAATCCAAGCCATTAAAGCTCTGTAGGATGCAGTATGAGTAAGCCATTATGGGAACCAAAAAATCCAAAAAAAAGCACCCTTTGGCGCTTTATGCAGGCTGTCTCCAAAGAGCAGGGATTATCCTTTGAAGGGTATCAAGTATTTTATGAATGGTCTATTCAACAACCTGGCTTATTTTGGAAAAGTCTTTGTGATTTTTTAGATTTTAAATTTGATCCCTTGCCACAAGCAATCCTTGTGATAAATGAATTTGAGGACATGATGGATGCGCGATGGTTTGAGGGTGCCCAGTTTAATTTTGCCCAAAAGTTATTGTCTCGCAGAGACTATCATATAGCCATTAACAGCGTAAATGAACTTGGGGAAAAAACAAGCTTAACTTATAAACAACTTTACGCTCAGGTGGCACACTGTGCAGCTGGCTTAAGCGCAATTGGCCTCAAAGCCAATGACCGAGTCGCTGCACTGATGCCAAATACAGCATACACCATCATTGCGATGCTGGCTGCCACCTCTTTAGGCGCAATTTGGGCTGCTTGTTCCCCAGATTTTGGGTCTGAAGCAGCATTTGATAGATTAGGCCAAATCAATCCAACCGTCCTATTTATATGCGATGGGCATACCTATCATGGAAAAAAACACAGCGCCCTTGAAAAAATTATCCGATTCCACGCTTTGGACTCTCTAAAACAATTGGTCATTATTCCCAATATCAATGAACCCATTCATCTAGAGTCGCTTCCTAAGGCCATCATGTGGGAGTCCTTTATTAAACCTGCAGACAGTTGCCACTTTGTGTCTTTGCCCTTTAATCATCCAGTTTATATTTTATTTTCCTCTGGCACTACTGGTAAACCCAAATGTATAGTCCATGGTGCCGGCGGTACCTTATTACAACATCTTAAAGAATTAGCCTTACACTGTAATTTAAAGGCACAAGACAATTTGTGCTTTTATACCACTTGCGGCTGGATGATGTGGAATTGGATGGTTTCCGCACTTGCACTTGGTTCTACTCTGACTTTGTATGAAGGCTCCCCAACCTTTCCAGAAAACAGCAGACTGTTCCAATTGATTGAACAGGAAAAAATAACCGTGTTTGGTACCAGCGCAAAATATCTTTCAACTATGGAAAAATCCCAAGTGCATCCAAAGTCTGATTGTGACCTTAAATTCTTGCGTTGTATCCTTTCAACAGGTTCTCCCCTACTTCCAAAGGGGTTTAAATATGTGTATGAACACATTAAAACCGATGTACAACTGTCATCAATCTCAGGTGGTTCTGATATCATTTCCTGTTTTGCATTGGGTAATCCACTGTTGCCAGTTTATAGTGGAGAAATTCAGTGCTTGGGCTTAGGTATGGCTGTTGCGGTATTTGATGAGCAAGGTCAGGCAATAGAAAATGAACTGGGCGAATTGGTCTGCACCAAGCCCTTTCCCTCTATGCCACTTGGTTTTTGGAATGATCCAGAGCGTGTGGCTTATAAAAACGCTTACTTCAAACGCTTTCCCCACATTTGGACCCATGGAGATTATGCCAAAATTACGGTCCATCATGGGTTGATCATCGATGGGCGCTCCGATGCAATATTAAATCCAGGTGGCGTACGCATTGGTACGGCAGAAATTTATAGACAATTAGACAAGGTAGATGAGATAGTTGACAGCGTCGTTATTGGGCAACGCTGGCAAGATGACATACGGCTGATTTTATTTGTGGTTTTAAACAAAGGGTTACTGCTAAATGATGAGCTTCGTACTATAATACGCCAGATTATCCGTCAACATGCGTCTCCTAGGCATGTTCCCGCTAAAATCTTACAGGTACCTGATGTACCAAGGACGATGAATGGGAAATTGGTAGAACTTGCCGTACGCCAAGTGGTGCATGGTGAATCGGTAAATAACCTGCATTCTTTGGTTAATCCTCAATGCTTGGATTATTTCAAAAACAGAGAAGAATTAAATGATTGAATTACATGGGTTATCTAAATCTTTTGCAGGCAAACCTGCTTTGCAAGAGATTGACTTGTTTATACAAGAAGGTGAAATTTTTGGAATCATTGGTAAAAGTGGTGCTGGTAAGTCTACATTATTACGCAGCATTAATTTATTAGAACGTCCCGATGGTGGAGAAGTTATCATCGATGGCCAAGATTTAATGAGGTTATCTCGTAAGCAATTAGCCTTGGCCCGTCATAAAATGTCTATGATTTTCCAACATTTTAATTTGCTTAGTTCAAAAACCGTTTTCGATAATATTGCCTTACCTATGCGTATTCAAGGCATAGATGAACAGAGTATTCAGACAAAAATTGATGAGTTGCTTCCAGTGGTGGAGTTAGAGGACAAAAAATTTGCATATCCTCATGAATTAAGTGGCGGACAAAAACAAAGAGTAGCCATTGCACGCGCCTTGAGTTGTTCTCCTAAAATATTACTTTGCGATGAAGCAACCTCAGCTTTGGATCCTAAAACAACCGACGCTATTTTATCTTTACTAAAAAAAATCAATGGATTATATGGAATTACCATTGTTCTTATTACTCATGAAATGGATGTTGTAAAACGCATATGTAAGCGTCTTTCCGTGATGATAGATGGTAGAATTGCTGAAACAGAAGCTTTATCCCAAGTATTTACCAAAAAAGATAGTCTTGCTCGTCAAATGTTATATGCTCAATTAAGTCCTAAATTACCCGACTGCCTTACGCATAATATGGCCCCCTATGCCACTGACAAACCACTGCTGCGTTTGTATTTTCATGGTTTTGAAGCCACCACCCCTTTCATCAGCCAAACAAGCCGTGATTTAAATATTGACATAAACATCTTACTAGCCAATATTGACCGCTTTGATACCATAACCTGCGGTGTCTTGGTTGTGGAGTTAACTGCAAATCCTTTGTTGTTAGATGCGTTTCTAGAACGGTGCCAACAAGCACAATTGAATGTGGAGGTTTTAGGATATGTCCTACCTGATGGTATATAACTTATTCATTGCAACCGGTGAAACACTTTACATGGTGTTGACCAGCACCTTATTTGCAGTTTTATTGGGATTGCCCTTGGGCATTTTACTTCATAAAACCCATTACATTAGACCAAGCCCTACAGTATATAAGGCCTTATCTGCTCTGATCAATATCACCCGTTCCATCCCATTTATAATTTTGTTGGTTGCTATCATCCCATTAACCAGGTTTATAGTTGGGACCTCCATTGGATTGAATGCTGCCATAGTACCCTTAAGCTTAGGTGCTACCCCATTTTTTGCGCGCTTGGTTGCTAATACATTAAACACCTTACCCAGTGGCTTAATTGAAACGGGTTATTCTATGGGAGCAACCACCAAGCAAATTATTTTTTATATCCTTTTACCTGAGGCTAGATCGGCCTTGATCCACGCCGTTACTCTAACTGCAATCACGTTGGTTAATTATTCTGCAATGGCTGGCGTTGTAGGCGCAGGCGGGCTTGGAACTTTGGCAATTAATTATGGTTATCAACGTTTTGATGCTGGAGTCATGCTGGCAACTGTTGTAATATTGATTATTATGGTACAAGTTATACAATCTTGCGGAGATTTTTTTGCAAAGCGTTTTTTTCGACATTGATTTGGAGTAGTTGTGCATGCGTATTTTAAGTATTTTATTAATCATAATCATTCTTTCAGCCTGTAATAAGCCTTCTTCAAATCCCAATACCCTCGTTATAGGTACTATTTCAGGACCAGAGTCCGAACTGGTTGAAACAGCCAAACAAGTGGCTGAAGGTAAAGGGTTACATATTAAAATTGTAGAATTTAACGACTATAATTTACCCAATCAAGCCTTACAAGATGGCAGTTTGGATGCCAATGTTTATCAACATTTACCTTATTTAAAAGCAGCATTAAAGGCACATGGCTATACGCTTGAAGCCATTGGTAGAACCTTTGTATACCCTATGGGTGTTTATTCACAAAAAATCAAATCTTTATCCCAGTTGGCAAATAATGCCCTAATTGCCTTACCTGATGACCCAAGTAATGAGACACGGGCTCTTTTATTGTTACAAAAAGCCGGTTTGATCAAAGTAAAAAATAACCCCTTAGGCGGCCTACAGGATATTAAAAGTAATCCTAAACAATTGAGATTTAAAGAAATCAATGCTGCACAATTACCCAGAGTTTTGCAAGATGTGGATGCAGCCGTTATTAATACCACCTTTGCACTACCTGCTGGTTTAAACCCCACAGGCGCTCTCTTTATGGAAGGTAAAGACTCCCCCTATGCCAATGTCATTGTGGTGCGTAGTGATAGCTTAAAAAATCCACAATTGAAATTATTTGTTCAAGCAATCAATTCTAATGAAGTAAAGGCCAAAGCCAAACAACTATTCGGCGATGCCGCTTTAGCAGCTTGGTAATTGAAGGGATACCTTGATCCTTTACCAATGAAACCTGTATTAGGCTGCGCTAATACAGGTTACGGGCATGATAGGTAGCCTGTATTAGACGAAGTCGTAATACAGGAGGTTATGCATCACAATTAATGGCAGGTATTCTAATAAAAAAAGCAGCCATGTTGACTATTTTATGATATATGCAGACCGGCGCTTCCTGTATTACGACTTCGTCTAATACAGGCTACGGGCATGATAGGTAGCCTGTATTAGACGAAGTCGTAATACAGGAGGTTATGCAATTCATCGCAGTCTAATAAAAATGTAGGCATGATGGACTATTTTTTGTTATATGCAGACCGAGCGCTTCCTGTATTACGACTTCGTCTAATACAGGCTACGGGCATGATAGGTAGCCTGTATTAGACGAAGTCGTAATACAGGAGGTTATGCAATTCATCGCAGTCTAATAAAAAAGCAGACATGATGGACTATTTTATGTTATATGCAGACCGAGCGCTTTCCTGTATTACGACTTCGTCTAATACAGGCTACAGGTTGGTTTTTAAAAATTGATTTTGCTTTAATATTGAATAATTTAACTATGATCGGCAGTTTAAAATTTTTAATTAATCGAAATTTGTTAATTTTCACTTAATAATACTTTGATATAATCTTATTTATATATATTCTTTAAGGTGGTTTTCATGCCAAATAACAATCTCCCTAAACGTTTCCTCCAGCTCGCGGGTTTAACCCTTGTTAGCCCTGTCCTCCTTGTCGGCGCTATTGGTGTAGGTGTTTATAGAGCAGGTAAAGCTGCTAGCGACTTAATGGGCAAGCAACTCACTGATATTGAAAATAACATGGAAAGCGCACAAGAAAAATATGCCAATAGAGTAGGTTTTGGTAAAGATGTTACTCTCGACAGTGTGGCATTTAAAACATTGGCGGATAAAAAAGCCAGTGATTTTAATGTATTTTCAACTATTAAGTTAGAAGGCCGACCTGATATCGATATTCGAGCCAAGTTAAGTGCTGATACTTCTGCAGAAGCCACAACCCTTAAAGATGATATAGTCACCTGCTTGGCACCCAGTCCAGAATTTACTAAAGCCAAAGATACATTTGAAAAAGATGCTAAGCATTTTACAGAAATTGCCCGTAAAGGGGTACCAATACCCTTTGCTACTGTTAATAATATTTTAGGCTCATATTATACTGCTAAAAGCGATGCCATTATAGCTATCAAGGCTCAACATGCAGCCGAGACGACTCGTTTAACACAATTTCTGGAAAACCCTGATAAGCAAATCCAGCTAACCGCAAAATTAGCAGGCACTGCGAGCTTACTACCTACAGTCAAAAAAAGTATGCGCGATGATCTTGAAAAATCCCAAAAAGCAGAACTTTCAGCCTTTGAAAAATCAACCAGTGAAACCCTTATAATAGCCCATAAGGCTGCAACCGAAGAAATGGACAAACTGATTTTTAGTGAAGTACTACGTAATACGGGTAGTAGTCGACACACTTTTTGGGGTATGAAAAAACGAATGGCTCAACTGGATGCAGACTTGGATAGACAAAGGCTTGAGGAAAGGGCAAGGGCAAACGAACCAAATGTAGTACGTGTAGGTGAGAACAATGATGTTGATGCGACTATTTCAATACAAGGTATAGACCCTAAGAAAATTGGTGATATTTTTACAAACAGTAGGAAGACAATTAGGGCGGATTTTGATCAGAAGACCAATAAAGCTTCCTACCATTTAGATTTACACTCCGTGGTCCGTGATCCTACCTATTTCCTTGGAGAAACGTTCGGTAAAAAGAATATAGACTCTGACTTATTGCTCATGGCTTTGGCACAAAAGGCAAACGGGGATTCTAATATAGACATGGCCATAGACACTAGAAACCCAACAAATGATCCTTATAAAACTGACAAGGGCAAAGCACTTGCTCGAAGAGCCTTTGCAGCTTGTATAAAAGCAGGTTACCCTCCAGAAAACATCACCATAACAATTGATGGTAAGAGACTAAAATACCAACTGAGTGAAGAAGATAAGAAAAATACCAATATCAAACCTAATGAAGTACTTATCCATGATGCCTTATTTGCAGGACATGGTAATGAATATAGAGCCATTTTATCAAAATCCAAGTCAATAGCTGAGAAAAAAAGTAAAAGTTTCAAGTCTGGAGACGACGAATTGAAGAAACATACAGAATCAAGTGAATTCAAAGCGGCTTATAAAAAGTTAAAACCACCAGTTGTGCCAGAGAATCCACCAGTGGCAGAGGCACAGGCAAACGCGGCGGCACCAGCGGCTTAATATCTAAGTAGGTGGTCTTACTGCCACTGCCATTAAGTAAAAGATTTCCTCAGCCCGAACGGATTGGGGGGTCATTCCTTAACTTTAACTTAATTGGCAGTAGATCTTTGAACCTCCTCGACAGGACCTGTTTACAGACCTATAAAGATACATTTAATAAATGTAACATCACAAAGCAAATCAAATAAAAAAAACCTTATGATTACCAGCAACCGGTGGTAATATTCATTCTTTAAAAATAATAAGAATAAAGAAATGGAAATGGTTCCTCAAGCTCCAATTACCCAGGCCTTGGCAGTATTAAAAGATTATTTTGGTTTTGACTCATTTAGAGATCCCCAAGCAGAAATCATCCAAGATGTTATCAATGGTCAAGACGTTTTGGTGCTGATGCCAACAGGTGGTGGTAAGTCACTGTGTTATCAAATTCCATCCATTGTAAGGTCTGGTGTGGGCATTGTGGTCTCCCCCTTGATTGCCTTAATGGAAGATCAGGTAACCGCATTAAAATTACAGGGTATCCGTGCGGCATATTATAATTCATCCTTAAGTTCAATAGAGGCGAAAAAAATATTAGCCCAATTACACCATGATGAATTAGACCTTTTATACATCGCACCAGAACGTCTTATGAGCGCATCATTTATAGATCGCTTAAATGAATGTAACATTGCTTTGTTTGCAATAGATGAAGCCCATTGTGTATCCCAATGGGGGCACGATTTTCGCCCAGAATATGCCACCTTAGGTCTATTAAAAAAACATTTTCCAGAAATACCCATGATTGCCTTAACAGCAACTGCTGATAAGCAAACGCGTCAAGACATTGTCTTAAAATTAAATTATGCTCCAAAAAAATACATAGCCTCCTTTAATAGGCCCAACATTCATTACAAAGTGGTTCAAAAGACCAATGCCATAAAGCAATTGATGCATTTTTTAGAAGCAGATAGTCAGCAATCAGGCATTATTTATTGTGGAACACGCAAAGACGTGGAACGCCTTGCTTTGAAATTACAAGAATTGTCTATAAAAGCTCGAGCTTATCATGCAGGCCTTAGTCATGATGAGAGACGAGAAGTACAAAATTTATTTAGATATGATCGAATAGACATCGTTGTTGCCACCATAGCTTTTGGCATGGGTATTGATAAACCGAATGTTCGCTTTGTCATCCACCACGATCTACCAAAAAATATTGAAGGGTATTATCAAGAAACCGGCCGTGCCGGAAGAGATGGATTGCCTGCACGCGCCTTGTTGCTTTACGATGGTGCTGATAGCGCAAGACTTAGGGGTTGGATAGCAAACATTCCACTAGACGAACAAAGGCGGGTTGAAACCAATAAATTAAATCACATGCTGGCCTTTGCAGAAGCCTCTCACTGCAGACGACAAATTTTATTACGATATTTTGATGAGCCTTGTGATAAAGCATGTAATTACTGTGATGTCTGTGACTGTCCACCGGAACAATCAGATGCAACAGAAGATGCACAAAAATTGCTATCTTGCATATATAGACTACGTCAAAGCTATGGATTGATTCATACCATTGAAGTATTAAGAGGCAGTTTATCAGACAAAATCAAACAATTGGGGCATGACAAACTAACGACTTTTGGTATAGGAAAAGAAAAAAGCGCCTATTATTGGAGACAATTGGCCTGGCAACTGATTCATAAAGAATATTGTTTCCAAGACATGAACCAATTTAACATCCTTAAATTAACCCAAAAAGCCATTCCCTTGTTGAAGGGCCTAGAGACTATCTTCTTAACCATTCCCATCAATGATCTGAATACATCAAAAAAGAAAACCCGAGAACGCAGTGTAATCAAACCCAGTGACAGTCCCTTATTTGAGTTACTACGCAGTCTAAGACGTAAACTCGCAGACGAAGAGAACAAGCCTCCTTTTATGATTTTCAGCGATGCAACCTTACATGCCATGGCCTTAACTAAGCCCAAAAACAAGAATGAATTGTTGGAGGTTTCAGGCGTTGGTCAGCACAAACTCAAGTTGTATGGAGAACATTTCTTAAAAGCGATTGAAGAAACAGCTTAAAACATCTTTTCCATTTCCCAAAGCCCGTCCCGCGAAAAGGCATTATCATACTACTCAAATTACCCGCGCGAGAAGGAGACATTAGAAATAAGCTGGAAAAATTTTGTATAGTTTGAATCTCAAAAGTCTATAAAAAAATTTAGGGACCTTGCCTACTATGTACTTTGTATTAAGAAGGGCTGCCTATTGAAAAAACCACCCCACCTAAATCACGGTGACTATGGATCTTTAAATTACCCGATGTAGAAATATTGCTCACTTTGCAGTATAAGCCTTTATTTCTAAGTGTAAAATTTATTTTTTGACCATCAATATCTTTCAGAGAGGTTAAAAATAAAAAATTTGCTAGCATGTCCCTGTCTTCATTGCTCTGATTTACGGTAAAAAATTGTTCATCATTGGGCTCTAAAACCAAAGGATCTTGTGTATATATTCCTCCACCTGATAAAAATGCTTGATTTCTAATCAGTGTAAGGGGGGATTTATTTTTAAAATATATTTTAAATCCATTGCAAGGGACCACCCCAGCGTTACCGACACTGATTACAGCTAACAACACATATGCAAATTTTTTATATTTCATCCTAATTCCTTGTTTATCTATATTGATTATTAGCTTCATAATGATTGGTATCTAGGGTTGGTTGATTAAGATTTTTCATCTTATCAGCAAGTTGCATAGACTTTGTTTTTGAAAAAAAACTGGTACCACTTATGATTAATGCACTGGAGGCAAGGGTTGCTGCGGCTGTTGAAGCTTGAATGAGACCTAAGCCCACAGAGGCTGAGGTGATAACTGCTGGTGAGAAGAAAATGGCACTTGCAATTAAGGCAGCACCCAATATGAGCAATGCAGCGCCCAGTATCTTTCTAGGGATTGAATCAGAGTTATTTAATGTATTTGCATATGCTTTGAAGTCTTTTTCAGAACCACCTATTAATCGCGCAAATGTGACATCCAAGATCTCGATTAATTCTATTGTAGACATACTTTTATTCTTATGAAAACACTTAATATCACTTATAAAGGCATCAAGCTCATCCCTAACCCCTTGATAACATTCCGGTTCATTTTTAAGTAAAAGTAATTGTGAAAGCTTAACATAATATTCTCTTTCAACAGCTATTTTTTCTTCGTACTGGTTCTCGAGTGATATATGATTATTCTTCAGTCCAGCAGCAATCACTTCAATAACATAAGATTTTTCAAGCTTTAAATAAGTTATATAATTATTAATTATTTTCATTAATTCTGCTACTTCATCTCTGGCGATTGGATCACCATATTCTGTAGAATGTGTATTATAATTGGAGAAAGCATAAGAAAGCTCACGTTCAGCAGAAACTAAATACTGATTTAATCTCATATTTGCTTCTTCATAACTGCCTGACTTTGTCCTCTGATGGAATACAACAGCTTCTTTTTGTAACTTTGAAAACAATCTATTTAAAATGTCTAATTGGTCTTGATTGCTCATGAGGTGTTTCCTTCTGTAATAACATCCTATTGAATGTAATTTTAATTAACCGCTGGCGCAAGACTCATTGTCGACATCCCGCCGCTTGTCCGAGTCACACTAAATTCCGGGACGACATTATCTTATTCATCAATCATTTACTACTTGTTGGTAATGACATGGCCTCGGGACGTCTGGACTGCGTAAAATCAATTAGGCGGCAGCGACTAATTACGCCAGACTAACCAAAGAATTTTTATTGCTGTGCCATTTAATCACTCAATGACATACAAGTCAAAATAAATTTGACAAAAAAAACCATACATCATTGCCAAAGTATTTACTTGATTCAAAAAAAATTTTTACTTCATTGAATCACTTATATACAGAAAAGGGTGGTATTCTGGTTTACAATCGAATGAAATTGCAAAAGTACTATTATGATGGTTTGTTCATTAAGTAAAAGAGCTTTGTTTTTCTCGTTTATCCTTATATTCCAGCTTTCCCTGGCCTATTGTCTGACCATTGATAAAGATGTTAAGCAAGGCTTTGATGTCCCTAAGAAAGAATATATCTCTGTTATCTTATTTTTCAATTCATATAACAAAGTACCAAGTTTCATTCAGCAATTCTCCGAGTTAGAACATGTGACTCTTGAACCTCTGAATTTCATGCCTGCAATCATTGTCACGTCCTATAAAGATCCAGCCCTATTAAAAAAAATTAGCACCTTTCCTTCATTAGCTTACATCGCACTGAATACACCTGCCGGTGAAAAGATAGAAATAAATTCAATCACCAACAAACCCAAAAATTCCTTTCGCTACCCTGGTGTCTCAAAGTGGTGGTCTCAAAATTTTATAGGACAATCTGGTGTCATTGGTATTATTGATTCAGGCATCGATCCAACACATCCAGCATTGATTTCCAAAAAAATCATTATAAATAAAACCAAACATTCAGGGTTTGGAAGTTACCATAAAGGCATCCGATCGCCACATGGTACTGGTGTTGCATGCATTTATGCAGGAGACCCTTTGTATGGTGAAAATATCAAAGGCTTATCATATAAAGCGCCCACTATTTTATCTGCCTTGGCAGGAGAGGGAAATAAAACCCTTGAAAATTTTAGTTTGACATATTCTAGTTTGAATTGGTTTTTTTCTTTGAAAAAATACAAGCCCTCAATCATAAATTATAGTTTTGGCAATGGGCAGATAGCCTGCCACTCCTGTCCAGACTGGAGTGGCATGAGTAAGGTAGTAGATTACATTGTCAATAAATACAATATATTATGGGTAACTTCTGCTGGTAATAATGGATACATTAAATCCAGAAAAACCCCGCCCTTTACTTCTACAATGACTGTACCAGCAGATAATTATAATGCATTAACAGTTGCTAATATGAACATGTATGCGCTTGACACTTCTGAGGTCCAACGCAAGTTTTCTCGTGATAAACATGCCATTCGATATACCAGCAGCCGTGGACCAACATTATTGGGTAGAAAGAAACCCGATATTACGGCCCCGGGTAATGACACCTATACTTGTACGCCTCAACCCAAAAAATTCCCAACATTGGCCCAACAAAAACATTATGATACCAATTACCGATTGATGGGTGGAACAAGTGCTGCAGCCCCACATGTGGGGGGAGCAGTTTTATTAATTCAAGAGTCTGGTATAACAGACTCAATGGCCATCAAAGCCTTGTTGATTAATAGTGCTGATGCTTGGGCAGATAGTAATAAACCAGGACCAGATGACCCTGCCTTTCCATATAAGGGGGGACATCATCCTGTGATAGGATCACATTGGAACCCAACCTACGGCTGGGGTTACATGAATCTTGAAAAAGCCTTTTATCAAAGAGATCATCTTTTTTTAAATCATTTAAAGCCCTCAGATCCCGTTAAAGAATACATCTTGGAAGTGAAGCCTCAAGATAAAATTACTTTAATACACGAAAGACGAGTAGGTTTTAACAATCAAGGGACCCTCTGGAAGTTAAGCCATTTAGCTTTAGAAGTGTTTGCACAAGAGTCGAATGAACGACTGGCAATAGATGCAAGTTCCCAAGACACAGTCCACCAAGTTTCTATTTGTGACTATAAAAAAACACAAAGCTGTGAAGGCACCACTTCTATCAAAGTCATTGTTCGAATTTCACTGCTTGATTCAAAAATCGATGGCGCTAAAATAGAACCTTTTGCTTTGGCTTATGGCTAACCATTTTATAAATTAAGATGCATCACAACTAAAATTGGGTATACAACTGTACCCTAAAAATTTACTTTTGCTGTTTGGAGACGGCAGTTTAAAATCGAATACACTGACTCCAAATATTTGGCGACCCTGATAGGTGCGGCCATCACTGGCTCCTACCATTAAGCGTTCGCCTTGGCTGTTTTTTCCAATATACATCATCACATGAGAAGCTTGGACATTGTCGGGTGTTTGATAGGTACCAGACCAAAAAAGTAAATTACCGGGTTTGAGGTTGGAGAAAGTATCACTTTGAATATCGGAGGTGTTTGCAGGGTAAAATTTTCCTTTTTCTTTAACCCATTGGTATTGGCCATCTGAAGAACGGGGTACGGACAGTATTCCAAGCTGTGTTAAAAGATAATACATGGTGCCAGAACAATCCATACCTTGTGCACTAGGATTTGCTGAGCCATATTTATAACCTAAATTGCGCCCTGCCAAATCAAGGCCCATTTCTATAACCCTTTGGATGTTTGGGGGATTGAATGAGAAATCTTTTAACACACGCTTTTCAATGGTTTGTGGAGCAACCTTTGTATCGGGGGCTGAGAAAACATCTTGGACCTTAAAAAGGGCTAAACCAAATAGAGCATAAAGTACTTTGTTTGAATTGTGCATAGTTTATTATAAGAAATATATAACAGTATTCTTAGTCTATAGTTTTATAAGGCCATACTCAACCCTAAAGACTGTTGAAATTTTATCCTCATTGAGAGGCAAAATATGTCCAGTCCTATCTTTTCTGGTAAAAACTTTGAAGACAAGTTTCCTGTTCTTCTTCGTCCGTTGGTAACAAATGAAGTGGTAATCTTTGCAATTTCTCCATCTTCTTCGCAAATTCTCTTCCCCACATGTACTTTTCTGATGTTAAATAAATCAAAGTGCTGGTATATAATTTAGGTAGAACTCCTAGTAGCTGGCTTGATGCTATACCAAACAGTTGCTCCAGAAATATTTTTGCAAATACGCCCTTATCTTTTAATCTAATATAATCAATGAGATTAAGATCTTGAATATGAGACATTGGCTGACATAATGATTCATAAACCCTCATGAGCCTTTTTTTATAATCAATTTCTTGGTTTTCTAGAAGACAAAGAATGGCTTTGACCGAATCAGATATTATAATTTCATCGCTCTTTGAGAGATACTCTTTAAAAATGGTAGTTAAAGCTTTAAGCAAAGCTTGCCTGTTGGCTATATTAAAATCTTTAATGTTATTTGATACACTGAAGGGTAATTTAGAATACTCACTGTTGGATAGTCGGCACTGGGGTTCAAAATAGCTCCATATGCTTTCAAGGATGTTTTTTGAAAGAAACTCTTTTTCATGGCTACAATATAGCCCAAGCAAGAAGGCTGGGGTATACTGCTTGATGGTTAAGATGACAAAAGAAATATTATACTCTGAGCCATCCAAGTTAGGTTTAGAAGTAATTATATCCTGGAGAACATCCTGAGACAATTTTCTAGCCAAACTTTGTTCTGACTCAATACCTATTGGATCATTTAGCCTGAGTGCCCTTAAAAGATAGGTTTCTTTCAAAGACTGAACTTTAAAATTCTCACAATAAATGATTTGAATTTTCCCAATTGAAGCGAGTGGAATGCCATCTATGATTTTTTCTAAGAATTTTATGTAAAGTGTTGATTGCACAGGTTGCTTTTCTTTTGCTCTTTTTGTGGATCCTTCCTGCTTTTTTTGCGATTCATATTTTTTTATTTTTTCTGAATCTGGGCTCGAATTTAATGGAAATACATTGAGAGCATAGCCACATTCATCATAGATAGCTAAAAACAAGCCCAGCTTTGAGGTTCTGGAACAGGTAGCTGTGAGAAACTTTCCCTCACCATCATATACTGTAGTAGAAGCTGAAAATTTTTTGTCTGAAAAATCTGCTTGCATCATTTGATAACTTGACCAAAGACGATGAGAGATTCTGGTTATATTTTGAAATCCTGGTAAATTGTTGGTACCAATTTTGCAAAAGTTTAGTGCAAGCGCAGGATTTCCCATCTGATTTTCTTCTAAATAGTATCCTGGCAAGGTCTCTTCTATATCTTCTGGATCTTGACGCTCCACCTGTACAGATGAAAAAAATCCTTGTTTCAATTAATTTCCTTAAAGGGTGGATATGACAACCATTTATTTTAAATTTAAATTTAAATTTTCATTAGCCTTTGCAATCGCCTGCCTAAGCGCGCCAGCCTCTTTGGATTCTGGAGGTACTAAATCCAAAAGTTTTTGCCAATAAAGGATGGCTTGAGAATACTTTTTTTGAAAAAAAGAATCCATAGCTAACATTGACAAAACATCGGCCTGATTAGGATTATCCTGTAATAACTTGTTTAGAATCTTCTGAATGTCTGGGGTTATATGTTGGTTATTTAACCGCCAGGAACTAAAGGCCACTTCCACAGCATAGGTTTCTTTATTTGGATTAAACTGATAGGCCTTTGCAAAGGCCTCATAAGCGTTCTTTGTATCATTCTGCCCATTGAATAAACGACCTAATAGGAACCAACCTTGAGCGCTTTTGGGTGTATTATCTAATTTACTTTTTAATCTATCAATCAGTTCTTGTGGATCTTTAATTGTTTTTAATACTGTTTTTACCGATTCAAGTGTTTTTTGTTTATGGATATACTGCTTCAAGGACGTATACCCTCCCCAGTGATAATAGGCCACCAGTATCAAAAGCAATACCATGGGAAAGGATACCATGCAAAGTGTAGGCTTGCTTCTTAAAGGATATAGGCAAATCGCAGAGAAGATTACAGCTTGAACCAATAGTAAACCCACTAAAATCCATTCGCTAGCAACAATCATTTAAAACAGCTCCGCCAAAAGATAAGTAAGCCTAACATTAGAAATAAAAAAGGACCAAACCACAACATCAAGGTAAGGCTTTTAACTGGAGGTTTAAATAGAATAAAATCACCATACCTCGCTGTCATGAATTCAGTAATCTCAGTATCACTCTTACCCTCTGTTACCATTTTATAGATTTGTAATTTTAAATCTTTAGCTAAAGAGGCATTAGAATCGGCCAGATCTTGATTTTGACATACCAAACACCGAAAATCTTTGAGTAAATAATTAAATTGAGCCTCTTTTTTTAGGTTGTTAAAAGGATATAGGTCTCCAGCCATGGCTTGAGACAAAAGTGATATATAAAATAAAAACAACATTGTAACCATTTTAGAAACTTTAAAGCTTATTAAGATCATGTTTCTTGCCTCAAAGTAGACATCAAAGGCAATATTTGTTTTTTCCAAACTGCTTGTGTCATTATCCCCACCTGCCTGTACCGAATGATGCCCTTTTTATCTATGATGAATGTTTCAGGTGCACCATAAACCCCTAAATCAATGGCAAGTGTACCCTTTAAATCTTGACCAATGCTATGATAGGGGTTTCCCCAGTGTTGTAGCCAAAGCCTGGCATTTGCAGCCTTATCTTTATAGTTCAAACCATAAATAAGCTCACCTTGGCGGGCTAAGTGCATCAAAAAAACTTGCTCTTGTATACAGGCTTCGCACCAACTTGCCCAAACATTCAATAAAACCACTTGACCTTTAAAGTCAGCATTATCAAACCGTTTTTTTGGATCTTGTAATTGAGGTAAGTTAAAAGATGGCATGACTTTACCAACTTGCACAGAAGGTAGATGATGGGGGTCTAGATATAAGCCTCGCCATAAGAAAATACCTAATACAATAAAAAAAACAATTGGAATAAAACGCAAACTTTGTTTCATAGCGAGGTCGCTCTTTCAACACCTAGCTTTATAGGCCGTTTTTTATAATAACGCCTATCCGTAAGGGCCAATATGCCGCCTACTAAAATCATAAACCCTCCACCCCAAATCCAACGAATGAAAGGCTTGTAATAAAGACGAACCGACCAATAATTGTCACCTAATGGTTCACCCAAAGCAATATAAATATCTCTAAATGGACTTACATCAATTGCAGCTTCAGTCATTGCCATCTGTGCAATGGTATACACTCTTTTTTCAGGATATATGAATTTTGTTTTATTTTTATAGGTGATACCAAATTTTGCTCTAGTACCATTGTAGTTGGGCCCATTGAACACAGATTGATTGATGAATTGAATCTGATACGAGCCTAGATGAGTCATTTCTCCTGAGCGCATCAGTACATCGGTTTGGATACCATAATTGTTTGAAATGGCTATCCCAATCACAATAACCGCAACCCCAACATGGGCTACCACCATACCCCAATACGCTTGACTAAGACCCTTCCATCCACGGTCTTGAATTTTTTTAATCACAGCCCTAAGTGTGCTTGAAATAACCCAAATCGATAACACCAATCCGAGAAATGCTTGATAATTAAACACATTGCCTTGGCTAAATATCACAAGTATTGCAATACCCAAACTGAGCAAACCAATGGTCCCTAAGTTTTTAATTAGGGTGTTTTTAGGCTTATTGTGCCAAGGCAGGTGTAAGCCAAGGCCCATCAATATCAACAGTGGCACCATCAAAGGGACAAATACTGCATTAAAGTAAGGTGCACCCACTGAAATCTTACCAAGACCTAAACCATCCACCAGCAAGGGATAAACTGTACCCATTAAAACCGTCAACATGATGACTACTAAAAACACATTATTCAATAAAAGCGCACTTTCACGAGACAGGTAACTGGGGGCTTTTTGCCTCTGTAAACCATGTGCTCTAAACAAAAATAATAGCAAAGAGCCACCTATGACCATGAACAAAAACACAAGAATGAAAAAGCCTCTTTCTGGATCCACAGCGAAAGCATGCACTGAAGTTAAGACACCAGAGCGAACTAAAAAAGTACCTATTAAACTCAAAGAAAAAGCCGCAATTGCCAATAGAATAGTCCAAGCTTTAAATTGTTGACGCTGTTCCACCACAGCCAATGAATGTATCAAAGCAGTTCCAGCAAGCCAGGGCATAAAAGAGGCATTTTCAACTGGATCCCAAAACCACCATCCCCCCCAGCCTAATTCTCTATATGCCCACCAACTACCTAAAGTAATTCCAGCTGTTAAGCAGCACCAAGCCGCCAAAGTCCACGGCCTGGTCCATTTGGACCAACTGGGCTCCAATTCTTTTGCCCATAAAGCCGCCACAGCAAAAGCAAAGGCCACTGAAAACCCAACATACCCCATGTACAACATGGGTGGATGGAATAAAAATCCTGGATCTTGTAATAAGGGGTTGAGATCACGACCTTTGACATTGAGACTTTGAAACTGCCTTAAAAAAGGATTAGAGGTAGCCAATAAAAATAAAATAAATCCAACACTCAATCCCCCCAATACAACCAAAACACGGGTCCTCATGAATGTATCTAAACTTGAACTTAAACAGGTCACAAGAAGCATCCAAAAACTTAAAATAGCCACCCATAATAACATAGACCCTTCATGACCTCCCCAAACAGCACACAGTTTATAAAACCAGGGCAAGGCAATACTTGAATTATTGAGTACATAATTAACTGAAAAATCGTCAAATAAAAAACATAGGGTTAAACTGATATAAGCCAAAGAGACAAAAATAAATTGCAGTACAACATAAAAATGAGCAGACTGCATCCAGTCAAAGCGATTTTTACATAAACCTAAGCAAGGCACCAAGGTCAACATGAGTGCGCAAACCAATGCTAAGATTAAAAAAAACACCCCCATTTCTGCTATCATGAACCGCCCTGCTTACCCAAAGCTGCTTTTACTTCAGGAGGCATATAATTGGCATCATGCTTAGCTAAAACTTGTACCGCATTAAAACTGTTGTTATTGATAAGTTCACCTTCTGCTACGACGCCCTGCCCCTCTCGAAATAAATCAGGTAGGATACCTGTGAAGGAAACTTCAATGCTGTTTCTAAAATCAGTCAGCTTAAATCTAACACGCAAATTTTGAGTATCACGAAGGACACTTCCTTTCTCCACCATGCCCCCTATTCGAATCTTATGGTGCATGGGCGCAATACCTAAAAACATGTCTGAGGGTGTATAAAACAAGCTGATGTTTTGTCTCAAAGCATACAAAACCAAGGTAGTGACTGCTGCTAGAATGGCTAATAAAAACGAAATTTTTACTAATTTATTTCTACGGCTTGGAATCATAAGTCCAAACCCTTAAACCATTGTACCAAGCGATGTTTTGTTCTTTTTTTCTGCCATTTGATCTGTAAGTAATTACCGATTAAAACCAGGCCAACCACCCCATAGGCTGTCCAAATATAAAAGCAATACCCATTCATTTTAAACCATGTATAAAGATGATTCATTTAAAAATGTCCTTCAAATTGAAGCTTAACCCAACTTCGCCTACGTTCTCGTAATAATAACTCATCTCTTGCTTTCTCTAATACGGCCCATATACAAAAAAATATAAAACCAATTAAACTTAAGACCAAAGGGTATAACATGGTGGTATCTATTTTTGGTTTTGCAAAAATTGATAAAGTGGCCCCCTGATGCAAGGTATGCCACCAAAAAACTGAATAATGAATGATGGGTAAATCAACCAATCCTACCAAAACTAGAATAGCAATGATCCTATCCCCATCACTCTTAGTTCTCACTGCTTGATGTGTTGCCAAAATAGCAAAATACAGGAAAAGTAAAATCAATTCAGAAGTCAATCGCGCATCCCAAACCCACCAATCGCCCCACATTGGCTTGCCCCAAATACTGCCTGTTATTAAAGCAAGTACGGTCATAGATGCCCCTACTTGTGCAGTTATGCTCAATAAAATACCCGCAATTTTTATGCGCCAAACCAACAACAAGATTGCAAAAAAGCCCATGCTTCCATAAAGTGCCATAGATAAAAAGGCTGTCGGTACATGTACGTAAATGATTCTGTAGGCATCACCCTGTTGGTAGTCTGCAGGCGCAAATACCAATCCCCAGAATAAGCCTGTAACCAAAGCGCATACTGCAACCGCTGCAACCCAGGGAATGAGTCGTCCTGATAGGCTATAAAAAGTCTTAGGGGAGGCAAACTGGTATATTAAATTCCACATAGGTAGCATTTAAGTCATAAAAAAAAGGGGTATTTTAACACGCATTAATCTGCATAGCTAATTCGAATGATACCTGCAATTGCAAAGGGTAAAAAACCAAAGGCTAACAAGGACATCGCCAATAATAAAGCTAAGAAACCACCAATTGGCAAGTCTTGCATTGCGATGTGCACAGTCCCACTGCCAAAGATAAGCAATGGCAAAGTCAAAGGTAATAGAATCAGCGCCATCAAAGCGCCTTTTTGATTGACACCCATCCCAAAACTTGCAGCCAAGGCGCATAGAAAAAGCAAAGCCGGCGTTCCGCAAAGCAGGCTTAAAAACAAGACCCAGGTTTCCCAAAGATTCAAGGAAAATAACAAAGCAACGATGGGCATCGATAGCATCAAAGGTACTAAGATTAATAACCAGTGTGCAAACACCTTGGCACATACTAATCCTGTCAGGGAGTAGCCTGAAACCAACCATTGTTCAATAATACCAAGTTCATAATCTTCTTGAAATAAATGTTCTGCGGAAAGCAACATGGCTAACAAAAGTCCCATCCAAACCAAGCCAGGAGCAATGGATCGCAGAAATTGTATCTCAGGTTTCAGAGTCAATGGAAAGATAAATAATATAATGAAAAAAAACAAACAAAAGTTCACTAAAAAACGAATTTGCCTCAGCTGAATTAATACATCTCGTTTAAATTGCTTCAAAAACAATCCTAACTCACTTCCATGGACAATCTTCACAAACAATATTCCTGATAATCTGGTGAATCAGCAAATGGACCATTTTGGTGTGATGTAAAAATCACAGCTCCACCACCATGGCGATGCTGCTCAATTTTTTTTCTTAAAACGGAAAAAGCAAATGCGTCCAAGGCATCAAAAGGTTCATCCAATAGCCACAATGTTGCACTGCTCATCCATAAACGTAATAAGCCAACTTGTCTTTTTTGACCGGCAGAAAGGGTGGCACATAATTTATCCATATGTGTTTCTAACCTAAATTGTGCAGCCAAGATATCCAATTCATGAGGCTCTAAATCACAATGTAAATCAAAATAACAATTTTCTCTTAGGGACAAACTAGGACAAACTGCAGTTTTATGCCCAACAAAACAGATGGTTTGTTGATGTGAAGCTTGATATTGTGGCATTGGTTGTTCGAAAATTTCAATCGAGCCCTGACGTGGTGTATATAAACCTGCAATTAATTTAAGTAAGGTGGTTTTGCCCGCACCATTTGAACCTTTTAAATGTAATAATCCACCAGATGCCAACTGGAAATTAACGTTTTTTAGTACACACTGGTCTTGATAATCAAAATAAACCTTATTCACATGCAGCATGGGTTATTCATTGTAGAAAAAGCTATGAGACTAACGAGAAATACTGGAGAGCGCAAGTTTTAATTTCATACAAAACTTGCGCTCTCCAGTGCAGACAGTCATAATTAGTCAATGGTGCGTAAGTGATTTTTACCCAGCCCCAAGGTCCACGGCCATGTCATTACCCACAAGTAGGAAAAGGATTGATGAATAAGATAACATACTTATGGGTAATGATATGCCCGCGGCTTTTCAGCGGGACCTCGGACTAAGGGGTAAAATGAGTTTGCGCCAGAGACTAATAAAATGATACTGGACTAATATAATGAAACTGTTAGTTCCACCATGTTCATTTGATTCACGGGTTTATATTAAGGATACTAATGGAATTTTTAAGCCAATATGGTTTGTTTCTTTTAAAATCGGTAACCGTAGTTATTGCATTTTTGTTGATACTCGCAGGTTTTTTTTCCTTTAGTCGAAAACCCAAACCTCTAGTAGAAGTGACCTCACTAAATACTCATTATGAAAACTTTCATACGATCATGAATAAGCAAGTTCATAATATAAAGCCTGAAAAGAAGAAGAAGAAAAAAGGGGGAAAGCAGTCATCACCCAGTTTATTTGTAATTGATTTCAATGGCGACATAAAAGCATCCCAAGTTGAGCAGCTTCGTGAAGAGATTTCTGCCATTCTTTCCATTGCTAAACAAGATGACGAAGTCCTCATTCGTTTGGAAAGCCCTGGTGGTTCTGTCAATGGCTATGGGTTGGCTGCCGCAGAACTTCAACGTATACGCGATAAAAAAATTCCACTTACCGTATGTATAGATAAAGTTGCCGCAAGTGGTGGTTATTTAATGGCCTGCGTTGCCAATCAAATTCTTGCGGCTCCCTTTGCAATCATTGGTTCTATAGGCGTAGTTGCACAAATTCCTAATTTTCACCGTTTACTCAAAAAAAATAATGTAGACATTGAATTACTAACAGCAGGGGATTACAAAAGAACGCTGACTTTGTTAGGTGAAAACACGGAAGTAGGTAGGAAAAAATTTCAAGAGGACTTAGAAAAGATTCATCTGGCTTTCAAAAAATATTTATTAGCTCATCGTGGCCAACTGGATATGGATAAAGTGTCTACCGGAGAACATTGGCTCGCAACCGACGCTTTTGATTTACGCCTTGTTGATAAAATCATAACCAGCGATCAATACCTTATTGAAAAGATGAATATTTTTAAGGCCTTTAAAATATCTGTACATGTCAAAGGCTCTATTATAAATAAGCTTCTGAAACCCATCATGAATTTGATGCATCCATGGGGATAAGTGGCTAAGCAATTCTTTTTAAAATGATATATAATTTAAAACAAAGCTCATTTTGATGGGTTAATTCGATAAGTCAATGATAGGAAATTTCAAAATTTACACAACGAGGGAGTAAGCAATGAGCGATTACAAGTCAAAGTTACCCGATTTTAAAGAGATTACCTCAATAGTAAGTAAATTATTCAAAGATATAAAAAACAGCGTAGATGAAGTAGTCAAAGACTATAAAGACAAAAGAAAGGAAAGCGAAGAAACGCCTCAGGAAAAATCTACTCAACAAGCCCAAACAAATTACAAAACAGATACAAAAAACCAGTCCGAACCTACTTACAGACCCGATCCAGGCGCCCAGTCCACTGAAATACCCAAAGTTGTAACATCACCTAAAGGGGCCTCAGCTCACAAAAGTAGATCAACTTCAAAAGCTGATCCAAGTCATAATGTCGATGCCACTCATCATGAAAAAATTAGGAAAACCCCTGGTGTTAAAAGTCCCACTGTTAAAATTGTAGATATAGACACAGTTGAACCTAAACGCACCCCTAAGAAAAGCGATAATAGTCCAAATGATGATAGCGAAAGTGGGCTTTAGTTTTAATGTATGTGTTTGCGCTCCCTCAAACCGCACTGCCATTAAGTTAAGGTTTTACCCCCAATCCTTCGGGCTAAGGATTGGGGGCAACCTCGTCTCGAAGCCTTGGTGCATAGGCTTTGAGACCGCGAAAACGTCTCCCAAAAAAAACTAAACTTAATGGCAATGCTCCTAATAACCACCTTATTTACATGACTTTATCGAACAGCTTTTTCTGGGCGTATCATTCTATATTTTCTCATTTTTTCAACCAAGGTTGTTCTTCTCATATTTAGATAATTAGCTGCATGGGCTACAACCCAGTCGGATTCTTCTAAGGCTTGACTTATCAAAGCCAATTCAGTCTTCTCCAGGTGTCCTTTTAAATCAATGCCTTCGGTTGTTACCAACTCCTGTTGTTGAGCCATCAGGTGCAATAGCTTTACTCTGTCTGATTCAATTGGACTCACTTCAACATACAAGGGTTTATAATCTCCCTGGAATCGTTCGGGTAATTCTTCTTTGCTAACGATACCATTGGGATATAAAATTGACAGGCGTTCGACTAAATTTGCAAGTTCACGGACATTGCCTGGCCAATCGTACTCAGCCAATGCATCCAATGCATCCGGCATCAAACGGACGATAGGCTTATTGGAAGATTCTATCCTTGATATCAATTCATTAAACAAGAGAGCCAAATCTTTTTTTCTATCACGCAGGGGTGGCATTTCTATTGGAAATACATTCAGTCGGTAAAATAAATCTTCTCTAAAACTTCCTTCTTTGATGGCCTTGTCTAAATTCCTATGTGTAGCTGCGATGACCCTAACATCGACGTGTATGCTTTGATTGGATCCAACGCGTTCAAAGCAATGTTCTTGGAGTACTCGTAATAGCTTTACTTGCATCACTACGGGCATATCACCAATTTCATCAAGAAATAAAGTACCACCATTTGCTAGTTCAAACCGGCCTTGTCTGGATGTTATAGCGCCTGTAAAGGCACCTTTCTCATGTCCGAATAATTCACTTTCTAATAATTCACTGGGTATTGCACCACAATTGATGGGTATAAAGGGTTTGTCTGCTCTGGATGAGAGTGAATGTATATTGCGTGCTACCACCTCTTTGCCAGTGCCTGATTCACCCATAATCAGCACACTGGCCTCTGTATCGGCTACTTGTTCAATTAACCTACGAACCTGGCGAATGCTGTCGCTGTTGCCAACCAAACTTCTGAATAAGGGCGTTTTATATTGTGATGCAGTGATAAGTTTATCAGCATCCTTAGCAACTTGACACCGATGAAGGGCTTCTAATAATTGTGCATAATTAAAAGGAAAATCTAAACAAACCACTACGTTTTTTTTAATGCATTGCGGTTGAGAAAGTGTTTGGTCAAGTAACATTACAGGGATGTTTGGAAATCGTGGAATCAATATATCCAATTCATCTAAAGCTCTATTCGGATCCTCTTTAACCCCACCAAGGATAATGATTGTTGGATTAAAATTATTGATTATGGACCAAGAATTAAAGCGAGTCACGACTGCAGGTTCACCTATAAAATCAAATAAAGTTCGCAGTTTGATGCTACGATCTTCACTATCGTCTATGATAAATATCCTATCACCATTAGCCATGAACGATCCTTAAAGGGCACCTATTTTAAGTATCGGATAAGCGCTAGGAAACTGTCAAATAAATGTCTTAAAAAATTACCTCTGTCGTAAAATCATCTATAACAAACAATCAATTTAAATGCATTGCAGTGATCACCAAAGCACAATTGCTGACTTCCAATTGTTTTCGTGGCCTGTACTTGGCATTCTTTTTCGTAATGTTTTGCTTTTAAATAACCAAGATGAGTGCAAAATGCATTGGCAGCTCTTGCACCACAGCCGCACCCAGCTTTGTAACACCAATCCACTCGGTAATCATTGAATCTAGGAACCACAAAGGCCTGTTCACGATAATGATAGTGCCTAGGCGGGTTGTGATTTAAATCCCTAGCACAACATATTTCCATAAAGCCATCACAACCCCAACCTGTACAGCGAACCCGATTGGTTAATGAATGAGTCAGACCCACATGATAGGCGATGGTATTGCTCTGAGAATAGTCATAACCTAACAATTGGCAATAATGGTCAGCCACGGGTTTTCCACAGGCAGATTCATCACAATAAGCCAAACGATTACATTGGAAGAATGGATGCCAAAAACTTCTAAAAGCTATATTTTTTGTTTTACAAACAGTTGCGTTCACTGTACAAAAACAAAATAATAATAACATTAAAAAAGTATTTTTAACTAAGGACATAGGTATAATCCAATAACAAGATGAAGCTATATTAGCTTAAAGCCATGTGTGGAAACAACAGCGAAAAAATTATTTGTAGAAATAAGTCCCCAGACTTCAACAAAATGTTAAAAGCTATCTGTTTTCTTTTATATTCGGAGATTTAATCCTATTAATCAAAGTAGCCTGTATTAGACGAAGTCGTAATACAGGACAGGCCGGTCTGGATAACATACTCCCCTGTATTACGCTGCGCTAATACAGGCTACTTTGGTTTATTTTTTTAGATCATAACGCTGTTAATTACAGGGAATTATTGCTATCAATGAAATATAATTAAAGTAGCCTGTATTAGACGAAGTCGTAATACAGGGCAGGCCGGTCTGGATAACATACTCCCCTGTATTACGCTGCGCTAATACAGGCTACTTTGGTTTATTTTTTTAGATCATAACGCTATTAATTACAGGGAATTATTGCTATCGATGAAATATAATTAAAGTAGTCTGTATTAGACGAAGTCGTAATACAGGGCAGGCCGGTCTGGATAACATACTCCCCTGTATTACGACTTCGTCTAATACAGGCTACTTTGATTTATTTTTTTAGATCATAACGCTGTTAATTACAGGGAATTATTGCTATCAATGAAATATAATTAAAGTAGCCTGTATTAGACGAAGTCCTAATACAGGGCAGACCGGTCTGGATAACATACTCCCCTGTATTACGCTGCGCTAATACAGGCTACTTTGGTTTATTTTTTTCGATCATAAAGCTAAAATTAATAGGGGTTATTGCTATCGATAAAACGATGCTCTAAATTAAAAGCAGTTACAAGATGATTTCCAAGGGCTTGGATCCCAAAACGCTCTGTGGCATGATGGCCACAGGAAAAATAATCTATTTCTAATTCTTTGGCCTGATAAAAGGTACGCTCAGAAATTTCTCCACTTATAAAGGCATCCACGCCTAAACGGTGCGCATCCACCATAAAATCTTGGGCAGCCCCACTGCACCAAGCAATATGTTGAATAGGTCTATCATGCCCTTGAATATGCACTGCTGGTTGTTGAAATATCTCATGCAATAAGCGTTTTAATTCTGTTCTTTTCATCAACTGATCTAGTGTACCGGACCATAACAAATTGTTCGTAGACCCTGCTTTATGCATTTTTATAGAATGCACCTGAAGATGTTTTGCTATACAGGCATTATTACCAATGTCCAGATGACAATCCAAAGGTAAATGATAGGCAAATAGATTTATATTATTGTTTAATAATGCTTTAATTCTATGATGCTTCATGCCCGTAATTACCTGATCTTCTCCCCGCCAGAAAAAACCATGATGTACAAAAAGTGCATCTGCCTTCCAGGAAACAGCCTCATTAATAGCATCCCTAGAAGCCGTTACAGCAGTGCAAATCCTTTGGATTGATTGAGACCCTTCAATCTGCAAACCATTGGGGGCATAATCAGTAAAGTCATTACATGATAAGAAATCTTGCAAATACGAAGCCAGTTCTGTGCATTGAATCATCTTTCAGATACGCGTCTAATATCAGCGCCTAATAAACATAATTTTTCTTCGATACGCTCATATCCCCTATCCACATGGTAAATACGCTCCACGGTGGTCTCTCCTTCAGCCACTAAGCCGGCTAAAATCAAGCTGGCTGATGCACGTAAATCAGTTGCCATAACCGGTGCTCCAGTTAGTTTTTCGACACCATTGATTATTGCGGTATTACCATTGAGTTGAATCTGGGCACCCATCCGCTGCAGTTCTTGAACATGCATAAATCGATTCTCAAAGATTGTTTCTAAAATGGTGGAGGTGCCTAGGGCCACAGAATTTATCGCCATAAATTGAGCTTGCATGTCTGTTGCAAAAGCAGGATAAGGTGCAGTTGAAATATCAACAGCCCGTGGACGAGCATTTTTCATATTTAATGAGACCCAGTCTTCACCCACGGTCAATTCAGCCCCTGCTTCTTCGAATTTAGATAATTGAGAAATCAAAGTATCTGGGCGTACGCGTTTAACGGTAACGTGGCCGCGCGTTAAAGCACCAGCTGCAAGGTAGGTGCCCGCTTCAATCCTATCTGACATAACCGAATAGGTACCCCCCGAAAGCGCTTCCACACCTTGTATCTCAATAACCGAGGTACCTGCACCGGTAATATTAGCACCCATTTGAATTAAAAAATTAGCCAGATCAACCACCTCTGGTTCTCGTGCTGCGTTTTTAATGATGGTTGTGCCTTCTGCCAATACAGCAGCCATTAAAATGTTTTCGGTTCCAGTCACGGTGACCATATCAAAGGAAATACGTCTACCTTGTAAGCGGCCTTTTTTGCAGCGTGCATGAATATAACCATTTTTAACACTGATTTCAGCGCCCATAGACTTTAAGGCTTTAAGATGTAAATCTACAGGCCTTGTGCCTATCGCACAACCACCAGGAAGGGAAACATCGGCTTTACCAAATCGGGTAAGCATGGGTCCCAAAACCAATATAGACGCACGCATGGTTTTAACCAAATCATAAGGGGCTACAAATTCATTAACTTGATTAGCATCTACTTGGACATTCATTTTTTCATCAACGATCAAATGAGCGCCCAACTGAGCTAATAATTCCATCATGGTGGTGATATCTTTTAAATGGGGCACATTTGAGATAGTTACATGATCACTTGCTAGTAGGCTTGCAGCCATGATAGGTAAAGCAGCATTCTTAGCACCTGAAATAATTACTTCACCATGTAAGGGCTTGCCACCATTTATTAATAACTTATCCATGTTGCTGTCTCCATTCTGTTGATGTCCAGGTCTTCATGCTGATGGCGTGAAGCTTTCCAGTGGTAATATAATCCTTAAGTTGTGCATAAACCCATCTCTGTCTTGCAACTTTTGATTTATCTATAAAATGATCAGATACAATTGTTAGTTGATATTGATAACCATCCCCTTCCACTTTGACATATAACACACCCTCAATTGACTTGAGTTTTAATTCAATTTCTTCATTACTTAACATAAATTTAGCTCACTTCTTTAAATAAATACAATTTTACTGGCCATTACTTACAAATATTTTTCATAGATATATTAGGGTCTGAAAGAAGTCTTCAGAACTAAGTATACATTGAGGAATGTTTGTTATATCGAGGAAAACAAGACAATACAATACAATTAAGAGTAATTAATTAGACACTGTGTGTGCTCATTTGATTATAAAATACTTTTTACTCCACAAAATTCTGCTAATGATAAAGCTTCTGGAGAGATGCCTTTTATTGTAAAAGCTTTATCATTTTGTTGGCACAATTTTTTAGCTTCTATTAAGAGAGCCAAGCCTGCGCTATCACATTGTATGACTTCACTCAAATCAAGGCAAAAACAAGGTTTATCATCCTCAGTTAAAGCCTTTAAAAGTTTAGCATGCTCAGCCACTACTGTTTTAAAGGTTAATTCAATCCCAGGTTTAAAATTAGTTATGTTCACTGGTAGGAACCTTATTTATTTTTTTATCATGCATTTGTTTAATAACGTCTTTGATACTTGTATTCTGCAGGGCTTGAGCAAATTGAGCTCGGAAACTTTGCAGCAGACTAACCCCTTCAACGCTCAGATCGTAAATTTTCCATTCGTTTTTTGTAGTAACCATACTATAAGTTAATGGAATATTCTGTCCAGAAGAGCGCACAATGACAGAGTTTACACGAATAAAGCGCCCGTTTAGTGATCCTCTTAAAGGTAAAAATTGTACTGTTTCATCAGAGTATTGGGCCAAGGGACTGGCATAGGTGCGAATTACTAGACGCGTAAATTCTTGAGAAAACTGAGCACGTTCTAGTGGTGTGGCTTTATTCCATACTTGGCGTCCTAAAACAGACCGCGACATTCCAGCTACATCCACATGAGGAACCAAATAAGTATTTATCGCTTTGTTAATGATATCGGGGTGGGCTTTCAAACTGGATTTATTATCCTTTAATGTGGAAATGATATGATTAGCCGATTGCTCCAGCATTGGCACTGGAGATGTATTTGACCAGACATTTTGGAATAATATAAAACTACAAATTACCGCAGTTAATTTTAATAATTTCATCTTTCATCCTATTTTTTAATATTAAATAATAATTGGCCAATTAAATTTTCAAGAATAATGGCCTCTTGTGTTTTTGCAATCACATCGCCTTGACGTAGAAACATATGGTCTTTGCTTTCTTCACTTTCAAAACCTGGGACGATACTAATATAATTTGAGCCAAGCAAGCCTTCTGTCAGAATTCGCGCCGAGGCGTCCTCATAAGGGATTTGCTTATCACCGTTTAAGCGCATGGTGACCTTTGCATTCAATTCACCAGGTTGTAGTTCAATGCGGGTAACCTCACCAACGTGGACACCAGCAATTGTAACAGGTGCTCTGACTTTCAAGCCACCAATATCGGTAAAATCAGCTGTGATTTGATATCCTTTTGAGGATGTAAACCCAGAAAAACTGCTGACTTTTAACACCATGGTCAAAAGGGCAAAAAGACCCAATAGCATGAATATACCTACACTAATGTCTACATAAGCTTGTTTTTTCATTACCAATCTCCAATCATCATAGCAGTCAATATGAAATCTAGACCTAATACAGCAAGGGATGCATAGACTACAGTTTTAGTTGTGGCTTGACTGATACCTTCTGCCGTTGGTACACATTCAAAGCCTTGGTATACTGCAATCCAACTTGTAACAAAGGCAAAAACCAAGCTTTTTATAATGCCACTTAATATATCAACTTTGAAGTGAACCGCACCTTGCATATTAGACCAAAAAGTACCGGCATCCACTCCTAGCCAATACACCCCAATGAAATAGCCACCATAAATAGCCACCACGGAAAATATCAAGGCAAGCACCGGTAAAGAAATAAATCCGGCAATAAACCGTGGATAAATGACTTTGCTTAAAGGATCTATACCCATCATATCCATACTAGATAGTTGCTCTGTTGCTTTCATTAAGCCAATTTCAGCAGTCATTGCAGAACAGGCCCGTCCAGCGAATAATAATGCACTAACCACTGGGCCTAATTCTCTGGCGATACTCAAAGCTAACAGTTGACCCAACTGGCTACTCGCGCCAAATTTTTGTAGGGTATTATATCCTTGTAAACCTACGACCATACCAATAAATAAACCAGAAACAATCAGAATCAGACAAGATAATACACCAATAAAATAAATTTGAGCACGTAAGAGCGGCCATAATCTTTGAACGTCTGGCTTTCTAAAAAAAACGCTAAAAAGAAATACGCCAGAATTACCTATATTTTGTAACACATTGGCACCACGATTGCCAAAGCGGGAAATGAATTCAAGCATGTAATAAATCCTCCGCATAGGGTTTAGCCGGATAGTGAAAAGGTACTACCCCATCGGCTTCACCTTGCATAAACTGCTTCACTTGAGGTTCTTCTGAATGTTTTAATTGTTCTGGCGTACCTTGTCCAATTATTTTGCCACAAGATATCAAATACACATAATCTGCTATAGAACAAGTTTCAACAACATCGTGTGAAACAATGATAGTCGTGGTGTGTAAAAGCTCGTTAAGCCGTTTAATCAAACGAACTAGGACGCCCATTGAAATTGGATCTTGTCCTGTAAAAGGTTCATCATACATCATTAATTCCGGATCTAAAACCATAGTCCTAGCCATTGCAACGCGTCTGGCCATACCACCTGATAATTGGGCTGGCATAAGATCAATGGCGCCCCGCAACCCAACGGCTTCTAATTTCATCAAGACGATATTATGTATCATGGAATCATTTAACTTCGTATGTTCCCTGATTGGAAATGCAACATTTTCAAAAACTGATATATTGGTAAATAAAGCACTGCTTTGGAAAAGTAATCCCATTTTACGGCGTGCTTCGAATAAATGTTTGCGACCTAACTGATGCATGTCTTTATTATTTACCAAGATGCGACCACTGTCTGGTGTTAACTGCGCGCCAATTAATCGCAATAGGGTTGTTTTACCAGAACCACTGGGGCCCATGATAGCGGTTATTTTCCCCCGTTCAACCTTGAGATCAATGGCATCAAAAATGAGCCTTTCATTACGAGTAAAGGTTACTTGTTGTATTTCAACCCAATTTTCAGGCATGCTTTATTTCCTCGTACAATTTTAATTTGAAAGTATATACTGGTTTTGCTAAAAAGAGTTTTTTTAGTTAAAAAAAGCTGATTGAGGCAAAAAATAAGGGATACATCAGTGAATAACAATGTGTTAGAATGAACCCACCCCCATTAAAGCATCAAACTATGAATTTTTGTACCTTAGGTCTTGCTGTTATCGAAACCGAAGCTCAAGCTGTTTTTGAGTTAACACATCGAATTGATGCTAGATTTGAAAAAGCCTGCGAATTATTGCTGGCCTGTAAGGGGCGTATCGTAGTCACTGGTATGGGAAAATCAGGTCACATTGCAAAAAAGGTAGCCTCCACATTCTCTAGCACAGGCAGCCCAGCATTTTTTATGCACCCAGGAGAGGCCAGTCATGGTGATTTAGGCATGATCACAAGGCAAGACACAGTTTTGGCCATCTCTCATTCTGGTAATACTTACGAAATTGTAACCCTTCTTCCCTTACTTAAACGTTTGGAAGTGCCTCTGATTACACTGACTGGTAATCTTCAATCAACACTTGCAAAAACGGCAGATGTAAATCTTGACGTAAGTATTCGCCAGGAAGCCTGTCCACTAGGGTTGGCGCCCACCACCAGCACCACAGTTTCTCTGGTAATGGGCGATGCATTAGCCATTGCACTCTTACAAGCAAGAGGCTTTAATGCCGATGATTTCGCCTTATCTCATCCAGGGGGGGTGTTGGGCAAACGACTGTTGCTGCGAGTAGATGACATCAGTCATGGAGCACAACACATTCCTATTGTATCTGAGCATGCTACTATAAGTGAGGCACTCATTGAGGTCACTGAAAAAAAATTAGGCATGACCTGTGTTGTTGATGCGAAAGGGCATCTTAGAGGACTATATACAGATGGAGATATACGTAGAACCCTAACTCGAAACTTAGATATCAATACCACCTTAATCAAGGATGTAATGACTACAGATTGTCGAACCATTCGGCCTGGAATGCTTGCTGCGGAAGCACTTGCCATCATGCAAAAATACGGCATTACATCCTTAGTGATTGTAGACGAGCTATCCCTACCCCAAGCCGTTCTCCATTTACATGATCTGTTAAAAGCAGGGGTTTTTTAGAGAGAATATAATGAATGAATTAATTGAAAAAGCAAAATTAATTAAATGTCTCATCTGTGATGTCGATGGGGTTTTAACAGATGGTTTACTTCATATTGACAATCATGGCAATGAACTTAAATCCTTTCATGTACTTGATGGTATGGGATTAAAATTACTCATGGCCGCAGGCATAGAAGTTGCCGTTATAACGACCTCAGCCAATGAGGTGATAGAACACCGAATGAAACAATTGGGCATCCTCCACTATTATAAAGGGCAAGTTGATAAACGAGAAGCTTTTAAACACTTGAAACAAAGTCTTGCCTTCGAAGACAAACATTTTGCCTACGTAGGGGATGACTTACCTGATTTGCCTATCATTCAACAAGTAGGCTTGGGTGTGGCGGTTGCCAATGCAGTCTGCCAAGTCAAAGAATTTGCCTATTGGCAAACCGAAAAAACAGGTGGCCGTGGGGCAGTTCGTGAAGTTTGTGATTTAATTCTCAATGCACAAGGTAAGGCTGAAATCGCCTTGACGGGTTATTTAGCACAATGAATCGAATAAAACAAGCCCTGTGGCTGGTGTTTGCATTGATATTATTGGTACTATCTAGGTGGTATTTTGCACCCCCAATCCAAGTTAAAAAGCTAGATGATAAAACCTTGTCTTCTACTGTGGATGCCTCTGCAAAAATGCTTTTGGTGCGTCAATTCGATGCCAAAGGTGTTTTGATACATTCATTAAGTACACCTTTGATGGAACATATTCCCAATGGTAATGTCAATATTTTTCAAACGCCTTATATTTCAATCAGACAAGAGGATGAACCTGCCTGGGAAATTCATTCAAAAAAAGCAACCTCTTATCAAGGCGGCGAGCACATAGTTTTTGTTAAAGAAGTTGTGATTCATCAAAAACCAGGCAAAAATACTCAGGAAAGTACTTTAAAAACTGAAGAAATCACCTATTATCCAAAACTAAAAAAAGCCAGTACAAATCTGCTAGTCACTTTTGAGCAACCAGGTAATTTTATTCAATCAACAGGAATGAATGCGTATCTTGATGAAAAAAAGGTGGAACTTTTACACAATGCGCGAGGTAGTTATGCACCAGCCAAAGGCTAATCGATGTAGAGGTTTGGTTTTTTTGATGCTTATCAGTGGAATCGTGCATGCTCTAGCAACTGATAAAGAGCAGCCAATACAAGTATTTGCAGACTCAGCCAATCTCAGTCAAAAAGAACACCAAGGGATTTACACCGGCAATGTACAATTTAATCAAGGTTCAACACATATTCGAGCGGACAATGCAATTACAAAAGTAACAGATAAAAATCAACTGACTTTAGCCATTGCCAATGGATCTAAAAACAATCAAGCCCATTATTGGGCAGAAACCGAAGCAAATAAACCTCCCTTACATGCCTATGCAGATAGTATTCGTTATTATCCACAAAGACATTTGATAGAGTTAAAGGGGGCTGCGCGGGTGGTTCAGGGTAATAATTCTTTTTCAGCGGCCATTATAACCTACGATACAATAAAGCAACACGTAGTTTCTCAAAGTGAAGGCACCCTTCGAACCAATATCATCATTTACCCAGAAAAAAAACTACTATGAACGTACTAGAAACAAAAAATATTAAAAAATCTTTTAATTCACGTACAGTAGTGAATGGAATCAACATTCATATCCAACAAGGCGAATGTGTTGGGCTGCTTGGTCCCAATGGAGCAGGCAAAACCACATGTTTTTATATGATAGTAGGCCTGCAATCTTGTGACGAAGGGCAAATCATATTAAACAACAAGGACATTACCCAATATGCCATGCATCAAAGAGCTCGACTAGGGATAAGCTACTTGCCGCAAGAAGCCTCTGTTTTTAGAAAGCTTACGGTTGCAGATAACATTTCAGCCATTCTTGAGCTAAGAAAAGATTTAAATCAACAGGCTCGAGAGGAAAAATTGGATTTGTTACTTAAAGAATTCCATATTTCACATCTGTCTAACAGTTTAGGTATGGCTTTATCCGGTGGAGAAAGAAGGCGTGTAGAAATTGCAAGAGCCTTGGCCATTGAACCTTTGTTTATCTTATTGGATGAGCCCTTTGCAGGGGTAGATCCCATTTCTGTAATTGATATTAAAAAAATTATTTTGCACCTTTGTAGCAAGGGAATAGGGGTGCTAATAACCGACCATAATGTAAGAGAAACGCTGGATATTTGTGAACGTGCTTACATTGTAAGTCAAGGTAGCATATTATGCGAAGGCACGCCTGAGGACATTTTGGCAAACCAACAAGTACGTGCGGTATACTTAGGCGAAGATTTCACTTTATAGAAAAACACACCATGAAACCCAAGTTATTGTTTGAACAATTGATTGCTCGAAAAAACTTAGATCCTCTCCAGATGCAAGCAGTGATGCATAGCTGCATCACTGGTGAATATTCGGATTGTCAGATTGCTACTTTTTTGGCTCTCATGCGAGTAAAAGGTGAAACCACCCAAGAACTTACCATTGCCGCTCAATTCATGCAAAGCCATGCTTATTCAATTGATCTAGGTAACAACCTCATGGATATCGTAGGGACTGGAGGGGATTTAAAAAATACATTTAACATATCTACTACCACATGTTTTGTGCTTGCAGCAGCTGGAATTCCTGTGGCCAAACATGGCAATCGCGCCGTTTCAAGCCGCAGTGGCAGCGCAGATGTATTAGAGCATGCCGGCTTCAAACTCCAACTGACTGACAGCGATATACAAATGTGTTTAAAAAAATGCAATCTTGCATTTTTATTTGCGCCTCATTTTCATCCGGGCATGAAACATGTACGCACAGCGCGTGAACAATTGGGAATCCGTACTTTTTTTAATTTATTAGGACCTTTGATTAATCCTGCCAATGTAAAAAGGCAAGTTGTAGGTGTTTTCTCAAGCCATTGGCTTAGGCCTTTGTCACAAGTGTTGTCCCAATTGGGTAGTGAAAGAAGCCTTTTAATCAATGCTGATGACGGTTTAGATGAGGTAAGCATAGCTGCACCCACACAGGTACTAGAATACAATTTAGGGCAGGTGTCCACCTGGGAAATTCGACCAGAAGATTATGGCTTAAAACACCAATCTTTAGACAACATCATCGTAGACTCCCCGGCGCAAAGTCTTATCATGATACAAGATGTCTTAAAAGGAAAACAGGGCCCCGCTCGAGACATTGTCTTACTCAATGCTGCTGCAGCTATTTATTGTGCTAAAGACAATCTCTCCTTTGTCCATGCTTTAGATCAAGCTAAAATGGCCATTGATGAGGGTAAAGCTTTGGCTTGCTTTTACAAACTACGTGATTTAACACAATCCTTCAGTGATAAAAACCCATGATGAACAGCATATTAAATCGTATCGCCCAATATAAGTTACAGGAAGTAGCTGTTGCTAAAGAAAGGTTACCCGTAACAAAACTTCTAAGACCCGCGCAACTGATACAGAATGATTTTATCCAGGCAATGATCTCTGCTTCAAAGCCTGCAATCATAGCTGAAATCAAAAAAGCCTCTCCAAGCAAGGGGGTCATTCGCGAATATTTCGATGTGGCTAAGATTGCTACAAGCTACGCTCAGCATGGAGCTTGTTGTCTATCTGTATTGACAGATAGGGAATTTTTTCAAGGGGATCCAGCCTATGTATCTCAAGCCAAACTTGCAAGTAACCTGCCTATTTTACGTAAAGATTTTATAATAGATTCTTATCAAATCCATGAAAGCTGGTCATTGGGGGCGGATTGTATTTTATTGATTGTTGCTTTATTAGATGATGTTCAATTAAAAGAATTTTGCATATTAGCTCAAGAATTGGATATGGCTGTATTGGTAGAAAGCCACAACCAAGCGGAGCTTGAACGTGCCCTTTGCCTGCCCACGCCTTTAATTGGTGTTAACAACCGAAGTTTGCATGATTTTTCTATTGATATTCAATTAAGTATTCAATTAAAACCTTTTGTTCCTGCTGATAAAATCCTCATCACTGAAAGTGGCATTCATACCCATGAGGATGTGATGCTAATGCAAGCGCATGGTATTGACTCCTTTCTTGTGGGCGAAAGTTTGATGAAAGCCGTAGACCCTGGATTGGCGCTATCTCAGCTGAAAAAAGGTTAAAGTAGGCTCAATTGGGTTACTGGGATTAGGTTCAGGTTTTCCAGGATAGGTTGGTTCTGTTGGGTTTGGTTCTGGAGGATAGTCAATGGGTTGTTCCACAGGATATTCATCGGGAGTTTTGGGTATTTCTTTGATATTCATTTATGCTCCTTAGTAATTAATGTTAAATACAGTATAGCAAAAGCCTAAGGAATTAAATGAAAGTTGCGATCATCACAGGTGCTGCAAGCGGCATTGGTTTAGCTTTAACCCAAGTTTATCTTGAAAAAGGGGTAAAAGTCGTTATGGTCGACAACAATCAGTTAGCCCTTCAAAATCAAGCCAGGCTGTGTTTAGAGAAATATCCTAAACAGGTCACAGCCTTGGCATGTGATGTCAGCAATGAAGCAGAGGTTCATCAATTAGCGCAACAAATTCAAACAGACATAGGTCGAGTAGATTGGTTATTCAACAATGCTGGTATTATTGGAGAGCTGGCTCCAATTTGGACAATTGAAAAACAATCCTTGCAGACCCTGATGAACATCAATTTGTTTGGTATGATTTTTATGATTCAAGCATTCAGTCCTTTATTATTCGGTCAGCCCTTTCGTTCCCATGTTGTTAATATGGCAAGCCTCTATGCCCTGTGTTCAGGCTCGCAGATGGCTGCTTATGCCATGTCAAAGCACGCTGTATTGGCTTTATCAGAATCTCTTTTTTTTGATCTGCAGCGTTTGAATAAACCTGTGGATGTATCCATCGTATTTCCTTCATTTACAGATACAGGGTTATTGAGTCAATCTGCAGCTACTCCTTCTGTCTTTCGTGAATCATTAAAAAATCTTTTAACCCACTCTAAACAAGCACTGGATGTTGCCCAACATATCCTTGCTGAAGTGGATAAAAAACGGTTTTATATACTGCCTGATAGAGAAGTAAAAACCTATTGTGAGGAACGAATTCAAGCAATCCTCATGCAAGAAAAACCCCATGTTAATACCATTGAAAAATTAATGACAACATTAATAAAACGTTCAAGCATTTAAATACTTAGTCGCTGGCGCGTAATTGATTTTTACCCAGTCCCGACGTCCCGCGGGCATATCATTACCCATAAGTATGTCGTCCCGGAATTTAGTGCTGCCTGGCGAGCTTGCGAGCTTGGCAGCACTAAATGTCCGGGATCCATTATGAAACTAGCATTGTGTCGGCTGCTGGATGGATCCCGGACATTAAGTGTGACTAAGCTCGCAAGCTTGCCAAGTCACAACTAAATTCCGGGACGACATTATCTTATTCATCAATCATTTCCTACTTGTGGGTAATGACATGCCCGCGGGACGTCGAACTAAGAGATAAAATGAGGTTCGCGCCAGCGACTACTTAGCAAATCAAAAAACAGCCTTGGTTTCATCTTTCCTGAAATTTTAGTAAACTAAAATCCTTTCTTATTTCTTAAAAGTTTTGACTGTTGAAATTCAAGTGGTTCATTATCACATTTTTTTTCTTATTTACATTGCCTGGGTTCTCGGAAGCACAAGCGGTAAATGATGTTTGGGCGGCCTTGCGTCAAGGATGTCATCTAAATTATGAAGTGAGGCGTCCAGAAGTTCAAAAACAAATCCGATGGTTGGTGGCCCATCCTGGTTACATACAGACAGCTTGTCGACAATCTGAACCTTATATTTATCATATCTTAAAAGAACTTAAACAAAGAAATCTTCCTGCAGAACTGGCCTTATTACCTATGATTGAAAGTGCTTACAATCCCTTTGCCTATTCTAACAAAGGTGCAGCAGGCCTGTGGCAATTGATGCCAGCCACCGGGGGTGATTTGGGCTTGCGGCAGGATTGGTGGTATGATGGTAGACGCGGCATTCGCTCCTCTACAGATGCTGCATTGAATTATTTGCGCTATTTAAATAAACTGGTCAGTGGCAATTGGATATTGACCATAGCAGCCTATGACGCTGGTGGTGGTGCTATCTCGCGTGCAATCAAACCCTTTGAAAATGCGCACCGACCATATGATGTCTGGTCCATTCAGCTGCCAAGAGAAACACAAATTTATGTGCCACGTTTTTTAGCCTTAGTAGAACTTATTAAAAACCCCCAACAGTATAAAATCCAATTACCTAGAATAGCCTATCAACCTTACTTTGAGGAAGTTAATGTGGGCAGTCAAATCGACCTCAGTCGGGCTGCTAAATTGGCTGGAATCAGTTACAAAGAGTTGATCAAACTTAATCCAGGCTATAATCGTTGGGCAACAGCGCCCTATCAACCTTTTAATTTATTAATTCCAAAGCAAATGGTCCAAAGCTTTAATTTTAATCTTGCGCACATGCCTATGGACAAACGCATAAGTTGGATAAAACATCAAATCATGCCTGGTGATAATTTGGCTAATATTGCATACAGATACCACACTACAGAGAATTTAATAAAACAATTAAATCTTTTGAAATCTAAGGGTCTCCAAACTGGACATGTGATTTTAATCCCAAGTAGTATTCATACACCTGCCATTGTAATGACTCAATCAGCCTCGCCATTGAAACCTAGAATCATTGAATCAAAAAAACGTCGTTTAATTCATATTGTACAACCTCATGAAAGCTATAAAATTTTAGAGCGCTTATATGGTGTGAGTAGCAAAGAGATACAAGTTTGGAATAATTTATCCAGCAACCAACCATTACAGCCAGGACAACAGTTGATATTATGGAAAGTCAGCACAACCTAAGATTTTTTTTGTTTTTACAAATAAGCTTGCAAGTCTGTTAAAAAAATTGTGTTATAATATAAGTACCTTTATTTTATTTTAACATTATGAAACTACTATTTGATTTTTTCCCAATAGTTTTATTTTTTATAGTTTTTAAATTTACTGACATTTATACCGCTACAGCAGTAGCTATGATTGCCTCGGTAAGTCAGGTAGTGCTTTATCGTCTGAAATTTCAACATTTTGAAAAAATGCATTTAATTAGCTTAGCTATCATCATGATCTTAGGCAGTGCCACCCTCTTTTTCCATAACCCCCTGTTTATTAAATGGAAACCGACGGGTATTTATTGGGCAACAGCTTTGGTATTTTTTGGTTCTGGATTTCTTGGAAAGAAAACGCTGATTCAACGAATGATGGATGCCAATGTATCTTTGAAGAAAAATATCTGGCTAAGACTGAATACTGCTTGGACTATTTTCTTTGTATTCATGGGCGCCCTAAATTTATATGTTGCCCATTACTATGATACAGATACTTGGGTAAATTTTAAATTATTTGGTGGCGTAGGTTTTACTTTAATTTTCGTATTTATACAAGCCTTATACTTAACCAAACATATGGATGAAAAAGCTCTGGAAAAACAATAGGGTCTTAGAGTAACCCTCCTTTATGAGTGAAAGCCATGAGATTATTACTTGTTGAAGATGATGAATTACTCGGTGATGCAGTTAAAACAGGATTGATTCAATTTGGCTATATCGTTGATTGGCTAAAAGATGGAGATGCAGCCCGAGCAGCACTTAAATCAGAATCTTTTGAATTGATTATTCTTGATTTAGGTCTTCCAAAATTGTCTGGGATAGCTTTATTACAAAGCATTCGACACGATGGCAATGTAACCCCAGTTATCATTCTCACAGCACGCGAATCTGTCGAAGACCGAGTCAAAGGCCTTGACAGTGGCGCAGATGATTACCTTATCAAACCCTTTGATCTGAACGAATTAAGCGCAAGAATCCGCGCATTGGTTAGACGCTCACAAGGTCGCGCTGAAACCGTCCTTCAATATAAAAATATTACCTTAGACCCTGCAGCTCATTCGGTCTTAGTGGATGATGTCACGGTGAATGTGCCCCGCCGAGAATTTGCACTACTTCAAAAACTACTTGAAAATAGTGGCCATGTATTATCCAGAGAACAACTCATGCAAAGCATCTATGGCTGGGAAGAAGACGTAGATAGCAATGCCTTGGAAGTACATATTCATAATTTACGTAAAAAACTCAATGCCAATTTCATTCGCACAATACGAGGCGTAGGTTACATGGCGGAAAAAAATGATGGTGCTATTTTGTGAAATCATCAATCCGTAAATTTTTGTTGATCAATTTATTACTAGCAATCACCATCACCACCACATTGACTGCCATTGGTAATTATTATCTAGATCAAAAAGATATTCAAGATCATCTAGATACACTTATGGCCGTATCTGCTTTGTCATACCAAGCACTGCTTGGGGATGACTTACACCAACGTCCACTGGGTCAAATTCAAAGTGCTTTAGAAACAATTCCACAAAAAATTGAAACTTACTATAGAAACCGATTTTTAAATAATCAACCTCCAGAAAATTATTTAGACAAATTTAATTTTCAGGTTTGGACTAAAAGCGGTAAATTATTATTACATTCCCTGACTGCCCCTAAAATACCACTCACAACCGAAGCCGTTGGATTTAGTGATAAACAAATTCACAAACAAAATTGGCGCCTATTTACTACTTATAATGATGCAGCCGGAACTCGAACTGTTCTAGCGGAACGCTACGATACGCGAAATGAGCTGGGACATCGTATTGCTCAAGATGATCTTTACATCATGTTACTAACCTTTCCTTTATCTGGTTTATTGATTTGGATTATCATTGGTCGAGGTTTAGATAGTTTGGATAAGGTGGCTGAAGAAGTTTCAAATCGCGCGCCAACTCATTTAGAACCAGTTGATTTAAAAGAAATTCCTGAAGAAATCAAACCTGTGATAGATGAGCTTAACAAATTATTTTTTAGATTAAAGGAAGGCTTTGAGCGTGAAAAACGTTTTGCTGCAGATGCTGCACATGAATTGCGAACACCTTTAGCGGCTCTAAAAACCCAGGCTCAAGTGGCATTAAACTCCAATGATATCGAAGAAAAAAATAAAGCCTTACAAAAGTTAATTGCCTCGGTAAATCGTAGTACACACATAGTGCAACAGCTGCTTATCATGAGCCAAGTTCCTGAAGCAAACGGATTACATGACGAAAGTGAGGTTAATTTAGGTGAGCTTACTCGTGAAATATTGGCCATGTTGGCTCCTGCTGCAGTAGAAAAGCAAATTGAATTAGAATACGATAAAGGCAAAAAAATCCCTACCATTCAGGGTAATGCTACAGCCCTAGGCATATTGATACGAAACCTTGTTGACAATGCCATTCGCTATAGCAATGAAAATGGTCGCATTTTAGTTACATTGCTTAAACAAAAAGGTGATGTGATTCTTGAGGTAATTGACAATGGGCCAGGTATCCCTCCTGAGCTTCAAGCGCGTGTATTTGAAAGATTTTTTCGCGTATTAGGAAATAAAAGCCCTGGAAGTGGGCTTGGCTTGGCAATAGTTCAGCAAATTTGTGAACTTCATGATGGGAGAATCACCCTTAGCTCACCGGGTGAAGGCAGTGGCCTTATTGTACGGGTTTATTTGCCAATCAAACCTAGTACAACGTTTCAGTGATTCTGTCTTGCTAAAGTGAAGTGTGCTAACCTTCCGCGTTCTTGAAGCGCATTGGAAAGAAGCACACATGGATAAGTATATCGTAAAACTCACATCAGAAGAACGGGGTGAATTATTGGCCCTGATACGGGTTGGGAAAAAGGCAGCAAATAAATTAATGCACGCGCGAGTTTTATTATCTGCAGATGAAAATGATACAAAAATAAAACCAAAAACAGATGAAGCAATAGCTACAGAAATGCATGTAAGTAGTAAAACGGTGGCTCGCATACGTCAACGATTTGTTGAAGAAGGCATGGATTCTGCGCTATCACGTCGGCCACATGCTAATCCAAAGTCTCGTAAAATTGACGGAGAACAAGAGGCTTATTTAGTCGCATTATGCTGCTCAAGGCCTCCGGAAGGTCGAAGTCGGTGGACGTTAAAATTGTTGGCGAATAAATTGGTAGCCTTGGAGATCATTGATAGTGTATCACCTGCAACAATTTGCAGGGTTTTAAAAAAAACGAAATAAAGCCATGGCAGAAAAGAGAATGGTGTATCCCTGAAGCTAATGCTGAATTTGTTTGCAAAATGGAAGATGTTTTGGATATTTATAAACAACCGTATGATTCAAAGCGTCCAGTTGTTTGTATGGATGAAACAAGTAAGCAGTTGCTCAAGGAAACAAGAACGCCAATACCGCCAAGCCCCGGTGAGAGTTTGCGCTATGATGCAGAATATGAAAGAAATGGGACTTGTAATATCTTTTTAAGTTGCGAGCCGTTAAAAGGAAAACGAACAACAAAGGTAACTGATCAGCGCAAGAAAACAGACTGGGCATATTTTATCAAAGAACTTGTTGATAACGATTATACATCAGCTGATAAAATTGTATTAGTAATGGATAATTTGAATACTCATGCTGGTTCATCCTTGTATGAAGCTTTTGAACCAGCAGAGGCTAAGAGAATTTTAGATAAACTTGAAATTCATTATACGCCTAAGCATGGAAGCTGGTTAAATATGGCTGAAATTGAATTAAGCCATTTGAGCAGACAATGTCTTGATAGACGGATTCCTGATAAAGAGACTTTTATTCGCGAAATATCCGAGTGGAACAAACAAAGAAATGCAGAAGAAGCCACAATTGATTGGCAATTTACAACTGCGGATGCCAGAGTTAAATT